>JAIKXA010000055.1 GCA_024684355.1 Lachnospiraceae bacterium
TATTGTATAATTTCCTTATTCTTTAATACCACTATATTATCTGTAATACCGAAATCCAATGCACTTGTAAATCTTTAAGGCATCCTATCAATCTGGCAAATACTCCGTTTTCATGTCTATTATTCTTAAATGTTTTTCAAATATATTATAATTAAAAGCCGAACGAAACTAAATTCCAAATTTGTCATTTGTACTTTTAAGCAAAAAAAATGACTATAAAATATAGTAAAAATATTTTTTCTTTCGTCATTTTGCCCATATTGACTTGCCACGAACTCTATGCTACAATGATTGTGTCTTTTTTGTACACTATAATATAGGTAATAAGAGGTTCAGATAAATGAAAAAAGTTGGCATCATCATGGGGAGCAAAAGCGATCTTCCCAAGCTTGAAAAGGCCGTAGATATCTTAAAGAGATTTGAGGTTCCCTACGAGATACACGTATTCTCCGCTCACAGGACGCCTGTAGAAGCAAGAGACTTTTCGATAAATGCCAGACAAAACGGATTCGGGGTTATAATAGCTGCTGCCGGCATGGCTGCTCATTTGGCAGGCGCTATAGCAGCTAATACCACCATACCCGTTATCGGCATACCCGTTAATGCATCCTCGCTCGGCGGTATGGACGCACTCCTTTCCACGGTACAGATGCCTTCCGGCATTCCGGTTGCGACCGTTGGCATAGACGGCTCGAGCAATGCCGCATTACTTGCTATTGAAATCTTATCATTATCGGACGATACCCTTGCAGATAAATTAGACAAAGAACGCAAGGCCAATTCAGAAAAAGTTTTACAAGCAAATACAGAAGTTGCCATGGTTTAACCATGACAACTTCTTGGTGTTTTATAAATACAAAGTAACTGCAGTAAAATACTATAAAACAAACCTTACAAACGGAGGAAAACCATGAACAACAGTTTCAGCGAAAGCTACAAGGCAGCCGGTGTTGACATCACCGCAGGCTACAAGGCAGTGGAGCTCATGAAGAGCAGCATCGCCAGGACAAAAACATCTGAAAGCACCCCTGATATCGGAGGTTTCGGAGGACTCTTTGTTCCCAATATCGCCGGTATGAAGGAGCCCGTACTCGTCAGCGGTACCGACGGTGTTGGTACAAAGATCAAGCTGGCATTCCTGATGGACAAGCATGATACCGTAGGTATTGACTGCGTAGCTATGTGTGTAAACGACATCATCTGCTGCGGCGCACGTCCCATGTTTTTCCTTGACTATATCGCATGCGGCAAGAACATCCCCGAGAAAATAGCTACCATCGTAGGCGGTGTGGCTGAAGGCTGTGTTCAGTCAGGCTGTGCACTTATCGGCGGCGAGACTGCTGAGCATCCCGGACTTATGCCCGAGGAAGAATATGACCTTGCAGGTTTCTCAGTAGGTATCGTTGATAAGGCAAACGTTATTGACACCTCAACACAGAAAGCAGGCGACGTAGTTATCGCCCTTCCTTCAACAGGTGTTCATTCAAATGGTTTTTCACTCGTTAGAAAAGTATTTAATATAGAGCATACCAATCTTACCATCCCGATCCCTGAGCTCGGCGGCAAGGGTCTTGGCGAGACACTTCTTACTCCTACCAGGATCTATGTAAAGCCCATCCTGGCGCTCATCGACGAAGTTAAGGTTAAGGGTATCTCCCATATCACAGGCGGCGGCTTCTATGAGAACATCCCGAGAAGCATAAAGAAGGGCTTGGGCGCTCGCATCAAGAAGTCAGACGTAAGAGTTCTTCCCATCTTCAACCTCCTTGCAAAAGAAGGCAAGATCGACGAGCATGATATGTTCAACACCTACAACATGGGTGTTGGCATGAGCGTTATCGTAGCTCCCGAGGATGTGGATAAGGCTATCGCAAACCTTAAGGCTAATGATATCGATGCATATGTCATCGGAGAGTTGGCTGAAGGTATCGAAGGCGTAGAGTTGATCTGATATCAATCTGGTTTGTCATCCTGAGCGTAGCGAAGAATCTTAAGATCCCTCGTAGCGTTGCTCCTCAGGAGACATAGTTTAAGACGAGAGGTTTTTATATGCTAAAAACAAAAATCGCCGTCCTCGTTTCCGGTGGCGGCACTAATCTGCAGGCACTTATAGATGCTGAAAAAGCCGGTAAAATACCCCATGGAGAGATAGCTCTGGTAGTAGCCAGCAAGCCGGGAGTATTTGCTTTGGAGCGTGCTGCAAAAGCAGGTATCAAGTCAGTAGTTGTTGAAAGGAAAAAGTATTCCGACAAACCCTCCTTTGAAGCAGATCTGAAAAGGACTTTGGATGAAAACGGGATACAGATGATAATCCTGGCAGGCTTCATGCTTGTGCTTTCGGCAGACTTTGTAAAGCAGTATCCCGACAGGATCATAAATGTCCACCCCGCTCTCATCCCTTCCTTCTGCGGAGACGGTTTCTACGGACTGCATGTCCATGAAGCGGCACTTAATTACGGCGTAAAAGTAACCGGCGCGACCGTTCATTTCGTAAATGAAGTGACCGACGGCGGAAAGATAATCCTGCAGAAAGCTGTGGACGTACTCGACGGCGACACCCCCGAGGTACTTCAGAGAAGAGTCATGGAGCAGGCCGAGTGGATGATACTTCCTCAGGCGGCAGAGATTGTAGCAAAACAACTTTGTGAGGCTTAACACCCTTACAGGTAACACCTCACCCGTCCCTTCGGGACACCCTCCCCTTGAGGGGAGGGCTAAAAAACAATAAGGAGAACAACAATGTCCGAAGACAGAACAAAATACATATCCCCGCTTTCAACACGTTATGCAAGCGACGATATGCAGTACATATTCAGTGAAGAATTCAAATTCCGTACATGGAGAAAGCTCTGGATCTCCCTCGCAAAATCAGAGAAGAAATTAGGCCTTAACATCACAGATGAGCAGGTGGCAGAGCTTGAAGCACACGCTACAGACATCAACTTCGATGTGGCT
This sequence comes from Lachnospiraceae bacterium, assembly GCA_024684355.1. GTDB lineage: Bacteria > Bacillota > Clostridia > Lachnospirales > Lachnospiraceae > RUG11977. The sequence continues at coordinate 2,956 of JAIKXA010000055.1, forward strand.
AAGGAAAGAGAAAAGATAGTACGTCACGACGTTATGTCCCACGTATATGCATACGGACAGCAGTGCCCGAAGGCAGAGCCCATCATCCATCTTGGTGCTACCTCATGCTACGTAACAGACAACACCGACGTTATCGTTCTCCGCGAGGCATCAAAGCTCGTGCTTAAGAAAGCAGGACAGGTTATAAAGAACTTAGCAGAGTTCGCTGAAAAATATAAGGCTCTTCCCTGCTTAGCATACACCCACCTTCAGCCCGCACAGTTAACAACTGTAGGAAAGCGTGCTACACTCTGGCTCAACGAACTCCTTATGGACGTTGAAAATCTTGAGTTCCAGATGGGAAGACTCAAGCTCTTAGGCTCTAAGGGCACCACCGGTACCCAGGCTAGTTTCATGGAGCTCTTCGAGAATGATGAGTCAAAGGTAAAAGAACTTGAAGCTCTTATCGCAGCTGATCTCGGATTTGAGGCATGCATGCCCGTATCCGGACAGACATATTCAAGAAAACTTGATTCATTCTTCTTAAATGTACTCTCCGGCTTCGCCCAGAGCGCATATAAATTTACTCAGGACTTACGTATCCTTCAGTCCTTTGAGGAAATGGAAGAACCTTTTGAGAGTACACAGATCGGTTCATCTGCTATGCCTTACAAGAGAAATCCTATGAGAAGCGAGCGTATCGATGCGCTTGCACGTTACGTCATCATAGATTCTCTTAACCCCGCTATGACCTCGGCTACCCAGATGTTTGAAAGAACCCTGGATGACTCGGCAAACAAGCGTATAAGTGTTGCAGAAGCATTCTTGGCAGTGGACGCTATATTAAATATCTATATCAACATCTCCTCAGGACTTGTTGTATATGATAAAGTCATCACCCGCAGAGTTATGGAGAAGCTTCCTTACATGGCTACCGAAAACATCATGATGGAGTCAGTTAAGCGCGGTGGCGACCGTCAGGAGCTTCATGAAAGACTCCGTGTTCACTCCCATGCTGCTGCCGCAGGCGTAAAGCTTGAAGGTAAGCCCTGCGACCTCATCGACCGTATCGCAGCTGACCCTGCATTTAAGCTCTCCGATGATGAACTCCGTGCAAACCTTGATCCCGCAAAGTACACCGGACGTTCCGTATCGCAGGTAGAAGAATTCTTAAGAGACTTCGTTCAGCCCGTACTTGACAGGATCTACGAAGCACCGGTTGAGAGCGTACTTAACGTATAAAGAAAGGACCAACACCATGGCAGAAGAAATCGAATTCCGTTATGACACACAGCTCCTCATTGAAGGCAAGGACCTTGATGAGGACGTTATCACAGATTACATCACCGCTAACCTTGTAGGTGACTGCTTACTCGCAGTTGGTGACGAAGACCTCATAAAAGTACATTTCCATACAAATGAGCCCTGGAAGCTCCTTGAGTACTGTGCTTCTATCGGCGAGATTTACGACATCGTAGTTGAAGATATGATCCGTCAATCTAAAGGTCTCCATGGTTAATACAAGGCCATGGCTTCCCCTTGAGGGGAAGCTGTCAGCTTTAGCTGACTGATGAGGTGTAACCTACAATAAAAAAGGAGAAACAA
>JAIKXA010000019.1 GCA_024684355.1 Lachnospiraceae bacterium
TTTTTTTACTATGATAACCTGTGTAGATGTTGCATAGCCTACTGTGAAGTCAACATTCTTCTTACGGTCTTCTGTTACGGAGATACCGGCTACGCCGACATCCGCCTTGCCTGACTCTACGGAAGTGATAATGGAATCGAACTGCATATCTTCTACTTCAAGCTCTAATCCGAGCTTATCGCATACTGCTCTCATCATATCCACGTCTATGCCGACTACTTCGCTGCCCTTCTTGCTTTCATAAGGAGGGAACTCTGCGTTTGTAGCCATGATCAGCTTGCCTGTTCTTGTTACGGAAGCATCGGGAACGTAAGAAGCCTGATCCGCATCTTCGCCTATCCAGTGGGATACTATTTCATCAAGCTTACCTTCATTCTTTAATGCGGTGATGGCATCATCAAGCTTCTTACCGAGCTCGTCGTTGCCTTTTTTATAAGCTACCGAATACTCTTCTTCTACAAAGGGAGCATCAAGTATCTGTAAATCGTCGTTTTTCTTAACAAACTCTTTAGCCGGCTCACGGTCTATGATAACCGCATCAACCTTGCCCTGCTTTAATGCCTGGATGGCATCGGCGCCCTTGTTGTACTTTTCAACAGTTGCATTCTCTATGTCGCCTGCGAAGATCTCGCCGGTGGTTCCGAGCTGTGTTCCAATGACCTTTCCTACAAGATCGTCAGCACTCTTGATATCGGATGAAGAACCGGAGCTGCATCCTGTAAATGCCAATGTCATGATAAGTAATCCTATTACAAATATTCTCTTTTTCATAACTGTCTCCCTTTCGTAAATATTTTATAAAAACATTATAATTTTATCACTAACTTATCCTAAATGCAAGTGTGTAATCCCATAAACAAAAAGCGGGAGCCTATGCAGATCCTACGTTTTTTACGTGCGGGATCTGCTTTAACTCCCGACTAAAGTTTAAGTTAGTTTATAATGGGTAAAGAATTGTTCTTACCTTTATCAGTCGCTTGAAAGCTGTCTGGACTTCTTAACGGTGATGTTTACATTATAGCATTCAAAGATATTGTCGACACGGTTAACATCCTTCTGAGAATTCTTGGTTACAGCCGATACGATAGGTACGATGATAAGTCCTGCTATCATTGCTGCTGCACCTGCAACGATGGGTGAAAGAGAATCAATGAACAGACTGGCAACGGTAATACCCACACCGCTTAAAAAGCTTACCCATACAGCGGGTCTGGTAACCTTCTTCCAGTAGAGACCGTAAAGGAAAGGAGCCAGGAACGAACCTGCCAGAGCACCCCACGAAATACCCATGAGCTGTGCAATAGCTGTAGGAGGATCAAGTGCTATGATAACCGAAACAGCTACGAAGAATACGATCATTATTCGCATGATAAGAAGCTGCTTCTTTTGGTTCATATCCTTTATGATGTTACCCTTTAAAAGGTCAAGTGTAAGAGTTGAGCTTGATGTAAGTACAAGTGCCGAAAGAGTTGACATTGAAGCTGAAAGCACGAGTACTACTACTACACCGATAAGGATGTCGCTAAGCGAATTCTGGAGCATAGCAGGAACGATTCCGTCATATGCCATCTTTCCGTCAACCGTAAAGTCTTCCGCAGCCCCGAAAAGTCTTCCGAAACCGCCCATAAAATATGAGCCGCCGCCGATAACGATTGCAAAGAATGTAGAAACAATTGTACCGGTCTTAATAGCCTTCTCATCTTTAATTGCATAAAACTTCTGAACCATCTGAGGAAGTCCCCATGTACCAAGAGATGTAAGAACAACTACGCTTAAAAGTCCGAAAGGATCCGGTCCGAAGAAAGAAGCAAATACACCGGGCTGCTCAATTGTCTCTGCAGACTGAACATTTGCAAGTGATTTTATCGCCTCGGTAAATCCGCCCTGTCCTGCAAGTACGCTGGCAATAACAGCTATGATACCGATCAGCATGATCATACCCTGTATGAAATCGTTCATACTGGATGCCATGTATCCGCCAAGGATTACATAAATACCTGTAAGAACCGCCATACCGATAACAACTGCTGCGTAAGGAATATCAAACGCAAGAGCAAAAAGCTTTGAAAGTCCGTTATATACGGATGCTGTATAAGGAATAAGGAAAACAAAGGCAATAGCCGATGCAGCGATCTTTATAGCCTTGCTGTCATATCTCTTTCCGAAGAAATCGGGCATGGTCGATGATGAAAGATGATTTGTCATGACCCTGGTCCTACGGCCTAAGATAACCCATGCAAGCATGGAACCGATAAGAGCATTTCCTAAACCTATCCAAGTAGAAGCGATACCGAATTTCCATCCGAACTGTCCGGCGTATCCTACGAAGATAACCGCCGAGAAATATGAAGTACCGAAAGAGAATGCAGCCATCCAGGGACCGATCTTTCTTCCGCCGAGTACGAAATCGTCTACTCCGTTAACCTTTTTCTTTGCATTAACACCAACAAGGATCATAACCGCAAAGAAGATCACGAGGATCAGAATTTTAACTACCATAGCCTTATATCTGCCGATTTACGGCAGCCTCCCTAAATTTACTTTATTGCTTTAAAGCATAACGCTTTAAACCGTTAAAGTGATATTATCACCTTTTTTTCTGCTTGTCAACCCCTCTTTCAAAAAAACAGTCCTTTTTATCTTGACTTTTTATACATAGTCTATACAATTGAAGTAGAGGAAATATTCTATTATGAACTTACGGAGGTACATTATGGCCGGATTACTTATGAAGCAAAAAGCTGTTTCTCTCAGGGAAAGCTATGAATTATACGACGGAAACGAGTTAAAATACTGCATCCAGCGCAGAAAGCTCTTAACCAGAAAGCCTGCGTTTGATATATTTACCGAGGCCGGTGTTGTGGCAAGTGCCGAAGTAACAAATACCGATTCTCCGCTTGTATTTAAGATCATATTTGGCGGAGAGGAAGCAGGTGAGATCCGTTATGACGGAGTTGTCGGCGTCAACAAGCTCGTATATGAAGCAAAAGGTCTAGAAATAGACGGCAACAGTATGCTTAACGAATTCTCCGTTAAAGATAAGGACAAAAAAATCATAGGCACCATAAAGAAAAAGATCGTTTCCTTTAAAGATACCTATGATATTGATTTTGAATCAGAAGGAGATGCTCTCCTGTTTTCCATGCTCGCACTCGTGGTAGACGAGACATTCCACGGATAATGTGATCCCGGTCGATACCCCCCTCATCAGTCAGCTTCGCTGACAGCTTCCCCCCAGGTGGGGAAGCCTTAACTTAATGGGCTTTGGCCAAAACCCATGTAATCACCGGGCTTATAGGTTCCTGTTTCAAGCACCTGTCTTGCTCTTAAGAGCGCGTCTCCCAGCATACGGTTATTGGCACGGCAAATTGATAATACAAAATCAAGCTCATCAAAAAACTGTGCCGCATTTATCTCAAGACGTTCATGTATGTTTTCATCTTCGTTATCTACCAGATGGAAATATTTTCCGTCCTCCCATCCCCAGATATCCTTCTTCATGGGCGATGTACTCATTTTTCTTATAACTTCAAAACTGAATGCTGTTTCCATCGGCATAAGAAAAGACCAGTTCCCAACTTCCATTACTTTTCCGGCAGCTATGGGAGCTTCTTTTTTCTTCTTTTTAAAGAGATATATTGCCAGGATCGCTACAGGAATAACAAATATCGAGATAAGGATTATATCGTCTATCAGGTTGTAGTTCGGTACCATCCCGTAATATTCGCGTGCGCTTTTTCCGGTGGGTGCTATAGAACTCTCGGCATCGGAGCCGTAATGTGCATGTCCGGGGAAATCTCTGTTACATTTCATGAAATACGTATAGGATATCTCCTGTACACCGGGATCGTCCCAGGTTACATCCATGTTATACCATTTACCTTCATACTGTACCGTATTCCAGGCATGGTTTCCGCCTATCTCTATGGTTACGGGTATGCCGAGCTCCCGCATGATGGCATAAAAAGCGAAAGCATAACCGGTACATGATGACCTGCCCTTACACAGAGCACTGTATGCACCGCCTTCAAAGGCTACATATCTGTTAAGCAGTACCAGATAATCGTGTACTCCCTTTATTTTCTCGTAATCACTCAGGTCCTCAAACTTCGACGCGATCTTTTTTACACGTCTTTCAGCCATGAAGCTTGCATATAAAGACGGCTCACTCAGGTGCACATGTACTTCATAGCCTTCGGCACAGGGTACATATTCATATCTTAATGCATAAAGCTCACAGCCGTCATAGTTTCCGTTGACCGTGTTTCTTTGCAGTATATCATCAAAATCTATAAACTTGGGAGGAAAAGATGACGTAAAATAGATCTCTCCTTTTCCCCTGCTGATAGCGGTATCTATGATATTGTTTACTTCATCGACTGTACGGACCACCGTACTATACTTATAGGCGTCACTGAATATAACAAATCTGACAAAGACAAGTGCCAGTATTATTACCAGTATTACTGTACTGATGACCTTTTTCTTTGATTTACCGTTACCTGCATCCTTGTGCATTTTCCTTTTCCTTCTCTCTATCAATTTACTATTGTATTACATTACCTGCATTTTGTTTTGCTCCTGGGATACAGCATCATCCAGCATTTTTCCTATAACACCCGAATGAAGCTGCGCATCCAGTAAGTCATCCGATGCCGCCTTATCATATTCTATCTTTAAAAGCTTTATGGTTTTATCCAGATTTTCCGAGATTATATCCATGCATTCCCTGCTGTTGGGTGTATCTATCCCGTTTTCGGCAAGCTTGTGATACATCTCCAAAGTCTTCTGTGTCTCGGGCAGGTAAAAGAACTTAACCTTTGCGGCTGCTGTCTTGTTACCTGTTTTCATGAGTCCGTCCAGGAGATTATTGATCTCGGAGGCCTTGGTTTTTACGGATTCATCAGCTATGCCCTCAAGGCTCAAGGCATAATCGCCCTTTTTCACTGCGATCTCTTTCGCCTTGGTCTGCTGTTCTACAATCTTTTTTCTGTATTTCTTTTTAGTGTTTCTTATACCTTCTTTAATCTTTCTTACATTATACTTACCCATGATCACTGCCGATGCCACAACAACAAGGGCAAACACCGATATGGAAATGGGACTGAAGGAAAGCGTACATACTATACCGGCAGCCGCAGCCAAGAAAATGCATATAAGATTGGACAGAAAGCTGTATGAAAACTCACTTTCATCGACTTCTATCTCCGAATCGGGGATCTCCTCTATACTTGAAGGCGGATTAAACGCTTCCTCTGCCGATCTTCTTTTAAGATATTGATATATGGCATATTTTAAATACGAATTTTCAAAGTCGGTCTCATGGTCATCAAACTTGCATTCTTCTACACATCTGTCGCATACGAGTACATCATCCGAGATAGCGGTCCATTCCAGGCCATAAAGTACCACCTGCTGCCCCTCGGTAAATACTATATCCCTCTGCTCATCCTTATCATATTCTATGACCGGACGCATATAGAGCGTGGTGTCAGAGCAGTATGCGCCCTTTTTGTCTACCACGCCTTCATCGTTAACGAATCCGCATTTTTTTACTTCAAGCGCTTTTCCGCTTTCTATCCAGAAACGCCTGCCGGGATTCGGAAGGATAAATTTATTTTTTTCGTATTCCTCTTCTTTAAGTATTCTATATATCATTTTTTCTCCACTAAAATCCGGTTTGATCAACACCTTCGGACCTATCTGCCCACAATACCTTTATTTATATATTATCAAAATCAAACTATTTTTAAACCCTTATAATTACAAAATGGCGCGGTCTAATCCGCAGACCGCGCCGGGTATAAACCGTTATCTGTAATCTTCAAAATACTGCTTTAATGTGGTTAACGAGATACCGGGGAATTCGTACAGCATTACGATGTTCAGCCTGTTACCTACTCTTCTTACGCACATGTATCCGCGTCCCTTTGAACCGTCTATTGTACTTGTAACCTCGCTTGATACCACCTTATATGTAAGTCCGCCAAGCACTATATCCGACTCTCTTCTAAAGCTTCCTGCTCCCTGTGCTACAGCCTTGCCTAACTCTTCGTCACTTAAGAATTCATCCTCGCTCGTGCCGAATATCTTTCCGAGTAAAGAGGTTTTGGCATATGAGAGTACCATGATCGCAGGATTATTATTATAGGTTGTAAGCAAGTGTATCTCCATCTCACAGCCCATTTGATCGGCAGCTGCTTTATAAGCGGCATTAGCAATGGAGATAACAATTGTTCCGCTGTTCTTCATCCTGCTGTCAAGCTTGATCTTAAGCTCGGACCAGTCATTTGTGTAATAATCTCCCGAAGCTGTTCCGGTATTATACTCCACACCCTTGTCGTTCTTATCGCGGTTCATGTACTTCATCATAAGGAAACCGGCCGCAAGTACCAGGATAAGTACGATAGCCAGAGGTATTATCTTCTTTAATACGCTCGGCTTTTCTTCAGGTGTTGCATCAAATGAACCCCTGTTATACGGTGTAGCATAGGAAGGCTTATCATATGAGCCGTCCCTATCAGTTTTATATTGCTCATAACGGTTGCTGACCGTTGTACTAAACATCTTGGCGGTCCTGGCATCATCTGAAAGGCTCTGCTCTCTTTTCTGCTTAACCGTCTCGGAATCAAGCCCGTATCTGGTCGGTACCACCGTCTTGTCGGGCTCACCTTCCGGACGCTTATCCGATATGCCCATAATGGGTGCATGGCTTAAGTCATCCCCGACTCTGTACTTTCTTTCTCCGTACAGACCGCTGTTGACCGGTGCCCGGTCAGGCGGTATATCTGCTGCCTCTGTTGTCGGGGCTGCTTCTGCTGAAGCTCCCGCGTTCCCGATTTCTTCTCCTGCCGCTTCTTCATCCCCGTTTATGGTTTTCTTATAGCTTGCAAAAGAAGCATTCGGATCAAACGAAGTCATCTTAGGTTTAACTTCCTCCTCCAATGCTCCGGACTCTCCGGACAGGAAGGAATACTTCGGTTTTTCAGCAGCTTTTTTTCTCGCATCCGCAGCATCGGAATAACTCATGCCGCATGCCGGACATACCAGTGCACTGAATACCTTGGTGGCTCCGCAGTTGGGACATTTGTCCGCATCTGTCGTATATCCGTTGTATGAATCATAATCACTCATTTAATGTCCCCTTCCCTTTTCCGATAGTTAATATAATTATCCATATTTTTTATGCATATGTCAAGTATTTACGTCAATTTTCAGAAAAAAAGGCCCGTGCAGGCAGATTTTTAACTGCTTGCACGGGCCTTGGTCATCCCATGGACAAAATGTTAACTTTTATCCTTCGATCATGATGGTCTTCTTTTCAGGAAGCTTAGGAGCTTCTTTCTTAGGGATATCCAGCTTTAATACACCGTCCTCAAACTTAGCCTTGATATCTTCCTCGGTCACGTTCTTGCCGACAAAGAAGCTTCTCTGCATAGAGCCTGAGTAACGCTCCTGACGTATCAGTTTGCCCTTCTTATCCTTCTCTTCCTTGTCAACACCCTTAGAAGCAGCTACTGTCAGGTAACCGTTCTGAAGATCCAGGTTGATCTCGTCCTTCTTAAATCCGGGCAGGTCGATGGCTACTTCATATTTATCATCATGCTCCTTCACATCTGTCTTCATAACGTGAGCAGCATGCTTACCGTAGAGCTTCTTGTCAACATCTTCGAACTCACCGAATGCAGGGAATTCAAAATCCATCAGGTCATCAAATAAATTTTTGTTAAAA
>JAIKXA010000021.1 GCA_024684355.1 Lachnospiraceae bacterium
TGCCGCAGTAGCCGAATGGCGCAGACGGTCTATCTCGTCATTTATCGCAGAGTCCTTTTCTATATATGTATCCGTCGAAGGCACATAAGCCTCAGGCTGATAATAATCATAATATGATACAAAATACTCTACCGCGTTCTCCGGGAAAAACTCCTTAAACTCCCCGTATAGCTGCGCGGCAAGTGTTTTATTATGTGCTATGACTATAGTAGGTTTATTTAATGCCGCTATGACATTCGCCATGGTAAATGTCTTACCCGAACCGGTGACACCGAGCAGTGTCTCGAACTGGTTTCCGGCCTTAAAACCATCCACCAGCTCTTTTATAGCTTCGGGCTGATCGCCCGTAGGCTTAAAATCACTATGTAATACAAAATGGTCCATTATAACTCCAAACTTTTCATATCCCTTTTAACTTAAAGGTCACTGTTTTAAAACTCATATCCGTCATAGATCTTTAAGTGTTTATAATATTCATTTAAACTCCTGATATACCATTCATTATAACGCCAGCTGTAATCTTCGGTAACCCTTAAAAGCACAGATCCCGGAAGACGCTCACGCTCCTCGGAAGACAGACCGTCCCTATGATATCCACCTGTTCTCCATGCAAGATACATATCGGAAAGCTGGAAATCAAAAACAGGGATCAGATATTCATCACCGCGGAAAGAGATTAAGTGAGGTGCAAGTATTTCCGCTGCTTTCTCTGCCTCCTCCTTTGGCAGTCTTTCTTCCGGATCCTCATCATTCCATCCGCCCATTCTTACAAACAATGCCTTTAACAGCTCCTCGGATGAACTATCGATCATGTCGGCAGGCAAAACATCCTTTCCGTCCTTTATCCACTGGTAAAAAGTAAGATATTCAGTACCATCAAACCCGGGTCTGCTTTTTCCTGTCGTTATAATTTCCCACTTAATACATGCGTATTCATTCGGATACACATAATAATACATAGGATACATAATACATTTATCTCCGGACTTTAGCACTATCCCCGATCTCTCAAATATCACTCTTGCAAGATCTGTCAGTTCATCTTTCGTGAATATATCAAAGAAACTTTTCCTTATCGTTTTATCTGTCATTGAGGCAACCAGTACATCAACCCCGAGAGTCTCTTCTTCATCGGACTTTACATTAAACCCGCCCGTTCTTTCAAATGAATCCCGATCGTATACAGGATCTAAGTAATCCCGGTTCAGATTCAACTCCTTAATTGCCGACGGTATGCTCTCATATTCATCTTCAAAAATATCAGAAAAGGAAACCATATTATAAACAGGCACAGCGGTAGTCATATAGCCATAATGTCCGGCATTATCAAACACCGCGATAGAATGATCACTCTCTATCTCAAATCCGATATCCGTTCCTGCTCCTTTAAAAACTGTTCCTCCGTCATATTCGCGTCCGGGATCATAACCGTATCCTGGTTCCCTATTTTGAAAATTATAATCACTGAACCAATAATCATATTTAACGCTGTTCTCGTACATTACCCGGTTTATTTCCTCAAGGTAATCATCACCTTTTGGAAACATATCTGACAAACGGACCTCTTCACCCGTTTCAAGGTTAAAATTCAGGATTATTTTATCATATGTTCTCCATATATTATTGTACTCGCAGCGCTTCTGATAAGGATGATTGGTCAGATCATCTCCATAGTACACGTCAATAAAACCGTAGTATTTGTCATTTTGGGATTGTTCATACAGATAAGACCAAATCTCATCGTACTCCAATTCCCCGTCTCCGTTAGGATCGGGAATATCCTTCCAATATGTCGTCTTCTTTTCTTTCCATTCACAGTAAAGTCCTGCACTCACAGACATAATATGGTTATCATGATATTCGGACCTCATATAGAGTTCTCTTGTCCCGCTTCCGTGCTCCTTAAAAAATGGAATAATCCCCGATACATCCGGTAAATAAGCCGGGTCGAGGAATATATCTGCCACTTCATTGAGCCGGTCATTGATCTTTCTTTCAACCTCTTTGTCTTTTAATCCTTTAACCTGCAAAATATTGATCCCGGGTGCATTCTCAATGATTTCTATATATTGCGGATCGCACAGATTTATCCCGTACGCTGCAGCCGTCATATACTTTTCATTGACTTTTTCTGTCCCGGGCTCTATCCCGGTACCCACTGCCGGACACTCCGAAAAAGACGCTAATCGACTATGAAGCTCTGCGTTCTTAGCCAGAGCTTCATTTGATCCGTATACTATATTTGATGTACTGTTACTGCTGTCTGTATCCGCAGGAAGATACGGCACGTATCCGTTTTCCCTTGCGATGCGGGCACCGTGTTCACCCTGTACATATTCTATTATATCCCTTACTATGCTGTTCTCAGGAATATCTTTTCTGGTTACGATCTGTGAGAAATTAAGGAAAGGATATGTCCCCTTGGATATCGTCTCATCACTCGGGGTAACCCCGTCGATACCGAGGAGTTTTATCTCATCGCTGGTATACATGTTGGCTACGTAATAATAGTAAGAATACGATATAGCCCCGCGTCCGTTGTCGTAGTCAGATACCCTGTCTACCACGCCTTCCATGGAGTCTTCGTACTGTTCTATGATTGGAGACATTACCTCTTCTTTTGGAAGTACGTAACGATAAAGCCCTGTCTGACTGCCCGAGCCTTCATTTCTCTGATAGAGCTTTATCGGCTCATCCTCGCCGCCAACTTCTTTCCAGTTGGTGATCTTGCCGCTTACTATGCCTTTAAGCTGTTCCTGAGTGATGCTGTCAACGGGATTGTCCTTATTTACGAAAAATACAAAACCACCGCTTAAGATAGTATGATATTCAAATTCCACTCCGTTGGCTTCCGCCTCAGCTACCTGTTCTTCAGATGGAAGTGCACAGAATATCATATCCACGTTGCCGTAGGTCAAGTTTTTATATGCACTTGGAGTATTGCTGCACATCAGGCATGCCTTGGCACTCTCAACGGATAATCCGAGCAGATCGGCAAATACCGCATCATAAAAAGGCTCCAACGCCTTTGCTCCATCCACTTTTGACAGGTCATCTGCTATAAGCTTTCTGCCGCTGTCAAACACATAATAATTTTCTATATCCGGTGTGGGAGGCGGTGTAGTGGTAACCGGCTCGTAAGTAGGGATAGGAGTAGGTGTCTGTGTAGGTTCCGGTTTCGCAGCCGGGAGAGGATCATTATGATATGCATAATTTCCGGCAGTATCCAACTCAAAATGTGTATCGTCACTCACTACAAAACCCAGGATTTTTACTG
>JAIKXA010000038.1 GCA_024684355.1 Lachnospiraceae bacterium
GAGGCTATGACCCTTGGTACCCGTATCGTAGTTATGAAGGACGGTGTTATCCAGCAGGTTGATACACCTCAGAACCTTTATGATGCTCCTAACAACCTCTTCGTTGCAGGTTTCATGGGATCACCTCAGATGAACTTCATCAACTCCATCGTTGGACGTGAAGGCAACAAGGTTACTCTTACATTTGGTTCAACAACCATTACCATTCCTGAGATCAAGGCTAAGAAGCTTATTGATGCAGGTTATGAAGGAAAGACCGTTGTTCTCGGTATCCGTCCTGAGGATATCAAGGATGAGGAAATGTTCATCAGCAATTCACCTGAGAGCGTTGTAGACGTTACCGTACGTGTATACGAGCTTCTTGGTGCAGAAGTATTCCTTTACCTGGATGTTGATAACTACGAGATCACCGCTCGTGTTAATCCTCGTACAACCGCTCGTCCCGGAGATCAGATCAAGGTTGCTATGGATCTTTCCAAGCTTCACATCTTCGATAAGGAAACAGAGCAGGTTATTACTCACTAATATTTCTTATGGATTATCAACCGGTCAGGTTCAGCCTGACCGGTTTTTTTGTGCGATAAACGAATGCCTTTAGTGCAAGCTTGATTGCAAACTGAGGGCTGAGGGACCGGTGTCACAATTCTTTGATAAAAAACTTGTGTTTTACGTACAAACATGCTATAATAAATTCGACTATTGGCATAATATGGAGCGATCGGGGGATGACCGCTCCGCATATCAAAGGAAACTCGGGGGAAAGACGGGAGTTTCTACAGAATAGGGGACGAACATGAAAAAAAGAATCTTAACTGTAGTTTTAACGGCACTTATGCTTCTGGGACTTACGGCATGCGGACCTAAATCGATCGAAGAGGTTGAAGGAACTGTATATGAGTGTAAACAGTTTTCGGCGCTTTGTCCGGAGGATTGGTCAAACATACCTGTTATGGAACTGAATGATGATGCTATTTCTGCAAACCATCTTCGTTTCTGTAAGTATGAGACAAAGGAAGGCGAAGAAGTAGGAAGCGCTATCAATTCAAATGCGTATATCAACCTTGACCACTATACCAAAGATACTGAGATCTATGAGTCAAGAGATATATACAAGGCTGAGACAGTACAGGATATAGAGCTTGAAGTAAAAGGTGTTAAGTGGAAAGGCTATACCGGAGAGCTCGCACTCAGTAAGTTTGCTGTTCTTTGGATCGATGGTTCGGGCGAGTGGCAGGTTAAGATCTGTCTCTCCGACGAGGATGGCGATATAGATTATGATGATATGGAAATACAGGCAATCCTGGCAAGCCTCAAAACAAAATAAAAATCAGCTCCGGTGAAAGCCGGAGCTTTTTGTATATAAAGTTAATGTTTGCAGTTGATAAAATAGCACTATTTATGCGCAGATATGTAAAAAACATTTACAATTTCCGGCATAAGTGTTACAATAATAAATTGAGAGATTATGATTATTCGCATAAGATAAGACTTGATAAACAGCTGTATTTTTGCGATATATCAAAGGAAAGGGGCAAGGTATGATATCTAATCAGATACTGCAGAATGTTATTGAGGGGATCAAGACCATATCCAGAGTGGATATTTGCATCATGGATACGGAAGGCAAGGCGTTAGCCGCTACTGTTAACAAAACCGATGAATATGAAGGTGCGGTGCTTGCATTTGTAGGGTCGCAGGCAGAGAGCCAGTCGCTGCAGAGTACGCATTTCTTTAAAGTCTTCGATGAACATCAGCTGGAATATATCCTGATCGTAAAGGGTGAGTCAGAGGATGCCTATATGATAGGAAAGATGGCTGCTTTCCAGGTGCAGAATCTGGTGGTGGCTTATAAGGAGCGTTACGACAAGGATAACTTCGTAAAGAACCTTCTGTTAGACAATCTGCTGTTGGTTGATATTTATACCAGAGCTAAAAAGCTCCATATAGATGCAGAAGCAAGACGTGTTGTTTTTATAGTTGAGACAAGCGTTGAAAAAGACAACATGGCTTTGGAGACCGTCAGGACCATGTTTGCCGCTACCAAGACAAAGGATTTCATCACTGCGGTAGATGAGAAGAATATCATTATAGTAAAAGAATTAAGACCCAATGACAGCTATGAAGACCTTGACAAGACAGGAAAGGTCATCCTTGATATGCTTAATACCGAAGCAATGTCGAAGGTAAGAGTTTCATACGGTACAATAATCAATGAACTTAAAGATGTATCACGTTCTTATAAAGAAGCAAAAATGGCTCTTGATGTAGGAAGGATATTCTATACTGAGCGTAATATCATAGCTTACAGCAACTTGGGTATAGGCCGTCTTATCTATCAGCTTCCCATGCCTCTTTGCAAGATGTTCATCAAGGAAATATTTGACGGACAGATGCCCAGTGATTTCGATGATGAGACAATAGTTACAATAAATAAGTTCTTTGAGAACAACCTGAATGTTTCTGAGACATCCAGACAGCTTTATATCCACAGAAATACCCTTGTGTACAGGCTGGATAAGATACAGAAGATGACCAATCTGGATCTTAGGACCTTTGAGGATGCCATTACATTCAAGATGGCACTCATGGTTGTAAAATACATGGATTATGTAGAGCATACCGATTTCTAAAAACTGACACCTCATCAGTCAGCCTTTGGCTGACAGCTTCCCTCCAAGGGGAAGCCTAAGAACGTATAAAAGCCTTCCCCTTGAGGGGAAGGTGCCTGCGATAGCAGGCGGATGAGGTGTAAGAAAAGGATAACATATAATGAGAAACTACGAACTTGAAAGAGCGTTAAGCGGCGATATCGAGCCGCCTGTAATAAGGCTTGATGATGTATCAAAGGATTATGCCGATGACAGACACGCTATCAAAAAGCTTAACCTTATTGTAAATAAAGGGGAGTTTGTATTTGTGGTCGGAAGCAGCGGTTCCGGAAAATCCACGCTAATTAAGCTTCTTCTAAGAGAAATAGCTCCTACCTCGGGCAAGATATATGTCATGGGCAAGGATATTTCGAGATTGCGTCAGAAAGCTATAGCAAAGCACAGGAGAAATATCGGCATAGTGTTCCAGGATTTCAGACTCCTGCCCGAGATGACGGTATATGAGAATGTAGCCTTTGCGCAGCGGGTTATAGAGACTCCGATCAAGAAGATAAAAAGGGATGTTCCCAATATACTGTCGGTCATGGGCCTTTCGGAAAGGCTTGACGCGTATCCGTCAGAGCTGTCCGGAGGCGAGCAGCAGAGAGTGGCGCTTGCACGTGCGTTGGTAAACAATCCCATGCTTTTGCTTGCCGATGAGCCCACCGGTAATCTGGACCCCAAGAACTCATGGGACATCATGAGATTGTTAGAGGATGTAAACAGAAGAGGTACCACCGTCATAGTGGTAACGCATAATAAAGAAATAGTTGATATGATGCAGAAGCGTGTAGTACATCTTAACAAGGGTGTGCTTACCAACGATTACGAAAAGGGCGGATACACAAATGCAAAAAATTAGTACCTTTGTTTATGGTATCGGACAAGGCCTTAAAAATATTTTCAGGAACAGGATGTTTTCGCTGGCATCCATTGCTACGATGGCAGCCTGTCTGTTTTTATTCGGAGTTTGTTACTCGGTCATAGCCAATTTCAGGAGCATGATAAGCAAGGCCGAGCAGAGAGTCGGTATTACCGTATTCTTTGATGAGGGCATAAGCGATGACGGTATTTCCGTGATCGGCGAAAAAATCAGGATGCGTGCCGAGGTTTCGGAATTGATATTCACTTCTGCCGAACAGGCGTGGGAGGAGTATAAGAAGGAAAAGTTAAGCCCTGAGCTTGCGGAGACCTTCGGAGATGACAATCCTTTGGAAAATTCAGCATCATATACGGTATATCTTAACGATATTTCCATGCAGGGATCTTTGGTAAGGTATATAACCGAGATAGAAGGAGTCAGGAAAGTCAACAACAAGCAGGATGTATCGGAAAACCTGACAGGTATAAATAAGGTACTGACGGTACTTGCCGTAGCCATAATCATTATATTGCTGGGAGTAACCATATTCCTGATAAGTATCACTATTTCAACGGGTGTATCGATCAGAAAACAGGAGATCTCGATCATGAAGCTGATCGGAGCCACCAACTTTTTTATCAGGATACCCTATATAGTTGAAGGAATGATCATAGGTATCATCGGAGCCATTATCCCGCTCGTGATAATCAATTTCAGTTACAGTGCCATCATTACCGCGCTGCAGGATAATTTCCAGATGCTTCTTTCGGGAACGGAGTTTGTTGATGTAAAAGACATCATGAAGATACTGATCCCTGTTTCGCTTGCCATAGGTATAGGTATAGGTTTCATAGGAAGCAATGTGACCCTTGGCAGACAGTTAAAGAAGATCGAAGTCGGTTGATAAAGTGTTTTAGAAATAAGAGGAGGTACTTTGGGGCGGTGACAAAGAAAACAGATATAAAAAGAGCTGTCTGGTCGGTTCTGCTCATATTGTGTCTTGCAGCCGGCATGTTTGAGGCTCTTCCCCGCGTAAAAGCAGGTGCTGAAAGTTCTGATCCAAAGAAGGCTTACGAGGAAAAGCTTAAAGCTGCGCAGGATCAGAAAAAAGAGCTTGAGAAGAAGAAAAAAGAACAGGAAGCCCTGATAGCTGAGTTTTCGCTTGAAAAGGAAAACATAGAGACATATATTCAGGAACTTGACTTAAAGCTTAATGATATCTCTTTACGTATTTTTGAGCTTAAACAGCAGATAACGGATACAGAGAAAGAGCTTGAGACAACAAAGAAAAACCTGGAGGAAGCCAAGAAAAAAGAAGAGTACCAGTATGAGACCATGAAAAAGAGGATAGCATATATGTATGAAAACGGAGAGGCTTCGTACATAGATATCCTGCTTAATTCGGGGAGTATTGCTGACTTTTTAAATCAGGTAGAGTATTCACAGGATATTTCAAGATATGACAACAGCCTGCTCGACCGTTATAAGGAAGCAAAAAAAGAAGTTGAGGATCATGAGGCTCTGCTCAGTGCGTCCTTGGAAGAACTGCAGCTTATGAGGGATTCTGAGGAGCTTGAACAGTCAACAATCTCAGAACTTTATGACCTTAAAGCCGAAGAAATCGAAGCGTTGACTGAAAAGCTGGGAGTTGCGGATGAGTACCTCTTTAACTATATGAGTGAGATAAGCAATAAAACTGCCGAGATAAATGATATCATAGAGGCAGAGCAGAAGCGTATTGAAGAGGAAGAGAGAAAACGCAAGGAAGAAGAGGAAAGAAGAAAACGCGAGGAAGAGGAGCAAAGAAAAAAGGCTCAGGAAAGCGGAAACATCAGTAAGCCCAAATCCACAAGCGGTTACGATGCCGATGCGATAAATCATGTCGTGCTCACGGATGAAACGGATGTTTACAAGATGATATGGCCTCTGCCGGGAGATCACAGGACATATTCTAAGTTTGGTCCGAGAAAAGCGCCTACAAAGGGTGCATCCACCTACCATAAGGGATGGGATATCGGCGGTGAATTCGGTGCCCCCATGGTATCGGTACTTGCAGGAACGGTTATAGCAGTAAGTTATAACAGCTCGGCAGGAAATTTTGTAAAGGTTGAGCATCAGCCGGGATTTGTAACCGTATACTGCCATTGCTCAAAGACTTTGGTAAGTGCAGGGGATTATGTAAAACAGGGCCAGCAGATAGCACTTGTAGGTTCGACCGGCGTATCGACAGGACCTCATCTGCATTTTGCGGTGCAGAAGAACGGCGAATATGTCGATCCCAAGCCTTATATAGGATATCTTGAGTGATAAAATGCGTGAGGTATTGATCGTACCTTATAGCATTTTCGGAGTTGTTTATGAAAGAAGAAAGTAAGTTTTTAAAAGGTTTTCTGGTGGGGCTGATAGTTGCTGCTGCCAGTGCCGCGATATTGATCTTTTGTGCAAAAGATTATCTGTTTTCTGCATCAAATCAGACCGAGTATAACGGCAGCAAAGCGACGGATGAGGAACAGCTGGAGACATTTCATAAAAAAATAGATTTTGCGTTGGGCTATATAAATGAATTCTTTTATGAAGATATAGATTACAATGCCTTATATAACGGAGCGATGGACGGTATGATGGCGGCTCTCGGAGATCCTTACTCATGTTACTACGATCCCGATCAGACTAAAGCACTGCAGGAGACCACTGACGGATCTTATGAAGGTATCGGCTGTTATGTGGTGACTCCGGTAGGCAGTACGGATCTCATAGTCGCATCTGTAGTTGACGGTTCACCTGCACAAAAAGCAGGAATGCTGCCGGAAGATATAATAGTGGCAGTGGACGGAATGGATATAGTCGGGCTTAATCCCGACTATGTTACAACTCTTATAAGAGGAAAACCGGGTACATCTGTTACGGTAACCATAAAACGTGGTGAAGAACGGATCGATCTTACCATGAACAGAGAAAAGATCGTCCAGAAGGTGGTCACATACAAGATGCTTGATGACGGTATAGGATATATTTATCTTGCCGCTTTTTACAAAAACGCAACCGAAGAGATCAAAGCTGCAATGGCTGATATGGAGAGACAGGGAATGCAGAAGCTTATCATAGATCTGCGTGACAATCCCGGCGGGCTTTTCGATACTGCCATAGATGTTCTTGATATAATGCTGGACAAGGGTTTACTTGCCGCATATACCGAAGATAATAAAGGCAAACAGACAAAATCTTATACCAAGGATACGGCAAAATTTGACAAGCCTGTAGCCATACTTATCAACAGTAATTCTGCAAGCGCATCCGAGTTGTTTACACAGACCATGCGTGATTATGAAAAGGCTACGGTCATCGGGACGAAATCCTTCGGAAAGGGAATATATCAGTCCATGTATTTCCTGTATATGGATCTTTCTTCCATAAAGCTTACCGGTGGAAGATACTTTTCGCCGAAAGGGGTATGCGTACATGAAGTGGGCATAGAGCCCGATATCGTGGTTGAGCTTGAAGAAGGATTGGAAAAGGAATCTGTATTACAGCGTACAAGAGATAACCAGCTTGACGCCGCAATAAAGTATTTAAAGACTAAATAAAAGAAAGGAAAAAGACCATGAAAAAGTTAACTAAGCGTATTTTAGTATTACTGACGGTACTTGCTCTGACGATCACCGGTATGACCTTTACTCCGAATGCAAAGGTTTCGGCAGCAGATGCTTCAGGCAAAAAAATAGTGGTTTCCCTTGGAGACTCGTATTCTTCGGGTGAAGGAATAGAACCTTTCTTCGGACAGGATAAAAAGAGTGCCGAGAAGGTAGAAGATGAGGACTGGCTTGCCCACAGATCGGAAAAGGCATGGTCAGGAATGCTCAAGATAGACGGACAAAAGCTGGTAAAGGACGATAACTGGTTCTTTGTAGCCGCATCGGGCGCAGAAGTAGAGAATCTTTCGGGAACATTTACCAAGTCATACGATTATGACGGACTTAAAGGATCCAAGGATCTTGCTCCTCAGTATGACGTATTCGATGAAGTAAATAAAAAGTATGGTGAGGGTGCGATCGATTTTGTTACCTTGAGCATCGGAGGAAACGATGTCGGATTCGCATCTATAATGGTTACTGCGATCCAAAAACCGAATGAGCTTGATGCTTTACTTGAGGATACCTGGGACAGATTCATAAATGAGCAGACCGTAAACGGCAAAAAGGTGCCTTCTATAAGAGAATCGATCAAAGATACATACCGCACTATAGCTAAAAAGGCCGGCAGCCAGGCAGCTATAATCATAGCCGGATATCCTAAGCTTCTTAATCCTGCCGGATTTACAGTGTTGATCTACAAAGTATCAGGTGAGACTGCCACAAAGGTTGATGAATGGGCTGCAAAGTTAAACGCAGAGATTAAAAAGGCAGTTGAAGAATGCAAAAAAGAAGGTCTGAATATCTACTATGTTTCTGTAGAGGAGGCATTTGAGGGTCATGAGGCATATTCAGACGATCCATACATAAACAGTGCGATACTCGGAAGCAAGGATCAGGATCTTAATTCCAAAGAGCTGATAAGCGGTTATTCGCTTCATCCCAATGTCAATGGCGCAAAGGCATATGCAAAAGAGGTGCAGAAGGTTGTTGACGAAGTAATTAAGGCATCCGCAGGCAAGACTGAAACAAAGGCTACAAAGCCTGTGGTTACAGCTGCTGCAAAGGACGGGACTGTTACACTTAAATGGGATAAGGTAGAAAGAGCTACGAAGTATAAGGTAATAGAGTACGTTAACGGAAAAGCTAAAGCAGTTAAGTCACTCAAAAAGACAAAGACTTCATATAAGATTACCGGCAGAGAGGCAGGTAAATACACCTTCGCCGTTAAGGCTTATGTAAACGGTAAGTGGACAAAGATCACCAAGAAGGATAAGGTTAGTGTTACCGTTAAATAAATATATATGTATATCGGGGCTTCGGCAGTTTGCCGGAGCCCTTTATTATTTGCAGCTTTATAGTAAAAACGCACAAAAAAATTAAAGATGGAAATAAGATTTTCTGCTTGCTTTTTTCTGAAGTCTATGATATATTATTCCACGTTAAGCGGACAAATGTATTTGAGAGAAAAACAAGCGAGAGACCATGAAGATGAATGAGAAAG
The DNA here is from genome assembly GCA_024684355.1 of Lachnospiraceae bacterium. GTDB lineage: Bacteria > Bacillota > Clostridia > Lachnospirales > Lachnospiraceae > RUG11977. Next base: position 8,644 of record JAIKXA010000038.1, read on the forward strand.
ATAAGTATTATCTTGTAAAAGAAAAGGCCGTCCCGGATGTATTGTTAAAGGTGGTTGAAGCCAAGAGACTTCTTGATTCGGGGAAAGCTATTACAGTGCAGGAAGCTGCAGAACAGCTGGAGATAAGCAGAAGTTCATTTTACAAATATAAGGATGATATATTCCCGTTCCATGAGAACAGCCGTGGAAAGACCATTAATATCATGCTTCTTTTAGACGATGAGCCCGGATTACTCTCAAACGTGTTAAATGAGATAGCCAGGTGTAAGGCTAACATCCTTACCATACATCAGACCATTCCGATAGGCGGTATTGCTTCTGTAACACTGGGTATGGAGATGAGACCCGATACCAAGGAAGTAAACGATATCATTTCTGCAATTGAAGGCATACACGGGATCAATTCGCTGAAAATTCTTGGACGTGAGTAAATGCATAAGCCTTCCCCTAGAGGTGTAAAACTTTAGGCGATAGACAAAAAACATCAGGAGACAAAACACTATGAAAATTGCAATATTCGGTTTCGGAACGGTTGGTTCCGGAGTATTTGACGTAATAAATATGAACAGCGACATCATCGCAAAGCGTGCGGGCAAGCCGATCGAAGTAAAATATGTTTTAGACCTTCGTGATTTCCCCGGAAACCCTGTAGAAAAGGTACTTGTACATGATGTCAATGTGATTCTTGACGATCCTGAGGTAAAGATCATAGCCGAGGTTATGGGAGGTATCAATCCCGCACTTGATTTTACAAAAAGAGCACTGATGCTCGGCAAGTCGGTATGTACATCCAATAAAGAGCTGGTTGCTGCACACGGAGCAGAACTGATACAGATAGCAAAAGAGCATAACTGTGATTATTACTTTGAGGCAAGCGTGGGCGGCGGTATCCCGATCATCAGATCGCTCTGTGACTGCCTTGTAGGCGATGACATTATAGAGATAAAGGGTATCGTTAACGGTACCACCAACTATATACTTACCCGTATGGGTGAGGATGGGCTTGCATTTGATGTTGCATTAAAGGAAGCTCAGGATAATGGTTATGCAGAAAGAAATCCTGCAGCAGATATCGAGGGTACTGATGCACAGAGAAAGGCAGCTATACTCGCTTCACTGGCAGCAGGTGCTCAGGTAGACTGTGCAGATATCCCCACAGAGGGTATATGTGATATCACAGCAGAAGATATAGCCTGTGCTAAGAGCTTGGGAGCTAAGATCAAGCTTCTCTGCAATATCAGACGTGATGACGAGAAAGTATCCGCTATGGTAGCTCCGTTCCTCGTATTTGAGAACTGCCAGCTGTATCATGTAAACAATGTATTTAACGGAATACTTGTTACAGGAAATGCTACAGGAGATGTACTTTTCTATGGCAAGGGAGCAGGAAAGCTTCCTACCGCAGGAGCAGTAGCCGGAGACATAATAGAGGCAGCAAAGTATTACGGTATTCCTTCTGATATAATCTGGAGTACGGAAAAAGCTCATATGGCGGCACAGGGCAGCCGTTTGGGCAGGTATTATGTACGTCTCGATGAAAAAGACGCTATGGAAGCCAGAAAGGTTCTGGGCGTAACTGCTGAGGGTTCGTCATCAAAGGCGGGCGAAGTTGCATTCCTTACCGAGACAATGAATGAAAAAGATTTTAACGATAAGATCAAGGCTTTCAATGTATTAAGCAAGATCAGAGTGTACGACTGATCAAAAATGTAAGACATATTTGAGAATGAAAATGTCATTCTGAGCATAGCGAAGAATCTTTATGACTGGATATTTCGTTTGGCTTTTTATGACAGAGAAAGATAAAGAGGAAAAAAACATGTTAGTAGTTAAGAAATTCGGCGGATCATCCGTCGCAAACAAGGAAAGGATCTACAATGTAGCAAACCGCTGTATAGAGGATTACAAAGCAGGAAATGATATTGTAGTAGTGCTTTCCGCAATGGGAAAAACCACCAACGAGCTTATAGCAAAGGCTAAAGACATCAGCGCCAAGCCTCCCAAGCGCGAGCTTGACATGTTAGTCAGTGTAGGCGAGCAGATATCTGTATCTCTCATGTGTATGGCTATGGCTGAGCTCGGAGTACCTGCCGTATCACTTAATGCATTTCAGGTTGCTATGCATACCACAAGTGATTACACCAACGCAAGGCTTACAAGCATTGATTCCGAGAGGATCAAAGCTGAGCTTGATGCAAGAAAGATCGTAGTTATTACCGGTTTTCAGGGCGTTGACAAGTACAATAATGTAACCACCTTAGGCCGCGGCGGCTCGGATACCACAGCAGTTGCTTTAGCAGCAGCACTTCGTGCAGACAAATGTGAGATATATACCGATGTAGACGGTGTATACACTGCTGATCCCCGTATTGTTCCCGATGCTAAAAAGCTTGATGAGATCACATATGATGAGATGCTCGAGCTTGCAACATTAGGTGCGGGAGTTCTTCATAACAGA
>JAIKXA010000041.1 GCA_024684355.1 Lachnospiraceae bacterium
GTCCCGCATCCCAGGCTGAGTCCATCGGTGATGCTGCACTCGTACACGGCCTTGATGCTGATGAGCTTGTAGCCGAGATCAACAACTTCCTTGAGAAAAATAAGGCCTGAAGCTGATGGCTTCGGTTAAGAAGGAAAAGAAGAATAAGAGCAGAGTAGGAAAGATCGTAAAAAGGTCTCTCCTATGTCTGTTCTTATTGTTTTTTTTGGCCCTTCTTATAGGTTCTGTTGTTATCTGGTCAAAATACGGGGATAAACTTAAGAGCCTAAAAGCTGAGGCAAATGCCATAGCGGTCCGCTCGAAAAAAGAGGATTTTAGAGCTAATGAGACCTCGGTATGCTACTGGGCTGACGGAAGTGTCATGTCGGTACTTAAAGGTGAAAAAGATGTATATTACCTCGAGTATGATGCTATCCCCAAAAACTGTATAAATGCGATGCTCGCCACCGAGGACAGAAAGTTTTATGAGCACTCGGGATATGATATATACGCTATAATCCGTGCGGCCAAGGCTTATATAGACCACGAAGGGGAGATACGCCAGGGCGGCAGCACCATCACCCAGCAGCTGGCACGTACAGTGTATCTGACCAATGAAAAGACCGTAGAGAGAAAGGTTAAAGAGATATTTCTCGCGGTTGGACTGGAGAAAAAATACACCAAGAACGAGATATTGGAGTTTTATATAAATAATATTTATTTTGCGAACGGCTACTACGGTATACAGGCGGCGTCCATCGGATACTTCGGAAAGCCCGCGGGGGAGCTTACCCTTTCCGAAGCGGCTTATCTTTGCGGTATACCCAACAGCCCTTCCGACTACAATCCCTTAAAACGTTTTGATAATACCATAGAGAGAAGGAACAGCGTATTAAAGCAGATGAAAGAAAATAAAGATATCACGAAAGAGGAGTATGAGGCGGCCGTAAAAGAGACTATAGTGCTGTCTGATACTCAGAAACGTGAAAGGTACAACTACGCGGAGACCTTCACCTACCACTCGGCGGTGCTCGAGCTCATGAAGCAGGAGGGATTCGCGTTAAGAAATGATTTTTATTCCGATCAGGACAAAGAAGAATATGAGGAGCTTTACGAGGAGGAGTACTATCGCTTAAAGAGAAGCCTCTATACTCACGGTTACAGGATATATACATCTATCAACCGTGAAAAGCAGACACTGCTTCAGGAGTCCATAGACAGCGAACTGTCGGAGTTTGATGAAAAATATGATAACGGGATATACGCACTTCAGGCATCAGGTGTCTGCATAGATAATGATACGGGATATGTGGTGGCCGTGATAGGAGGCAGGGAGCAGGAATATGACGGATACACCCTGAACCGTGCATACCAGAGCCCGCGTCAGCCAGGCAGCTCCATAAAACCCCTGGTGGTATATACTCCCGCTTTTGAAAGAGGCTTATGGCCGGACAGTAAGGTCGTGGATGAAAAGTTTGAGGGAGGACCGCGTAACTCGGGCGGTGTATACTCCGGAGAAATAGATATCAGATACGCTGTATCCGTATCAAAAAATACCGTGGCGTGGAAGCTTTTTGAAGAGCTTACGCCGCAGGTGGGACTCGCGTATCTGAAGCGTATGGGCTTTTCTTATCTTGTGAACAGGGATTATGTACCGGCAGCGTCTCTGGGAGGGCTTACGTATGGTGTGACCGCACTGGAGATGGCCGGAGCATATGCGGCCATATGCAATGACGGTGTGTACAGGACACCTACCTGTATTATGAGGATCTCCGATGCGGACGGAAATACCATAGCCGGCGGATATGGCAATGAGAATGACAGAATACGTATATATGAGACCAATGCATCACGGATGATGACCGATGTGTTAAAGACTGTCATGACATCGGGTACCGGCCGCAGGCTGGCACTTGACGGACATACCAGTGCCGGAAAGACAGGCACTACGGAAAGCCAGAGGGACGGCTGGTTTGTCGGGTTTACCGCATATTATACGACGGCTGTCTGGGTAGGATACGATTATCCTAAGGAGATGGAAGAACTGATGGGCAATACCTATCCCGGCTATATCTGGAAATCGTATATGGATAAGATACATGAAGGGCTGCCCGATAAAGCTTTTACTCCTTATACGGATAACAGGATAAAGGAAGATGAACCTGACGATCCGGATACAGATGAGGATGAACTTAAGGACGGCCTATACACCGGTACCGATGAAGGGTCAGGCCTTACCGGACGCATACTGTACGTGGGGGAGGATGGCTCCAGGATAATCTTAAGTGATGATATCGATACCGAGGCGGAATATGACCGTGAGGGAAAACCGGTATACTACGACGATGACGGCAACCGTTTCTTTTACAATGAAAAGCACGGGAAAGTCCCTGTTGGAGCGGACGGATACCCCGAGGATTACAACCTGTCCGGCAGCTGGACTTTGTATGACGAACAGGGAAACCCTGTAATGCATAAAACAGAGGGCGAAAATCCAACTATTGATTGACTATAAGGGCGTTTTAATGGTATAATACTATGAATGGGTATGTGTACCCGTTCGGTAACCGGGGAAAATGAGAAGCAATTCTTGAAGTGTCTATACGGAAAGAAGCGAGGTATATCATGAGTGAAGAAAATATAAATGATGTTGTTGAAACCACCAAGGCTGTATCGGAGACTGCAGAGGCTGCAGAAACAGCTGTGACAGAGACAGCGGCAGAGGCTGTGCAGGCAGCGGAGCCTGTATATCAGCAGGCAGCACCTTCGCAGGTGGACTGGTATGTACCGAATGCCGATCAGGGAGACGTAAAGCCTCCCAAAAAGAAAAAGGGGCTTAAGATAGCCCTTATTGTCGTGCTTGCAATAATAGTTATAATCGGAGCAACCATCGCCATAGCTTATGCCACCAATAAGGAATATGTTCAGAATAAGTGGGCTCTTATCACAAAAAGCGATGAAGAGTACTTAAAATGGGTAGCGGACAAAAAGGTTCAGGCTGTTAAGACTAAAGCAGCAGCAAAACTTGAAGGGACCGGCATAGCGGCATTAACGGACAGCTTTACATGCAGCGGAAATGTTAGTTTTTCATTATCATCCGAGATCGGAAAACTGGTTTTCGGAAACAACTTTACCGGTGTGGAAAAAGCAGGTCTTGAGTATTTATTGTCCGTAGAAAAAGGTGTTGGTATAGGCGCACAGATCACGCCTTTTTACAAGGATACAGATATTATCTCGGTAGCAGGCGTGTACCATTTTAACGGAGAAAAAGCGTATGTGTCCATACCTTCTTATAAATCCGAGGTCATAAGCCTTGAAAAGCTGTTGGCTGAAAACAAGGACAAGATTGATGCGTTTAAGCAGAAGATAGAAAAGAATTTTGATCTGAGCGGAAAAGGCATTGCGGAAAGTCTTGACAAGTTTAAAGGCTATTTTACAGGAGACAACCTTGATAAGCTTGTGGGGATCATCGTTGACAGGATGAGCGATGTCTCCATGGATAAAAACAATAACGTACGTGTAGGCGATCTGGAAGGTAAATACAATGTTATATCCGGAACGTTGAAGAAAGAGGACATTCAGGAAATAATAAAGGATTATACAAATAATCTTCTTGCTGCTTCCACTGATGCTCTGGCAGATCTGATAAAGGCCGACAATCCGGATATTCCCATTGATGCGAAAAAGTTAACCGAGCTTAAGAAATCACTTGATGCGGCTGTGGAAAAGTTTTCCGCAACTGCAAACATCAAGCTTTATATTGATTCGAAGGGTAATATTGCAGGTGCAAGCATAAATATGACCTTCGGTATGTATCCTATAACCGTAAGATGGCTTTCCGTTGATGATAAGAATGATGCAAGCAAGACTGTTACAGCATCGGATATCCTGGTACAAAGCTTTGTGATAGCAAATATCACTTGCGAAACTCAGAAAACCGACACCCTGCAAAAGCGTGTCATCACCATAAAGCCCGGTGCATTTGTTGCATCACTTGCTGAAGCATCATTAAAGGGAGTGGCTGATTATGCACTTAATATAGTCATCTCCAATGAAAAGAAATCCTCGGATACTGAGGACACGGAGATATCCCTGGCGGTAGCAAAGGGCAGTGAGGAGCTTGCTTATATCAAGGTAACCGGTACCACGGTAAAGGGTAAGGCGACTCTTCCCATAGATATATATACTTATTCGGGAAAGGTCATCGATCTTTACGATGTTGTCGATTCGGATTATATTGACCTTACATTGTTTGGCAAACAGCTATTCGGAAAGCTTGATGAGATAAACGACCCGAATCTTAATAACTTTATTGACAATTTCCTTAAATCAAAAGGTGTAAGCCTTGATACTTTACGAGAGATGGTTGGATCAGGAAACGCAAGTGTTGCTGACAACCTGTTAAAAAAAAAATTAAGGAAAATTCTTGGAATACCTGAGCCGTATTTATATGAGAGTATATCGGAAGCTCCCAGATCGGAAGACGGCAGATATGTGTATTCATGGGATATCTTAAAGGATACATCGGCAGCGGACTTGTCGGTGGATGGTTTTAAAGTATATGACCATTTTAGGGAGCCTGCCGTTTACGTGGCAGATCTTGAATCTGAGAAAAGCGCACTTTTACTTAACTATGCCGATCAGGTGTATGCATATGATGCAGAGCCCGGTTCGGGTATAGAGATGGGTGACAAGATAGTCTTTGATGCAGTACCGATCATGTTCGGGATCCCTGTGGACAGCTACGCATATGCCGGCAATACTGCTACCATCGGAAAATACGAATACGGTGCGGGGATAGATGATAAGCTGCTCGGTATGCAGGCAGGACAGACCAAGGATATAGACCTCACACTTGATGAGAGATATGGGGATTTTGCCGGATATTCCGGAACTTTCAGGATCACAGTCACTAAAATACAGAAGACCTTCGGACCCGAGTGGTCCGAAAGGTTTATAGTTGGAGAGCTTGGATATGAATCTCTTGAGGCCTGTGAAGCGTATCTTTTGGCGGAAGCTGAGAAGAAACTGCCCGAGCCTGAGCCTGAACCGACTGCCGGGGATATAAAGTCCGCATTGCTTGATCTTGCTATAAGCAAAGATACATATACAGGGCTCGACGAAGAGACAAAGAGCCTTACAACAGCTTATTACAGCGCTGTCGAATCAAAAGGCACATATTTCCTGCAGGAGCTGTACGGAGCGAATAATCCTCAAAGAAATCAGGATGAGAAAAACAGGATAGTAAGTTCTTCGTCCGACTACAAACTGAACAGAAGCATATTCTGTGCGGGAGCGGCTTATAAGTCGGACATATCTTTTGACAGCGATGAACTGTCCGCATATTATGATAAGCTGGCTGAAGATTTTGATTATGCGAACGGCAGGGAGCTGCAGGACAAGATAATAATGTACTACGGTGAAAGATTTATGGTGGATTTTGCCATAGAAAGAGCCGTATGCGATCTTTTATATGATGAATACATGAAACAATAAGAATTCAGATTGTAGAAACTAAAGGTAAGGCGGATATCGGATTATGGAATTTGGCCATAATATACAAACTGAACAGAGTTATGCACCGGTAGAAAGCATGGCCGGCTCAAGCACTGCATTTATGATGCGTGAGTTTATACGGCGTGCTGTTTTTTCCGACGGAACAAAGGATTATCGTATCCCTCCGGAGCCGGAAGCAGGCGAGACTGTGCGGATAAGGCTGAGAACTGCCAGGGGCAACGCGTTTGCAGCCGTTCTTGTCATAGGGGAACACCGTATTCAGATGTCCGTGGTTTCTTCGGATGCGTTGTTTGATTATTATGAGGCTTCTTTTAAGGTGGGAGATGAAAACATAGGTTATCATTTCCTGATCTGGAGCGGAGAAAAATATTATTACTATAATCAGACCGGCGTTACCGAGCATCCCGATCCGGCTTATGATTTTATGATCATGCCCGGATACAAGACTCCGGACTGGGCCAAGGGTGCCGTAATGTACCAGATATTCGTTGACAGGTTCTGCAACGGAAACGGCAGCAACGAAGTTGTCGACCATGAGTATGCTTATCTGGGTAAGCATGTACAAAAAGTCTACAACTGGAATTCACTGCCGGAAAACGATGACATCAGACGGTTTTACGGAGGAGATCTGAACGGAGTATTAAGAAAGCTTGATTATCTGCAGAACCTCGGAGTTGAGGTTATATATTTTAATCCGCTTTTTGTATCGCCTTCAAACCATAAATACGATATTCAGGATTACGACCATATAGATCCCCATCTTACGGCCATACCTTACGATGTGGGTGAGGTACTGCATGACGGGGATATGGATAATACCCACGCCGAGTTATACATCAACAGGGTTACCGACCCCAGAAATCTGGAGGCAAGCAATGATTTTTTTGCCGAAGTGGTAGAGGAGATACACCGCAGGGGTATGAAGGTTATACTTGACGGAGTGTTTAATCACTGCGGTTCATACAACAAATGGCTGGACCGTCAGAAAATATATGATCCGGAAAGAGGTTATGCGCCCGGAGCATATATCTCGGCAGACAGTCCGTACAGGGATTTCTTTAAGTTTTATTCGGAAAACTGGCCCGATAATGAGGACTATGACGGATGGTGGGGACATAAGACCCTTCCGAAGCTTAATTATGAAGGTTCCAAGGACCTGGAGGACTATATTATAGGGATAGGCAGAAAATGGGTGTCTCCTCCTTACAATGTGGATGGCTGGAGACTTGACGTGGCTGCCGATCTGGGGTTCTCGGAAGAATATAACCATAAGTTCTGGAAACGCTTCAGAGACGAGGTAAAGGAAGCAAATCCCGAAGCCATAATACTTGCCGAAAATTATGAGGCATCATGGAAGTGGCTCAGAGGCGGTGAATGGGACACCATCATGAATTATGAGGCTTTTATGGAGCCCGTTACATGGTTCTTGACCGGTCTCGAGAAGCATTCAGACCACTACCGTGCAGACCTGCTTAACAACCATGAAGCCTTTTTCGGAGCTATGCTCTACCATATGTCTAGGATGAACTGCCAGTCGCTGCAGACTGCAATGAATGAACTTTCAAACCACGACCATTCCAGGTTCCTCACCAGGACAAACGGCAGGTGCGGAAGGCTTAACAATGCAGGAAGTGACGCAGCTTCGGACGGCATCAGGATGCCTGTCATGAGAGAAGCGGTACTCATACAGATGACATGGCCCGGTGCGCCGACCATCTACTACGGTGATGAAGCGGGACTTGCCGGCTGGACCGATCCGGACAGCCGCCGTACTTATCCGTGGGGGCATGAGGATAAAGAGCTGATACGTTTCCATAAAGAGCTTATCGCCATACATAAAGCGTACGATACTTTAAAGACCGGCTCACTTAAATTCCTGGCCGGCAGACATGGCATCATCTGTTACGGCCGTTTTGATAAAGAGCACAGGTTTGTAATGGCCATTAACAATAACGATTCCCCCGAAACTGTCGAGATACCCGTATGGGAGCTCGGTACCACAGATTCGGAAGCATTGGTGCGTTTGGTAGAAACATCGAATGAAGGCTACAATTTTGAAGCAGTCATATACAGACCTGAGCATGGTGTAATAGTGCTGAGGCTTAAGCCTCGTTCCGGCATATGCATCAAGAACCTGCCGGACTACCTGATATAACATAGGTTTGAATACCTATGCAACCCATTAATAGCGACACATTAATAGCGACACATTAATAGCGACCCACTAATAGCGACACATTAATAGCGACACATTAAGAGGCAACTCATAATTTAGCCTTCCCCTTGAGGGGATATATCGATGCAAGTAGTGCGTCGATGCCGTCCCTGGCGAAGGGAAGGTGTCACGCCAAAGGCGTGACGGATGAGGTGTAAGAGTATAATTAATATGACTCAAAAAGAGAAAACTCGTATAAAAAACATTCTGGATACCCTGGATGAGATGTATCCCGATGAGAGATGCTATCTTGAATATAAAACAGACTGGCAGCTCCTGTTTGCTACCATCTTAAGTGCACAGTGTACCGACGCCAGGGTAAATATGATCACAAAGGACCTTTATAAGAAATACAGGACCTTAAAAGATTTTGCAAATGCGGATATTGCTGAGTTGGAGGATGATGTAAGACCTGCCGGTTATTTCAGAAGTAAAGCAAAGCACATCAAGGAATGTGCTGCAATGCTCCTGATAAAATACGACGGCAAGGTACCGTCCGGGATAGAAGAACTGACCGGGTTGCCCGGTGTGGGAAGAAAAACCGCAAATGTTATAAGGAGCCATATTTACAATGAACCGAGCATAGTGGTCGATACGCATGTAAAAAGGATATCCCGTCTTTTGGGCCTTACAGATACGGACGATCCCGTAAAAGCAGAGTTTAAGCTGATGGAGATAATACCTAAGGATCACTGGATAAGGATCAATCTCCAATTGATAGATCACGGAAGAAACATATGTATTTCCGGAAGACCAAAGTGCGAACAATGCAGACTGTATCCATACTGCAAAGCGGTAATGAGCGGTGCGGGGCACCATACAGGATCAAAAGCAGTCAAATGATCGGTATTTAGTGCAGGCTTTTCAGATACTCAAGCGAGATACTGCGTGCTTTCGGGTCGTTGCTCACGGTTTCGATCAGAGCATCCAGTTTTTCCTTTTCACCTACCAGCGAATAGAGTTCGCCCAGAGTAGTTACTACCGGGTAAGTATATATACCGTTTTCGGTGCAAAAGAGAGCCGCTTTTTCTGCTTCGGCCATACGCCCCTCTTTGTAAAGAAGCTCGACCACGCGTCCAAGCATCGGCACAAGGAAAGTGAAATTGTTGTCGGCCTCGCTTAGGGGTTTAAAGTTGGCAGTACCGTATTTTTCCTTAAGCTCGGTGTTGGTATATGCACTTAGGTCTGCTACGGGCTTATCCTTAAACTCAAGTATGCGGTCGCAGGTTTCACATAACTCACTGTCTGCCGGCCCGCGGTCTTCAGGCAGAAATTGTTCGGTTATGGTTATATAGTGGATATCACTTGTGCTTTTTCTGGGCACGAAGCCGGCTTTACGTTCGCGCTCCCAGAAATCCTTACGGGTTTTTACTTCTTCCTTTGTATGTTTTCTAAGCTCGTAGGTGAGCCATATAACGAATATCATTACCAGACCGAATACGGGTATTTTCATAGCAGTACCTCTTTATTTACTGAATGTCATTCTGAGGGCAAAGCCCGAAGAATTTTATACAAATAAAAGAAACGGAGAACAATCATGAATTTTTACAGCAAAAAAACCAGAAGAGTCATCACCGTAACTATCGTAATTGTACTTGTAGCGGCACTTGTTATCTCACTTGTGGCGGCGCTTGTGTGATACAAGTATAACATAACACCGACAGGATTTCAAACGTATATATGTCACAAACAGAAGAATTGACAGTAATGATGGCGGGGTCGGCTGCGAGCCGGGCGGCCCTTGATATTTTAATTAAAGAGCGCGAAGGATTAAATAAGCGGTATTCTACCCGATATCTTGAAAATGCTGAAGAAAAATTGAAAAAAGGTATTATTTCTGAGAACACATTGGAGCATATTATTGAGGTGC
>JAIKXA010000048.1 GCA_024684355.1 Lachnospiraceae bacterium
GTGATGCAGGGTGCACCTGGTAAGGCTACGGGTGAGGACGGGCTTCCGGTACCTCCGTATGCACTTTACAATATCGGCGGCGGCCAGCCGGAGAACCTGCTGGACTATATAAGTACTCTCCAGGAGGAGCTGGTAAGAGCGGGAGTACTGCCGGAAGACTATGACTTTGAAGCTCATAGAGAGCTTGTAGGCATGCAGCCCGGAGATGTACCGGTGACCTATGCGGATAGCCGAGGACTTGAGGAGGATTACGGTTTCGTCCCGAAGATAGGTATACGGGAAGGGCTCCGTAAGTTCGCGGAGTGGTATAAAGAGTACCAAGAGAATTATTGATATTAAGTATAATTGGTTTGAGATGCAAATCAGACTTGTCGGTATATACACCGGTGTAAGTTTTCCTTGACAAATCATAGATATTTGCTAAAAGGTTACTTACTAAAACATATTTTAGTAAAATTGATTTTAGCAAAGGAGCGGGGATATGTTTTGAAGAGTTTGGATACAGTGGGCATTATCTCCAAGATCACGCCTATGACCGAGAAAGAGAACAACAGGCGGAGTATCTACGAGATAACTGACAGCATGTATCGGTTCTGGTATTCCTTTATCCCGGGAGCGAGAGCTGCAATAGAGATGGATCGTGGTGAAATCTTTTATAAAAGTTATGTAAAAGATAAGCTCCATTCCTTTATGGGTAAAGTTTTTGAAGATATGTGCAGGTATTATACCCTGTCACAGGGATTGGATGGTAAGCTGAACTGTCTTATTGCAAATGTAGGAAGCTGGTGGGGGCCCGGGCATGATCATATACCAACGGACATTGATGTGGTCGGGATCGATGACGCAAATAAAAAGGCGGTACTCGGGGAGTGCAAATTCAAAAATGAAGTGATCGATAAAGAAGTATATGAAGCCTTGATGGATAGACGCGGTCTTATCGACAAGCGTTATGAAGAAGTGGAGTTTTTGTTATTCTCTTTGACCGGTTTTTCAAAATGGATAAAAGAAAATGTAGATACGGGCAGGGTCAGACTTGTTACATTAGAAGAGTTATACGAATAAATATAAGCAGCAGTGGCAGATAATAACAGTACCCCTCTGATGCTTTAAAGCACTAAAGAATATAATATATAGCTATCGCCATGCTTAACAGCATGGCGATATTGGTATTGTATTTTGGCAAGACAAAAATTATAGAGATATTGAAATAATGTAGGTATTATGGTATTATACAATTAGTAATAAAGATTTATTCTTTGAGAGGAGGGTTGCTTATGTGCAAGGTTGTTACGATGAATGTTGATAATCGTAAGATCAGAGTGGCAGATATTAAAAAGAAATATGTGAATAATATTATAGATGCCGCTAAAAAATGTGACATTATAGAACGGGTAATCCTCTTCGGATCAAGTATAGAGGACCGTTGCAAGGATAATTCGGATATTGATATAGCTGTGTTTGGTAAGCAGATACGTTCAAAGGCTCTTGCTTCAAAGAAGTATGAAAGATTCGCCAGACAACTGTTCGCTTTCAATAATTTCGAACAAGATTATGATATATTGTATTTTAAGAGTGGAACCAAGTCAAAAAGCTTGATCATGGATGATATCCAGAGAGGGGAGGTGCTGTATGAGCGCACATGATGATATTCCTATCTCGTTTGGTCAAATTGAAGCAGAAGGACGTTATGACCTTCATTTTGTAGTAAGGCTTGATACATTACAAAGGTGTTTTCAAGAATTACAAACATGGTATAACCGGCTTAAAGAGAGATAATAAAGATTACAGGAGGTAACAAAAATGGCTGATAACAAATGGAGATGCAGGGCTGAGGACCTGAAGGGAACAGAGACTGAGAAGAATTTGCTTGCTGCTTTTGCAGGTGAGTCCGAGGCTAGGAATAAATACACCTTCTTCGCTTCAAAGGCTAAGAAGGAAGGCTATGTGCAGATATCCAATATATTTGCTGAGACTGCCGCTAACGAGAAGGAGCACGCTGAGATATGGTACAAGATTCTTACCGGTATCGGTACCACAGTTGACTGCCTTAAGGCAGCTGCTGACGGCGAGTCATATGAGTGGCAGGAGATGTACCCTACATTTGCCAAGAAGGCAAGAGAAGAAGGCTTCGATGAGATAGCAGAGCTCTTCGAGGGTGTAGCAGCTATCGAAAAAGAGCATGAGGAAAGATACCGCAAGCTCCTTAAGAACATCGAGGACAAGATCGTATTCTCTAGAGACGGTGACTGCATCTGGCAGTGCAGCAACTGTGGTCATATTGTAGTAGGTAAGGAAGCTCCCGAGGTTTGTCCTGTATGCAACCACCCGAGAGATTACTTCCAGCTTAAACCTAATAACTATTGATACACTATACTACTCATGAGTATACTACTCGTAAGTAGTATAAGAGAATTATTTCATAGTATAAGTAACAAGAGTCCGGCTTATTTGCCGGACTCTTTTGATACAACAAAGTTCTATAATGATCTGCAAAGCTCTACAATGTTTTAATGATCTGTATGTATGTCCAATTGTCCTTCCTTATGGAGCAATTTTTTTTACATCTCTACCTTAAACCCGAAGTTCGAACACGACATCAGTGGCATGGATATCTTCCTGTTGCTATCCATCTTCAACTCCCTGCCTGACTTCAACTCCGTCACTTTCTTTACACTTTCAGCAAACTCCAGAGTCACACTCTCGCTGTAAGGCAGATCGGACCTGAGTATAAAGGTATTGTTGTCATATACAAACATCTGTATCTGAGCTTCAGCCAGAAGTTTTACCGGGAGCTCCCTTGTAAACAATCCTCTTATCACGTTGAGAGCGACTGCCGGTATGTTGTAGAGGTCGCCGTAGTTATCCGGTATGGTTACGATGCAAATATGTCCCTTGCCGTATGTGGTACGCAGCACTAACGGGAAATTATTTGCTTTAGCATATCCTGCGGCAAGCTCCCATACGTCGTTGGTACAGTAATCTATCTGCGGGATAAGTATCGGTTCTTTTCCGGGCACGGGACCGGACAGCGTTATCCCGTTGTTGGGAGAGCCTGCAAATTCTTTGACGATGGCTTTCCGGTCGGTAACTTTTATATTTACAAACTGTCCGAATGCATCTCCCACCTTTTTAACAAATCCGCTAGTGACGATACAGTCTCCGCCGTTCATCATGGTCTTATGCATCTTGGAGATGATGTCTTTATCTATGGTCGCACCTTCGCTTAAGAATACGGTCTTGGCGTTTTCGGGATATTCGAAACAAGGCTCGAGCGGAATGCCGCACATCCCGAGGTATGAATGCAGATCATTTTCCCCTCTGGCTCTTCCGGGACGATATGCGGCTGCACCTACGGGGTTGCCGAGCTTATCCAGTATTTCGTCGCATTCCTCAAACATTTCTCCCACAGCCGGAGCCATCAGTCTCCAGGGTCCCTGCTTTCGTAATGCTCCGAGACAGAAGAGGGTCACTTCCTTAGCTTTTGCAAACAGTGTGAGGTATCCCTGCTCCAAGTACGAAGTAAGGTTATATGTGCAGTCAAACGGGTCAAACCATCCGCCTAAGTTCCTTCCGGGTGCAGCTGACTCCAGATACCGCATTACGAAATAGCTTAAATATTTGGGCAGATGCTGCTGGGAATAATCGGGATTCCGTGTCTCGGTCCCGGTATAGATGGAATCAAAGTATTTGGGCTCATTTACCGGGTCATAACCGGTCTCGTTATAGTATTCGAACCACTGGGGATACTTTATTATCACGTTCATGCCGGGGTTGATGCTCTTGGCAGTTTTCATGATGACTTCCTTTGATACATCAAGCTTCTGTGCGAGCCTGAATTCGGTCCAGGTCCTATCTACCTTTGCAGCGATGCATTTTTCACATCTGCAGTTTGTAAAATAGAAATCATCCAGTATCAGCTCGTCAAAGGTCTCTGCGCAGAGCTCAACTGCTTTTCTTATCTTTTCCTTATCTTCATCGCTTTCAAAACACATGGAAGCAAATCCTTCCCCGCCCCTGCCGCTGGTGGTGATACCGCCGGAGGTCTTTATACCTTTTTTGTTGAAGAACTCCTTTAATTCCAGCATGTGCTCCTTTGAGCACCACTCATTACTCCTATAGTACTCGAGATACACCTTGTCAATGTGCGCACTGTCCGTAATATGCCTAAACTCCTTATCAAACTTCTCAAGATTAGTGATGCTGTTTACATCACTAACTGTACAATACACCGCTGTGGTAAAGTTTTTGTAACCTTCTCTCATAATTCCCCATCCTTTTCTTTGTTGTCTTTAGTATACCCCTTTATCATAGTTTTACTTAGATATCTTGATTATATACTGAACGCTGCCAAATTAAAAGAGCTCGGCCAAAGATGAACAACATTTTACATCCTTACTACAAGATGACAATGTACGTCATAATAAAACACTTGACGTCTTGCACAAAAATCTATATTATATGATGCGGTAATCAGGGGCCGATGGCATCTGCCATTAAGAATACCCCCAACAGGAGACAAGTATTATGAAAAAAAGCATTTTATTAGTCTTTTTAACCGTATTGATAATGAGCCTTTGCGCGTGCTCAAAAGATCCCGAGCCTGAGTCACAGGGCTCCAACCGTGATCCAAAAGAGACAGAATCCACTGAGCCCGGCACCAATGACGGTCAAAAAGACAATACTGATAACAATAACACAGATATTCAATCAACCGTAACTCCCGGCGTTGAAGACTCACCACTTACTTCTGACATCATCGACTTCGATGCAGTTGCCGATCTGTTCGAGCAGCGCATAAGCGAAGCAGTAGCACAGTACGAAAAGGAAGACTACACCCGTTTATCAGAGCCCGTCAAGTACAATGTTCTCTGGCTTGGCTACACACATGTTACTTTCGGTGATCTCGATTTCAGAATGACCGATTTCGACAAGGAATACCTTAAGGCTGTCACATTAAACTTCGAAAAGACCGTTGAGCGCCTTACCAACCACAACCTCGATATCACGATCGACCTGTATTTTGTTGACGACGAAACAGAGCTGACACAGTGGCCCGGTGATACCTGGCTGTACCTCGCTCAGGAGACCGTTCAGCAGGATATCGATAAATACGATACGGAAAAGAAATATGATACCGTTCTGACCGCAGTAGAGACTGAAGGTGATGAGAACGTAGAGCGTAATACCGGAAAAGCCGGTTACGGCACAAACTATGTTATGCTCGGTTTAAAGACTGCCGGCGTTGAAAACGGGATAGGATATTCCACATTTGAACTTGGAAAGCCCCGTGAAGGCACATATCCGCTTGCAGATCCCGAGATCCCTTCACTGTATGCAACAGCAGTATCTGTTCACGAGTGGATGCACCAGCTTGAATACCTTGGAAAATATCTCGGCATCGAGTATCCCGATACTCACGCATATCAGGGCAATACCCCCGGATATCAGGCATACACCGCAGACCTCAATAACTACGATTTCTTCGAGTTTTACGAGTTGGTTCTTGCCGGCAAGCTGCCCTATACATCCAACGATACAGTAAAGCACGTCGGTATGTATCCTAAAATGTGGCCTCTTGCTAAGCGTGGCGTGGCACTGGATGAGATCGGTACCTTCACCATCACAAATGCTAACGGCGAATACCTCTCAGCAGATGTTACTACACGTGCCCTTTCGATTTCAAAAACCGAATCAAAGTGGCAGATACGTTACGGCGGAAAGAACCGTTTTATACTTCTCTGTGATGAGGATACTTCATTACGTGTTGACCTTGGCAATGCCTGGGATATGGAAGGCAACTCCATCAGCGTATGGATCTACACCGGCTACGATGACGCACAGAGCTGGCTCCTGTACCAGAACTTCGACGGTACCTATTACATCCGCACACCTTACTCAAGCGGTCGTGCCCTGGCAGTTGACAGTATCGGTGCCGGTGCTTACCTTACTGAAAACGGTACAAAGTGGACGATAGAGAAGGTATCATGATGCGATAAGAAACATACAAAAAGATATCAATTATTATGATGAGAACTTTAAATGATGGATAATCTATAAATAAAAAATGCAAGGGGACTTGATTCTGAATAAAACAGAACCAAGTCCTATTTTTATATGCTTTTTATCAGGTAATCCATACATAGTGGTCATTGCCCGATAATCTTTACTCAATAATCCTGGTATGCTAATACTTATCTGATGAACATTACCACGTTGTGTAAAAAGTCCTTGAAAAACTCCCGATTTTAGATAAAATAAAGAGAGAAGAACATCTTGGAGGTCCTGCCATGAGCATACTTTGTATCGGAGAAATGCTGATTGATTTTACACCTGTTTCTGGAATGAAAAATACATACACTGCCAACCCAGGCGGAGCCCCTGCGAATGTGGCAGTGAGTGCTTCGAGAGCCGGCGTTAAGGCAGGCTTTTTAGGGAGGGTCGGCAATGACGACTTTGGCCGCCTGCTGATAGATACCTTGAAAAAAGACAACGTTGAGATACTGCTTCCGGACCTCACTGATAAAGCTGTGACCACACTGGCTTTTGTTTCGCTTGATGAGAATGGCGACAGGTCATTTACATTTGCCAGAAAGCCCGGAGCGGACATGTTACTAAGCACTACTGATGTAGAAAATATAAATTTTGCTGCCTGGGATGTGGTACATGCTGGTTCCGTAAGCCAGTCGGGGCTTCCTGAGCGCGATGCGGTCTTACTGGCACTTGATAAAGCTAAGAAAGCCGGAAAACTCGTGAGCTTTGATATCAATTTCCGTGACAAGATATGGAGTTTTGACGAGTGTAAGACAGAAGTGCTTAAGGTATTTCCTTATGTCGATCTGTTAAAGATATCAGAAGAAGAGCGTGATTTTGTTGGAGGACGTGAAAACATCCGATCATTTATGAAAGAATACGATATAGCGGTTACAGTGCTTACCTTAGGCGGTGACGGAGCCGTGATATTCTTTAATGGTGAAGAGATCGTAGTACCCGCCATGAAGGCAAAATGCATTGATACCACCGGTGCGGGAGATGCCTACTGGGGAGGCTTCCTTTCAAGCCTGGTAAAACAGGGTGTAAAAGCAGTAACCGATCTTGATAAGGATAAATTGACCGAAGCCGGAAAATACGGAGCAGTATCCGGTGGCCTCTGTATCCAGAAACCCGGCGGGATCCCTGCACTCCCGACAGCCTCGGAAATAGAGACATATCTATAACAGTTTGCATGGAATACGAACTGTAATCATTAGGTCATTAATCCATAAAACAATGATATAGATAGCTAAATTATAAGAGAGAATCACATGTCACTTAAAAAAATCATCAGCACTTTGAAATCATTACCCCTAATATTGGTATTTGCATTTATAATCAGTGTTGTGTTCGGTAGTTTGTCAAGCCTGGTATCTGCAAAAGCCGACACTTCTACTGATACTGAGTCAGATACCGGATCGATCAACCTCAATTCCACCCTCCCTCACGGAGGTTATGCCCGTATCACAGCGGAATTTGCTCCTGACAGCACCGGTATCTGGCAAAAGACCGGTATCACCGATCTTTCCACATACGTTGGCCTTATGCGTAAGTCAGCAGCAGTATCTCCTTTAGCTACAAAGCTTAACGATGGAAGCACCCTGTTTGCTAATAATAGTTTCACTCTCAGAGATGCAACCTCCCTCACCGCTACCTGCATGTTTACAGGCGACCTCATGTGCCTTAAGGGGCAGCAGTTCGCAGCGGGAGTCAAGAGCAGTTATGATTTCTGGCCTATGTACAAATACGTGGCTCCGATCTTTAACAGTGCTGATTTTGTATGCGGCAATCTTGAGACGCTCTTATCCGAATCCAATCCCATCACTGAAAACCAGGTAAATGCAGCTAACGGTCAGCCTCAGTGCAACGGTCCGAAGATATACCTTAACGCATTAAGAAAAGCCGGCTTTGACATGCTCGTGACCGCCAATAACCATACCTGTGACTGGGGTGCAGTCGGCATTACCGAGACCAAGACGCATCTAAATGAGTTCGGATTTGCCAATACGGGCACACATTTCTTCGAAGACCCCGCAGGTGGAGAGGACAGGTTTGTTATCTTTGAGGTAAACGGCATCAAGCTGGCAATCCTTTCCTACACGCACATTATCAATCAGCGCGGGTATCTCAATGCTGCCCAAATGGACAAGATGGTGCACCTTTTTGAACGTGAAAAAGTAAAGGCTGATATCGACAGTGCAAAAGCAAAAGGTGCCGATTTTGTAGCTGTCTACTGCCACTGGGGCATAGAAAATACGGAAACTCTCAACTCATACCAGCTGAATGATTCCAAGTTCCTGGTGGAATCCGGCGCAGATCTTATCATAGGTTCGCATCCTCATTGCCTGCAGAGATGCGAGTACCTCGAAAGTGAGTCCGGCAAAAAAGTACTTTGCATGTATTCCATGGGTAATTTCTGTTCGAGCATGGTCCGCGACATTAATAACGATACGATCATTCTGAAAGTCACTTTAGAGAAATCAGCTGCAGAGAATGAAACCACCATGACCTCTGCTTCCTACATTCCGTGCCACGCCATGACAAAGGACGGACACAGCTTCGTGGTAGTTCCGACGTCTGAGGTTTTTAACGGCGGTTACAAGTCATCCGTACTTGATTCTGCAAAAGCCCGTATCGACAAGCTCATGAACAATGTGATCCCCTGCTGCGAGAATTGACAAAACGAATGCAAAGCGCAGATGAGTACCATATTCGGTATCAATCGTGAGCATGCACCCGGACAAAGCAATAAAAGTTAAAAACTCCGCATAAATTTATGGTTTAAATAAAACGTTATATATGTTATACTATATTACATAATGGGGTACTGTAGATTACGGCATCGTACCCGCGTTAAAAACGCAGCGATATTTAGGAAAAAGGAGAAGGCAGATGAAGATCAAAGCAGACGCAAAGAACAAAGTCACTTTCAACAATCAGGTTGATTACTGCGTAGGTACGGGAAGAATGGGGCTCGCACTTACCAAAGAGTATTACGATCAGCTTAAGTTCACACAGGAGCATATCGGTTTTTCATACATCAGAGGCCATGGTCTTTTCACTGACGACATGGCTATATTCCAGTGCTTCGATTTCGACGGAGTAAGGAGAATAGAGTACAATTACACATATCTCGACAGAGTTCTTGATATGTATCAGAGCGTTGGCATCGCACCTTTCTTTGAGCTTGGTTTTATGCCTAAAAAAATGGCAAGCGGCGAGCAGGCTATTTTCTACTGGAGAGGAAATACCACACCTCCCAAGGATTACAAAGAGTGGGCTGACATGGTTTCAGCTATGCTCACACACTGCATCGAAAGATACGGCGAGCAGGTTTACGACTGGCCCATCGAAGTATGGAATGAGCCGAACCTTCCTGGCTTCTGGAAAGACGCCAACATGCAGGAATACTTCAACCTTTTCGAAGTTTCCTATAAGGCAGTTAAAAAAGTCAGCAAGCGTTTCAAGGTCGGCGGACCCGCAGTATGCGGCATAAGGGATGAATTCTGGATCAGAAGTTTCCTTGATTTCTGTCTT
The DNA here is from genome assembly GCA_024684355.1 of Lachnospiraceae bacterium. Classification (GTDB taxonomy): domain Bacteria; phylum Bacillota; class Clostridia; order Lachnospirales; family Lachnospiraceae; genus RUG11977. Next base: position 9,568 of record JAIKXA010000048.1, read on the forward strand.
AAGAAAAAGCTTAAGCCCGACTTTGTAACCCGCCATCATTACACCACGGAATTACCCGAGCGTGCAGGACACTACGGATATCAGAAGCTTGAGGAGCCCGAGCATGGCTTCGCAAATCTTCAGACCAGCCGTGACGCGATCGATTCCTATCCTGAGTTCAGGGGACTTCCAATCCACATCACAGAGTTCAATACATCATATATACCCAACAACCCCGTGCATGACACCAACGTTAATGCGGCATTCCTTGCACATCAGCTGTCGCGCCTCGGTGATATCAACGAGTCCTATTCTTACTGGACATTCGGGGATGTATTTGAGGAAATGGGCGTTCCGTTCTCACAGTTCCACGGCGGTTTCGGTCTTGTGGCACAGCATTGCATTCCTAAGCCTACTTTCTGGAGCTTCGCATTCTTTAAGAAGCTTAAGAATTTTGGCGGCAAATGCATTTACCGTGATGACACAACCGTTATCGCTGCAGACGGCAAGGGCGGCTATGCCGGCGTAGTTTGGAATTTCGCAGAAAAAGATAACGATTTCGATATAGAAATAGCATGTAAGGCAGCTAAAGGCGACAAGTTCACAGTCATCACCGAGACGGTTGACGAGAAGGTATGTAATCCTCTTAAAATCTGGCATGACCTCGGCGAGCCCAAGTATCCTTCGGACGCAGAAGCAGAGATAATCAAGAAGGGTTCAATGCCCCTTTTGGAAAGCGACGTTATCGAAGCAGCTGCAGGCAAGCTTGCATTCAAGTTTAAAATGGGCCGTTTCGGCGTAAAATTCTTCACCGTTAAGCCTTTAGTATTTGACGGTGACGCAGGATATGATTACAATAAGATCGAAAAGGTTTCCATGGCCGGCTTAAAGGCAAAAAAGAAGGCGGCCGCTAAGACAGCCACAAAGACTGCAGCAAAGCCCGCCACAAATACAGCTGCTAAGCCCGCCACAAAGGCAGCTGCTAAGCCCGCCACAAAGACAGCTGCAAAGGCAAGCACAAAAGCTGTAGCTAAGAAAGCACCCGCCAAGAAAGCAACTGCGAAGAAATGATATACACGCTAAGCCTTCCCCTTGAGGGTACAGATCGCATCCACGTCAATCAGAGGGACGGTTCTCTGATTGAAATAGCCTTCCCCTTGAGGGGAAGGTGTCAGCGAAGCTGACGGATGAGGTGTTTTCAGTCAGAGTATTGTAACCTGGCGAAGACAAGGTGTCAGCGAGACTGACGGATGAGGTGTAATAAAAAAACGTAACAAAATTTCAGGAGGATAAAATGAGTAAGAAAAACACAAACGTTCCCGAGGAAAAGCCCGAGGAGGAGCTGTCCTACGCGGAAATACTGAGACGTAGGGAAGATGAGGACAGATACCTTGCAGAGCAGCGAGCAAACCAGGAGGAAAAGACAGGATGCCTCGGCATATCTGCTACATTCCTTGTAGGAACTTTTTGTATCCTGTTCCTTATAACCGGACTTGGATTCTTCGGATACGGAATCTATTGCTTTATCCAGGGCGAACACGACGTAAGCAAGAGAGTCATCATGGTTGTAGTCGGCGTATTGGTAACAGCAGCTACAGTATTCGTATGGAGAATGTTCCACAGAAATCTGCACAATGACGAGTAACGTCGCAGGGAGGGACCCGTTCCGCATAGCGGAATGGAGTATTTATAGATTGAGGACACACCAACAAAAGGAGTATAAGCAATCAGAGGAACGGTTCTATGATTGAAATAGCCTTCCCCTTGAGGGGAAGGTGGCATGCGTAAGCGTGACGGATGAGGTGTAAAAAAGGAGAACATATGGAATCATACAAACAGGAATTTATCGAATTTATGGTTGACTGCCAAGTCCTTAAATTCGGCGACTTCACTTTAAAGAGTGGAAGAAAGTCCCCCTTCTTCATGAATGCGGGCGCATATGTAACAGGCAGACAGCTTAAGAAACTTGGCGAGTACTACGCAAAAGCCATCCACGACAATTTCGGCGATGACTTTGACGTACTTTTCGGACCGGCATACAAGGGCATTCCGCTGAGCGTAGCAACAGTTATCGCATACAGCGAGCTTTACGGAAAAGAGATCCGTTACTGCTCAAACCGTAAAGAAGTTAAGGACCACGGCGATGTGGGCATCCTTCTTGGAAGCAAGATCAAAGACGGTGACAGAGTAGTCATCATCGAAGACGTTACCACATCCGGTAAGTCCATCGAGGAGACATTCCCGATCATCCAGGCACAGGGCAATGTGACCATTAAAGGTCTCATGGTTTCCCTGAACCGTATGGAAAGGGGCTTAGAGACAGAGTACAGCGCACTTGACGAGATTAAGTCAAAGTACGGTTTCGATGCTAAGGCAATCGTTACCATGGACGAAGTAATAGAGCATCTTTACAACAAAGAAGTACTCGGCAGAGTAGTCATCGACGACACCTTAAAGGCAGCCATCGACGAATACTACAAGCAGTATGGCTGTAAGAGATAAAAATCAGATCAGTCAATTTGATTGAGAAGCCTTCCCCCTTGAGGGGACAGATCGCATCCACGTAGTAGTGCGACAGATCGAGCCACGTAGTGGCTATGACTGATCGAGCCACGGAGTGGCTTGATGCCGTCCCGGCGAGGGATGCCCGCCTGGCGAAGACAAGGTGTCAGCGAAGTTGACGGATGAGGTGTAAATAAACCAACACAAATATACGAGAGGAGACCGCATATGACGAATGAAGAGAAGCTTGAGAAATTCCTAAAGATGGTAGAAGGCAGCAACAACATTGTATTCTTTGGCGGAGCCGGCGTGTCCACCGAAAGCGGCATACCGGATTTCAGAAGCGTAGACGGTCTCTACAACCAGCAATACGATTATCCGCCCGAGGAGATCATAAGCCATTCATTTTTCATGAGGGACCCTGAAGAGTTTTACAGATTCTACAGGAAAAAGATCCTCCTTGACGGTATCGAGCCCAACATCACGCACATTAAGCTTGCTGAGCTCGAGAAAAAGGGAAAGCTTAAAGCCATCGTTACCCAGAATATCGACGGTCTCCACCAAAAGGCCGGCAGTGAAACGGTATTCGAAGTACATGGCACCGTAGCCCGTAATTTCTGTATGAAATGCAGGAAGTTTTACTCGGGTGACGATATAATAAAGCTCATCGATGAGGACTGCGAAAAACGTCTTGCAAATGGCGAGAACATCGACAACAAATTGGGACGCGGCAAGCGCCGTTTCGGACTTCCTATATGCCCGGAGTGCGGCGGTCTCATAAAGCCCGATGTAGTGCTTTACGAAGAAGGCTTGGATGACACTACATGGTCAAATGCCTGTTATTACATCAGCAAGGCTGACATGCTTATAGTCGGCGGTACATCGCTTGTCGTATATCCCGCAGCAGGACTTATCAATTACTACAAAGGCAACAAATTAGTGCTGATCAATAAATCATCAACACCTTACGATTCATCAGCCAACCTTGTGCTCAACATGGGCTTGGGTGATGTATTCTCTCAGGTTCGAGTATAAGCATACAATTAACTTAAAGGCTTCCCCTTGAGGGGATATATCGATGCACGTAGTGCGAAGACATATCGAGCCACGGAGTGGCTTGATGCCGTCCCGGCGAGGGATGCCGTCCCTGGCGAAGGGAAGCTGTCTGCGTAAGCAGACTGATGAGGTGTATAATTAAAAAGTTTCGGAGGACGTCATGAAAGGACTTTATAAGTATTTAAACGGATATAAAAAAGAGTGCTTTCTGGCGCCCTTCTTTAAGTTATTGGAAGCAGCTTTCGAGCTTACCGTACCGCTCGTTATCGCATCCCTTATCGACACCGGCCTTGCAAACGGTGACAAGGGTTATGTGGTAAAAATGGTACTGATCCTTGTAGCTTTTGCATTTGTCGGATATGGCTTTGCCATCACGGCACAGTTCTTTGCGGCAAAAGCTGCTACAGGATTTGCAACTAAGCTTCGTCACGCGCTTTTCGCTCACATCATGAAGCTTTCATTTAAGGAAAGCGATAAGCAGGGCACATCCACACTTATCACAAGGATGACCAGCGATGTCAATCAGACTCAGACCGCGGTCAATCTTTTCTTACGTCTGTTCTTAAGGTCCCCGATCATCGTGTTTGGTGCATTGATCATGGCATTTACGGTGGATGCGAAAGCGGCTGTCATATTTGCCGTAGTTATCCCTCTTTTGTTTGTTATCGTATTTTTCTTATTGTCCCTGACCATTCCCAGGTTTAAAAGCGTACAGGCTGCCCTTGACAAGCTTCTCGGGCTTACCCGTGAAAACCTCACAGGTGTGAGAGTTATCCGTGCATTCGGCCTTGAGGAACGCGAGATAATAAATTTCGATACCGAGACGGATAAACACCGCCGCGTGCAGGAGGTAGCGGGTCGCATTTCAGCCATTATGAATCCCGCCACATACATCGTCATCAATGCGGCTTTGATTATCCTGCTGTATTCGGGAGCTATACGTGTTGAGTCTGGCGCGTTAAAAGCGGGTGCGGTAGTAGCTCTGGTAAACTACATGTCCCAGATCCTGGTTGAGCTTTTAAAGCTTGCAAATACCTTCATAAGCATCACCAAAGGTCTTGCGTGTGCCAACAGAGTAAGTGCTGTATTCAACATCCCAGAAGGTATGGAGGTTAAGGTTGAGGTTGATACAGATGCACAAAATACTGACGGCAAAGATACCCATACTGAATCTTCAGCAATCTCAGAAGCATCACGTGAAAAAAACAGTAATGGCAAATATTCAGCCGTTAAATTCAGCCATGTATACATGAAATACAACGAGGGCGGCGAGGATGCGTTAGAAGATATAGATTTTGAAGCAGATTATGGTACTGTGACCGGTATCATCGGCGGTACAGGCTCCGGAAAAACCTCTATCGTAAACCTTATACCCAGGTTCTACGATGCCGAAAAAGGTACCGTATATGTAGCCGGAAGAGATGTAAAGGATTACGAGGTCGCTTCATTAAGAGACATGGTCGGCACGGTAATGCAGAAAGCTGTACTTTTTAAAGGTACAGTCAGAGAAAACCTTAAATGGGGCAATGCCGATGCCACAGACGATGAATTAAAAGAAGCCATGCAGCTGGCCCAGATCTCAGGCATAGAGCTTGACCGAGAAGTGGAGCAGGAAGGAAGAAACTTCTCCGGCGGACAGAAACAGAGGCTTTCGATAGCCAGAACACTCGTAGCCGAGCCTCCCATCCTGATACTGGATGACAGTTCCTCGGCACTTGATTATGCTACAGATGCGGCACTTAGAAAAGCACTCAGGACTCTTCCATGGAAACCCGCTATTTTCATAGTATCCCAGCGTGCATCGACTGTTCAGCATGCAGATAAAATCCTTGTACTTGATGACGGCCGTCTGGTAGGCCAGGGTACCCATGAAGAACTGATCAATACCTGTGATGTATACAAAGAGATTTATGCTAGTACCGAGCAAGGGTGACCTGGATGGTAATATGTCATCCTGATTGCAGCAAAAACCTGGCAGATTCAGACCGATAAAATGTCATTCTGAGCGTAGCGAAGGATCTTATAGCCTTCCCCTTGAGGGGAAGGGGGACCGCGAAGCGGTGGATGAGGTGTAAAACAACATGAAAAAATGTTACATTGTAGGGGCCGGAGAAAATTTCGGCTTGAATATCCAGCCTGAAGCAAGCGACCTTGTGATCGCGGCTGACGCAGGCTATAAAAGCCTGCTTGATGTAAGGATAACCCCTGACATCGTGGTCGGTGATTTTGATACTTTAAAATACGTGCCCGATCATCCGAATGTGGTAAAACTTTCGCCGATAAAGGATGTTACCGATACCTGGGAAGCCGTGACCATCGGCCTCAAACAGGGCTATAAAGAGTTTCATCTGTACGGCTGCATGGGTGGGAGAGTTGAGCACACCATAGCCAATATCCAGCTCCTTTCTCACATATCGGAAGAGGGTGGCAAGGGTTACCTTTATGATGAAAAAAACATTCTGACCGTTATAAGATCGGGTGAGTCTGTCACCTTTGATGTAGCAGAAGAAGGCTTTATATCAGTATTTTCATTAACGGATAAAAGCATCGGAGTGAACATCTCCGGACTTAAATACAATGTGTCGGAAGCAGAGCTTACAAACACCTTTCCTTTGGGTGTCAGCAATGAGTTTGTAGGAAAGCCTGCGCACATCAGTGTGGATAATGGTACTCTTTTGATTATTTATCCGCAAAACCACTTGACAAAATCATAAACACGCATTATAGTATACATCGTTAAAAAATTAATACCGCTAGGGGAGCACATCGCTGAGATTGAGGAAACCTCTGACCCTTATTACTTGAACCGGATAATACCGGCGGAAGGAAGCTTGAACATATTAAACACTGTTCAGACTGTGTGCGATGACATCCCTCCCGGTTATAA
>JAIKXA010000092.1 GCA_024684355.1 Lachnospiraceae bacterium
CAGACGTTTCGAAGCAAGGCGGAAAACGATTATCCAAATCGTTTTCCGAGCGCAGCCTAAGTGCGTCCGGCATCAGGCGGGCGCACGGTTGCAAGCGTCCGAAGCGTAGATACGTATGTGGACGTCAGCATATCCTGCGAAGTGGAGACGGGTCATAAGACCGCCCGGTGCTTCGGCAGGACCGTGCCTTTGCTCATTTTATCATTACCTGCTCAATCTGTATTGCATTATCCTCTTCCGTATCCGAGATGTACTTTCTGTAAATATCGTAGTAGATATCCGTACGTCCCTCATCCGTGATATAGGAAATACTGTCGCAGGTTTCCTTGTCATTCTTAATGATATTGACGATTTCCTGATTATATCTCATTTTTTCGTCACTTTCAAGCTCATCTGCAAGAGCCGGCAGCCAGGTCTTACTCTTTGTATAGTTTCGTCCGAGCGTATCCGTTGCGGCGTCTATACTGTCTGCGATAGTGATTATGTCAACCATTATCTTCATCCTGTCACCGATACTGCTGAAGGACTCGGGATATCCCGTTTTTCCGTCAAAGCTCTTGTGGTGGCCTTCTATTACCGAATTGTATTTTTCAGCAAGCTTCGTACCGGCCAGCAGTTCCGCACCGAATGTCGGATGCTGTTTTATCAGGAAAAATTCCTCATCGGTCAGCTTTCTTGTCTGCTGGTTTATGATGTCGGAAATATAGGCTTTTCCTATATCATGCAGGTGCGCGCAGCGGTCGATGTAATTGACCAGATACTGCCTTCTGTTTCTTACAAGATGTGCATCCCTTGTGCCCAAAAGCTCAAAGAACATATCAGGTGTCTTGTCTATCAGCGCATTGATGATGATTATGGCAATCTTGCCAACCATCATGGAATGTATCAGCGTCATGGAATTTCGGTTCAGAATAACCTCCTGTATGTATTCCAGCGACTCTTCCTCATCGTATGCGGTCCTGAGCATCAATCGTACCGTACGGCAAAGGTCTTCGTTTATGAAACCGTTGCTTGAAAGGTGCGGCATTGAAGTGTATATTTTACGGAATTCACCGGCCATTTCGTAGAACAGTTCTTCCCTGTTTTCCAGTGTAACATTGGCAAATCCCAATGCACGGAAGCATTCCTGCATGCAGGTGATCTTTTTCTGATAGGCGTCATCGGTGGTATGTGAATTCAGTACGGAGCGGTAATCTATCTCGACATCGTTTTCACGGTAATACCTGAAAAGCAGCGTTACCGCGGTATCGGGTGAGAAGTTTTTCGCATACAGGTTGCACCAGATATACGTAAAGGCATTTACAGCCGTCTGCTTGTTCAGGTTTTCCCTGGTGATACCGTCGGGAAGCAGCTCGAGTATTACGTATTCGAGCACCGCCCTGTCGGGTTTTGAATCGGATCTTACCAACGCCCACATGAGAGCTTCTTTGGTGCGCTGGAGAAAATCATCGAAATCGATCTTATCCTCATCCAACGAGCGCACGTCTTTTCTTTCAAGGAATTTCTTGAAGTTTTCGTACTGGACGATACGCTCTATACGTTCTTCGTTGTTCTTAAGATCTTTGTCCTCGATACTGTAATATGTGGAAAGCAGTATCCTCTGCCTTGTCTCCCAGTCGGGCATATCGCAGTAACTGTCGCTCATGCTTGCTACCGCTTCGAAGCAGTCACGGGCTTTTTCTATTGAAATGTCGTTTGATTTGTCATTATATGTGAGGCCGAGCATGTAGGTGGTAAGCAGCCACTTGTCCTCTACCTCGTGCTTTTTGTAGAACCTCTGCAGCTTTAACAGCATCTCGGTGGTAAGCAGCGAGTCATTTTCTGAATCGAGTGTCATGGAGTAGATATTTATGAAAAACTCGTCCGCAGTCTCCATGTCAAGCTTTCTGCCCTCACGCACAAAGGGGTATATGAGCTTCCCGAGCTGTTTCTCGTTGTAGGCATAAGTGTTTCGCAAAAATTCGGATTTTTCAGCAAGTTTTTCCACCCAGCTGCTCCTGTCTGATGCCTTTACGAGACCGGCCTCTATATCACGGGACCTGTCCTGGTTTTTTCTGTATTGGTTATAAAATTCCGTAATCAGTCCGCTTTCTATAACTGCCATTTGAGGTCCCTCCTTTCCGAAACTTAAGATTCTTCGCTAACGCTCAGGATGACAGATGTTGCCCAAGATGACATGTGTTGCTAAGGATGACATGCGTTGTGGTTCTTACACCGGTCCATCTGTACATCTAATATTTTATAATAACATAGATTTTTATTATTAACAAGATATTTGTTATTTATAAGATGCAGATATACATATTTGTTTTAAAAACTACTTGAAAATATCCTTGCAAAAAGAGTAAACCTATATTATAATTTTTTAAAGGCGGTTCGGAGCCGCTTAATGTAATTGAAAGGAACCGTATAACGGTATTGGTGGTTTATATGAGATTGGTTACACGTTCGGATTTTGATGGTCTCGCATGCGGTGCTCTTCTTAAAGAGGCCGGCATTATCGATAATTGGAAATTCGCTCATCCGAAGGATTTACAGGATGGCATCGTAGAAGTAAATGAGAATGACTGTCTGGCAAACGTTCCCTTTGTTCCCGGCTGCGGGCTATGGTTTGACCATCATTCAAGCGAATTTGAAAGAATTGAGCTTCAAGGCAAGTACAAGGGCGAGAGCAGGATCGCACCTTCATGTGCCCGTATCATATATGATTATTACGGCGGTGAGGAGCGTTTCCCTCAGTTTACCGACATGATGATAGCCGTTGATAAGGTTGACTCCGGTAACCTTACCCGTGAGGAAGTGCTTAATCCTACAGGCTGGATACTTATCGGATTCCTTATGGATCCCAGAACAGGACTCGGCCGCTGGAGACAGTTCACCATTTCTAACTATCAGTTGATGGAAATGCTTATAGATGCATGCCGTACCATGACGATAGACGAAATACTTGCACTCCCCGATGTTCAGGAGCGTATCGAAGTATATAATGAGCAGACTCTGAAGTTCAAGGAGATGATCATTAAATACACCTCCACAAACGGCAATGTTATCATCACAGACCTCAGAGGCGTTGATCCTATCTATACAGGCAATCGTTTCATGATCTACAGCCTCTATCCTGATCAGAACATTTCCGCATGGATCGTTTCCGGGCGTGGCGGTCAGGGATGTTCCGCAGCAGTAGGCTACAGCATTCTTAACCGTACCTGCACTCTTGATGTCGGCGCTCTGATGCTTAAGTATAACGGCGGCGGTCACAAGGCAGTCGGTACATGCCAGTTCTCAAATGAGAATATGGAGAGTGAACTTCCCAAGATGCTTAACGAGCTCTGCTCACTGGCAAATGATTGATAACGGAAATATTCATATAATATTGTTATAAAACAATTGTCTCATAAAGTATAATTGTCATGTAAAGCAATATGTCATGTAAAACAAAATGTCATCCTGAGCGCAGCGAAGGATCTTAAAGATTCTTCACTTCGTTCAGAATGACATATTTTTATGCTTATTTGCTTCTTTATTTGCTTACTAATTTTACGTCTTTATTTGCGTCTTTATTTGCGTCTTTATTTGCGTCTTTGTTTTGCTTCTTTATTTGTTTTCCTTGTTTACCCCTTCATTCTCCTTAAACATATTGTAGAACTCGGTATGTATCCTGCTGTATTCCATGTTGTAATCCTTATCATTACCCTGATGAAGTGATGATATATAAGAATGTGCAAGGGTCTCCGCACCGGGGTTCGCACGTGCTATGGTAGCTACGCCGATGTTGGAACAGATATCCGATATTCTTTCTATATTGGTAAGGATATCCAGGAAGATGATACCTGAATTAACCTTACATTTTCCGTCCCTGAGCCGTGCTATGTGGTTA
>JAIKXA010000093.1 GCA_024684355.1 Lachnospiraceae bacterium
GCAAGGTATTCTGTAAACATAACAGATGTCTTTTCCATGTTAACATCTATTTCCGGTACAATAACTACATTGTAATACCCATTTATAGTAGCCAGCTGCAGCATCTTATCAGTATACCATTTTTCAACAGTCTGCTTATAGTTTAATGCTGTTTCTGATGCATATACATCAGGATCATTTTTCTCTCCGCCGAAGAGAAGACGTCCGTGCTGGTCGATGACCGTGATCTTATCAGTTGTACTGTTTCCTACCGCATATGCTACACCGGTAGCTATGGATAAAGGTGTGTTTACTTTGTCAAACTTGTCGTTAACATTTAATGAAACTGTAACGCCTATATCGCGCTGCTCCTTAAGTATCGAATGTGAATTATCCGAAGGATAATACATAACATCCGCCTTGTTTACCCCGTCCATACCTTTGATCCAGGAAACAAGCTTGCTCTGTATGTACAGATGGTTATTTCTCTGTTTATCAGAGGTTGTTGTACTTAAATCCGTATTAAGAAGATCCTGAAGGGTAAATGCACTTTCCGACATGATATCGCTGTCTGCAAGGGCAAGTACCGCATCCTGCTTCTGCTTTTCATTAACCTCTATCGTTTTATCATCGTTTCCGAGCCTGTACTCAATCCCATTGGTCTCGAGCACTGCCATAGCCGTCTTGGCTGTAGCTGTATCTTCAAACGTATAGAGTTTTACGAAAGTTGTCTGGTTAAGTATGACTATTAAAACAATTAAGGCCAACACAACTACAGCCACCGTACTGATGATGACTGCTCTTTGTTTGGCCGAGTATTTTTTCCATGTTTCCTGTATTTTTTTCGGTATCTGCTTTAAACGTTCAAGCATTTGTGTTCACCCTTTTTAATAGTTTCCTTTAATATCTATACCCCGTAACTATCAGCGTCTGTCACAAATCAACTCATAAACCCGCCGGCTTCGCCGTCGGCCGCCACTGAAGTGGCTCTTGTTTACTCGTTGATTTTGGCCAGCCTCCCCGGAATAATCTTTCTCAACATAAAATTACAAGCGAGCTTGCATTTTATGTTTCGTAATCTTATTCCGCTGATAGTTACTGTTTATCAAAACTGCATCTGCATTATTTCTCTATAGGCGTCCATGACGGCATTACGTACTGCAACTGTATACTGTAATGATATATTGGCTTTCATCTGTGCTACCTGGAGGTCATGAGTGCTGTTGGTAAGACCCATGGCATAAGAGAGCTCTGCTTCCGCAGCTTCATTTGAATATCTGTTGGTTTCGGATATCATTTCCATGGCAGACTTAAGAAGCGAATCAAACGATCCCGACTTCGCAGTGCCTTTAAGTTCTTCCGGAGAAAGCAGTTCGAAAGCATTGGACTTTTTAGTTGTCTTATTTACTGTGCCGGATGTTAATGCTTCTATACCGTTAATCCCGGTAATAAGTGTATCCATACTGTATCTCCAATCTTATATAGTGCATCTTTTGTTAATCGTTACGATCACTGTCCTACTTCAAGCCCCTTGAGCAGCATGTTCTTTGTGGCATTGAATGCGGTAACATTTGCCTCATAGGAACGGGTAGCGTCTATAAGGTTGGTCATTTCGGTTACTGTATCCACATTGGGGTATGTTACATATCCTTCTTCATCTGCATCGGGATGAGCGGGATCATATACCTTCTTTAATGCGGTAACATGATCTTCGGCTATGGCTGTAACTTTTACACCTGTACCGTTTATGGCTGTGGCACGTCTTGCCTGCTGCATAGCCAGTGCAGACCCGAACGCATCATTGCCTTTTTCTGCAAATACTACTGTCTTTCTGCGGTATACATTTCCGTTCTCATCACGTGTTGTATCGATATTGGCCAGGTTCTGGGCTATGGTATCCATACGCATGGTCTGAGCCGTCATACCGCTGGCGCTTATATTCATTCCGTTAAATATTGCCATAAGCTACCTCCTTATCAACCCTTTGAAAGGACCGATTTGATCCTGCTGAATTCCTGTGTCATCGAATTAAGTAATGTATAATATCTGATCTGGTTTTCTGCCAGATTTGCATTCTCGGTATTGATATCGACATTGTTTCCGTCCTTGCGGTACGAAAGCTCTGCCTGATCGGTATATATCCTCGTGCCAAGTCTGTCAAGGTTTACGTTGGCAACTCTCTTGTTAAGATCGCCGCCTGTAAGGCCTTCCTTCATAAGCTCCTGCTTTAAATAACCCTCGAATTTTATATCCTTTCTCTTATATCCGGGAGTACTCACATTTGCTATATTATTGGCTATGACCTCATTCCTGATCCAGCTTGCATCAGCGGCCTTGTTAAGCACATTTACATAGTTAAAAGCATTCGATCCTATCATTAAAAAACCTCCAAAATAAACCCACTATAAACAATTATAATTAATTGCATAAAAAAAACAAGAAATATTTAAAAAATCACAAAAAGGATTTTGCACGCAAAATCCCTTTTGTAAAGTCATTCCATTATATTATTTTGTGTTTTCAAGCTCTTCAAAGACAACATCGTTGAGTACCTTGATGAAAGTACCCTTCATACCGGATGATCTTGATTCGATTACGCCGGCACTTTCGAATTTTCTGAGTGCATTAACGATAACCGACCTTGTGATACCCACGCTGTCGGCTATACGGCTGGCAACCAGAATTCCTTCATTGCCCCCCAGCTCTTTAAATATATGCTTGATAGCGTCGAGCTCGGAAAATGAAAGTGTACTGATAGCGGATCTTACGATTGCCACCTTTCTGCTCTCTTCCGCGTTTTCTTCGTTAACGGAGCGCATCATCTCGAGGCCCACAACAGTGGTCCCGTATTCGCTCAATATAATATCATCAATATTGAACTGGTCATGCTTTCTGTACTGGAACAGTGTGCCGAGTCTTTCACCTGCAATATCGATAGGTGTGATAAGTGCCACATACGACTCGATACCGGGAAGTTCAAAGCCCAGGGTCTCCAGATTGACATTCTCTTTTGTGGAAAGAATGTTTAACAGACGCTCATTAAGATCGTTATCGATATGATCTCCGATCTCATTCATAATAAGCTCACTTAAAGGCTTAACCTCTTCTTTATTTGTTACTCCGAGTACTTTTCCTTTTTTACTGATAACAAGAATATTCGCGTCAAGTATATCACTTAATACCTGACATATATCATTAAAAACAACCTTATGCGAACTATTGTTATGCAGAAGCTTATTAATCTTTCTGGTTTTATCAAGTAATTGAACGCTCATATTCTACCCCCATCCGAAAGTAATTACTCTATTTGATAGAATAACACATATTTATTCAAAAATCAATAGAATTTTCTAAAAATTTGAACATTTTTCCGACAAGGCGTAAAATTATCATTCTACTTTTTATAAATTATTCCTGTTCAGGCTTCTGCCAAGACATAAAGTCACAAGCAGGGTGATTCGTACAGCTGTAATATCTTCTGCCCTTCTTGCTCTTCATAATGACTATCTCACCGCCGCATTTAGGACATTTAAAATCTGTTTTTTCGTTATATGACTTGGTATTTCTACACTCCGGGAAGCCGGGACAAGCAAGGAATTTTCCGTGAGGTCCGTATTTTATGACCATCTTTCGCCCGCATTGTTCACAGACTATATCGGTCTCTTCATCCGAAACCTTAACCTTTCCGAGATTACTTTCGGCTTCTTTCACAGCATTTTCAAGATCGGGATAGAAATTTCTGACAATTGACTTCCAGTCAACATCACCCGTCTCAACACTGTCCAATGTATCCTCCATTAAAGCTGTAAACTCAGTATCCACTATTTCAGGGAAAGAGCCGACCATTATAGAGTTGACTGCCTCACCGAGCTCTGTCACATACAGATTTTTCTTTTCCTTAAGAATATAATGTCTCGCAAGTATGGTAGTAATTGTAGGTGCATAAGTACTGGGACGTCCGATACGGAGCTCTTCAAGAGTCTTTACCAGGGAGGCTTCGGTGAAATGTGCCGGAGGCTGTGTAAAATGCTGCTCCTTGATGCTTTCAACCACATCATAGGAAACTCCTGTCTTTATCTTTGAAAGATCGCCGTCGTTTTCCTCGTCCTGCTTATCTTCTTCGGTTGAGTATACCGACATAAAACCTCCGAATACGAGCTTCGAAGATGAGCATGTAAATCTAAGGTCCTTTGCCTCAAAAACAGCCTTTACGGTCTTATACTCAGCTGCCTTCATACGGCTTGCGACAAAGCGCTTCCATATAAGCTGATACAGCCTGAAAAGGTCTCTCGAAAGGGATTTCTTAACATCCTCTAACGGTATATCCACATAAGAAGGACGAATAGCCTCATGAGCATCCTGTATCTTCTTTCCGGTCCCCTTATTTACATCCTCGCTTGTAACAAAGTCTTTCCCGTAAGTATCACTGATATAGTTTCTTACAGCTGCATCGGCTTCAGCTGATACTCTTATGGAATCGGTTCTTAAATATGTGATAAGACCGATGGTGCCATGTCCTTCCACTTCCACGCCTTCATACAGAGTCTGTGCAAGCTGCATGGTCTTCTTGGTAGAGAAATTAAGGACTTTGGAAGCCTCCTGCTGGAGCGTGCTCGTTGTAAAAGGCAGCGGTGCCTTTCTGTGCTTCTCACCCTCCTTAACCTCTATACACTTTAATTTTTTCCCATATATTTTGATAAAACCGTCAGTTTCCTTCTCGCTGTGAGGGATTATCCTTTCGTCCTTTCTGCCGTAAAAATGCACAGAAAGCCCCTTACCCTTGGACGCCGCACCTGTATCAAGTATCGCATCAAGGCTCCAGTACTCCTCCGGAACAAAATCATTGATCTCCTTTTCGCGCTCACAGATGAGTCTTAAAGCTACCGATTGTACTCTTCCTGCCGAAAGACCGCTTTTTATCTTTGACCAGAGAAGCGGGCTGATCTTATATCCCACGATCCTGTCGAGTACACGTCTTGCCTGCTGTGCATCAACAAGGCCCATATCTATCCTTCTGGGATTTTTAATGGAATTTTTGATAGCATTCTTGGTGATCTCATTAAATGTGATCCTGTTTGCCGCTTTTTCATTAAGCTTTAACAATGTCTGAAGATGCCAGGATATAGCCTCTCCTTCACGGTCCGGGTCGGTTGCGAGATATATCTTGTCCGCTTTTTTTGCCGCTTTTCTAAGCTCGGACAATATTTCCCCCTTACCCCTTATAGTAATATATTTAGGTTCAAAATCATCCTCGGGTGAAACACCCATCTGACTTTTGGGCAAGTCCCTTACGTGACCCTGGGAAGCAATAACATCATACCCCGTACCCAAAAACTTCTTAATAGTCTTGGCCTTAGCGGGCGATTCAACTATCACTAGATTCTTAGCCATTTCTTTCTGCCTTTCCGTTTCGTTAAAAATCAAACGAAACATAGCATACCTTTTTTTTGTGTGAAAATCAAGACTTTTTTATTTTTTTAATATATTAATGATTTTTTGTTAAAAAGCCCGTAATAAAGCTGTAATAAGTCTTGTACTCAACTTCATTTGTCTTATAATCCGAATACAGCACCTTTTCAGCGTAACTGAAAGCTATTCTGCATTCCTCATATGTTTTTTTCTTAAGCTCGTTTTTCTTCTCCAAAGAAGCATCTTTATCCAGTCTTTCCGCCTTATAATCAGATAATATCTCACACAGTTCCAAAGGAAGCGGGTTCTTTACCGTCACTATCTTTTTCTTCTTAAGCTTTTTAACAAACTCCTCATATCTGGCCAAGATCACCGGAGCATATTTTTCTTCCTTAATATACTTTGCGTAACGTATCTCACGTAAAAGCTTTTTAATAAGAAGATACATTATCCAAAATGCAGCTACCGACCCGATAACCCAGCCCAAAGGTACAAGCAGGAGCGAAAGATCAAGCCCTGACTTTTCAGTATCTACTGCGGATGTGGTTTCGTCTCCGGTTATGGAAAGAGAGCTTTCCGACGAACCGTCAAATCCCAGATCCACATCAAAAAGCCTTGCAAAGAAGCCGCCGATACCTGTCATTGTGGTCGGCGAAGGTGCCGCTTCAAAGCTCGGAGGCGTAAACTCAAAAGGCACAAAGCCCTTTCCTTCCAGATATACTTCTACCCAGGCATGTGCATAATAGTCGCTTACCTCTACTGTATATACGTTTCTGTCGGGGTTAAACTCATTATCCGTATCAAACCACTCTTTTCCGCCTATACCCTGCTTTGTGGCAGACTCCTGCATAAGCGAGTAAGGGATACAATACCCTTCTACGTATCTGGCAGGTATACCCAGCTGGCGCAGCAACATAACGGCCGCTGATGCAAAATGAGAACAGAAACCCCTTTTCTGCTCTTCGAGGAAATACCTCACATAATCAGACCCCTGCGGCGTCCTGCCGGGAGAAAGAGTATACGGATAATCCCTATAAAACATATCCTTTATAGCTTCACAGGCTCTTAACCTGAACTTATTTATTTCATCATACTCCTCAAACTCCTTTGTATAGAATTCCAGAAGTTTATCATATAATACTGATGTTATGCCGTCCGCTTCCCCATAAGATTCCATTAAGCCGTCATAATCTTCAACATTCTCTAACTCCAGCATAGCTTCATCTTCCGAAACAAATCCCTCTACTGTTTCAAACGCTGAACTTATAGTTATGGAGTCACCGGGCAGATAGTAATTCTCTGCAGGCAATTCAGAGATTATCCTTTCCATTTCTTTTTTCAAGCCGTTATTTGTGTACTTGGCCTCTCTTTCCAACTGCAGGTTACGATAATCTGTTATATCATTCAGCCCGAAATACCTGTGCTCCTTGATGAAACTGTTTAAATACCCCTTAAGATTATCCGGTACTTTAAGACAGATATTGTTGATATAATCGCTGTATAACAGCGACATTGCATCTCCCCTGTTCGAACCGTAAGTAAGGCTCGTCCTTCTGGCTCCTGAAATCGTAGTCTTGCTTAAGACATAAGGATCAAGATAAACTCTTATTCTGGCGCTTTCTTTATTATCGGTACCGTAAATTGAATATGAATAAAGAGAAGTGCTCTTTATAGCCGCACTTAACGCATAGCCGGCCATCAGTTCAGGTGTAGTATACTTTGCCAGTTTTATCGGAAAATAATTCATCTCCGATGTATCCAAAACCGGATCTTTTTCAGGATCTTTAGACTGATATATGGAGTCTTCAATCTGTTTTGATACTCCGTAATAAGTAACATACGGATATACATCCATACCAAATCCCTTATCAATATAAGATATTTCTGCCTTAGCTTTTACCGAATGTTCCTCATAAAAAGAAGTAAGTATCGTATTTCCAATTTGAATATTTGTACTGTTAGCGATTACAAGCCCGTCAAATGCTCTGTCTGCATTATCTATATACTGTGTTTCTATATATTCCTTTTTTTCATTTTCTTCGCCAAAAGCCAGATTATCCTCTTCCGCACCCAGCAGTAAAAGACCGTCATAGTCCGAAATCCTGACCCTTGACTGCCATTCCGATCCGGTATACTGTATCCCCTTAAATCCGGGCAGATACACTGTATCCCTGCTAAACGGCACAAAACTTACCGCTATATCCGCTTTAAAATCGGGGCTCACCGAAGAAACTCCTCCCAGACGTCCGCGGTTCAAACCGTTGGTAGAGTCATACCTGTTAAACAGTCCCTGTATTCCGTTCTGCACAATAATCTTTATCGTATCATCGAACGTAGCTTTTGCGCTGTCCTCGGGTGTATCGCCGAGATCCCTGTTAAACACGGGAAGTGAGATGATCGTCACTGCCAAAGAGAACATAACGGAAAAAGCCAGCATAAAAAGTATACCGTTATGATTTCCTCTGGTCGTATAATACGTCTTCTTAAAAAACTTGTCCCTTATATAATCCGGGAACTTTCTCCCCGGTATTGTCACACGGTTAAACGAGCCTTTTTGCAAAAGTCCTGTACAGATACAGCCTGTCATGACAAGTATAACCGAAAGTATGGGCGGCTTATTCCCGATATACATAGGGATCTCTAAGATAATAAACGAAATAGCAAACGTTTCCGCAAAATTCATATACCTTGAAACGGTGATATTGTACATGATCACCAAAAAGGCAATGATAAACATAAGAGTGATCGTAATGGTCAGGTAACGGTTGGTATACTGCTCTTCCGCACTCCTTACTACAGACATATTGAAATACTCTGCATACACTTCACGTACACGGTTCGTTATCGCCTGGAAACCGCTGTTTGCATACAGATAGTATCTTAACAGTTCAATCGTAAATATCACAAGAAACGCAACATAACCAACGTAGAATATGCTCTTTTTAGAGTATAAAAGTGAGATCAGAACACTTGTGACAAGTGTAAAAAGAACTATCGCAGGTTTGTTATAGTTTAACTGAAAAGCATCACAAAAACCGGTGACTGTACCGGTACAAACCGTAAAGATGATCAGAGCTTTTGCAATGCACAAAAACAGAGGGCTTGACTTTTTGGTGCCATAGACATCTTCTATGACTATGCCTGTCTGATCAAGCTCAGCATATAGCTTTTTCTCCTGTCTTGTAAGTCTTGTCTTCATCTCGTCACCTTAAGTTTACTGTGTAATGTCCACTTCTAAACCATCCTCAAAAAGTCCTACCTTTTTCCCGCATACCGAAACCAGAAGGGATGACTTCTGTCCGGATGAATAATAAGCTTCTTTTGCCTTATCCGCGCCCTCGTATAACGGAAGATAATACATATCGCGGTAGCAGTTCTGCAGGGCTTCTTCATCATCTATAACATAATAATCAAACATACATGCCACATCATTATACAGGCATACTTCAAAACGTTCTCCTCTTTCCGACAATTCCCTGCATAAAGCGTCCAAAGTTTCCACCGTATCATCTATCAGGCTTTTCTCAAGCTCCGGAACAAGGACCAGAGACATCACGGATGTACGCTCCATTTCTTTTACAGCCAGTTCATCTATCTTGGCACTTATCTTCCAATGTATGCGTGACATACGGTCACCGGGTCTGTACTCTCTTATCTCCTTGATATCGGATGAAAGACTGCCTTTAAGATCCGGCTCCGTATACTCATCATATCCTTCAGAATACGGTATTTCAGCCACTTCTATATGTTTTGACTTTTTAGGAAAAACCGCCACTTCCACGTTGATCGCAGCCGGCAGCGTCATACTTACCATTCCCATAAAACCGGTAACCTGTATGTTTTTACCTTCAAACACCACCATGCCGGTCTTGGACGTCATGACACTGATATTTACCTTATCTTTCGTCTTAGGCATCATACTGATGTTCAAGATGTTAAGTTTGTCGGAATCATAGTACTGATTGCGTATCGTAAAAGAAAGAATGCATTTCAGAAACGGATAAAAAGTAGGATTGGAGTATTCGGTATAAAAAAGGATATTGCTCCCGACCTCCAGGTCCGAAACCGCCGCACTACCGGAAACCTCCAGCTTTTTTACATTGACAAGAAATGCGGGTATGAGCACAGCCGGAAGAATGACATACGGAAAAAGCAGAAATACAAGGTAATTCTGCTTAAACACAAGTACGAAGAAAACTATTAAAATGAATATAAAAAGATATCTGATTATAGACCAAATATGTATTTTCATTAACAAAAGACCTTCTTTTCAAGACCCTTCAGCTTTCACCTCGGGTTGGCCGATTTTCGTATGTCCTTCTGCGCGTCAGCGAAGAATCTTATTATCCCGGGAGTTTCACCTCATCAAAGGATTTCGAAAGCGCCATTTCAAGAGAATAGCCCGTAGCCTTAGCTTTAGTAGAAAGCACCACTCTATGGTTGGCTATAGAATAATAAACTGCCTTTACATCCTCGGGAACCACATAGTCCCTGTCAAAAGTAAAAGCTCTCGCCTTTGCCATTTTTAAAAGTGCTATACTCGCACGGGGGCTTAAGCCCAATGAATACAGATCATTGTTTCTGGTCACTTCCGTAAGCTGAACAATATAGTTAAGTATAGCTTCCGAAGTCTGTACATTTTCTACCTTCTGCTGGATAGCCAAAAGCTCATCTCTGCTTATGCAGGCAGAAAGGTTAGCCACTATCTCATGAGAATCACCTCTTAAGATATCTATGGCACTGTCATGATCCGGATAACCCATTGTAAGTCTTATCATGAAACGGTCAAGCTGGGACTCGGGCAGCTTCTGTGTACCCGAAGCACCAACCGGGTTCTGAGTTGCTATAACAAAGAAAGGTGTAGGCAGACTGCGTGTCACGCCATCCACTGTAACATTCTGTTCCTCCATAACCTCCAGCAGTGCAGACTGGGTCTTGGGAGAAGTACGGTTTATCTCATCTGCCAAAAACAGATTGGTAAAAACCGCGCCCTCTCTGAAAGAGAACTCACCGGTGTTTTTATCATACATTGTAAAACCGCTTAAGTCAGACGGAAGAACGTCGGGTGTAAACTGTATACGCTTATAATCAAGCGACATAACCTTAGCCAGTGCTGTTACCAGGGTAGTCTTTCCAACTCCGGGTATATCCTCAAGCAATATATGACCCTTTGCCAATATAGCACATAATACCATATCTATAACTTCATCCTTGCCATGGATGACAAGCTTTATCGAATTCTTTATTCTGTTTATCTGCTCCGACATTTTCTCCTCCAAAACTTAAACTGATCATTTATTTATCGATAATAACCTAATTTACTAGTATAATAAAAACCACTTGATTTTTCAAGTGGTTTTATGTCTTGTACTGCTTATTTAATATAGTTTTAAGGTTTGCCAAACCTTTATCATACCCTGATATAAAGATTTTTACCTGCTTCTTTTATAAGTCCTTTCAGTTCAAGACTGATAAGTATCATGGACAGCCTGTCAAAGCCTACCCCCGTTAAGCCTGATATCTCATTGATCCCGATAGGTACAGGTTCAAGCCTTTCATATACTTCTTTTTCTTCGGCGGTGAGTTTCTCTTTTATGGTCTTTTTCTTTTTCTTCTCGACTGTAAGCAGCATTTCATAATGAGTTTTCAGTTCCTCTATAATATCTTCCGGCTCTGTAGCCATCATGGCTCCGTTCTTTATCAGGCTGTTGCAGCCGTCACTCACTGTATCTCCTATACGGCCGGGTATTGCAAATATCTCCCTGCCCTGTTCCAAGGCATGATCCACAGTGATAAAAGTACCGCTCTTTTTCCCTGCCTCGACTACCAGAAGTATATCGCACAGTCCCGATATGATACGGTTACGCTGAGGAAAATTATATGGCAGTGCTTTATCGCCCGGGTAGTATTCCGATAGTATTCCTCCATAGCTTTTGACACTCTCTCCATCTTTATCCATTTTATCCGTACTTATGCGGTCCCGTTTTCCTGACAATGTATCAAATATATCCTTATTCATTGCCGGGTAACACACATCTACCCCGCAGCCGAGTATGGCAAACGTTTTCCCTCCCGCTTTTATGGCGCCTCTGTGGGCAAATCCGTCCACACCTGCTGCCATGCCGCTTATGATCTCAATGCCTGCCTCTGCTAATCCCGAGGAAAACTTCATGCACATCTCACGGCCGTATATACTGCATTTTCTGCTGCCGACCATGGCTACCGAAGGCTTATCCTTCCCAGGGAGTTCACCTTTATAAAACAGAAATGGCGGTGCATCGGGTATATCCCGGAGTCTGTCCGGGAAATTTTTATCATCCACCGTGATGAATCCGATACCTGCCTTAGTAAACTTCTCCAGCTCTTTTTCATAGTCTGTGTTTCTATAGTTTAACAATTGATCTATATGAAAATCCTCCAAAAGAGGGATGCTCCGCAAAGACGCCTCCCCTGCCTTATATATCTCTTCCGGACTTCCCAGCATTTCCAGAAGTATCCTTCTGCGTCCGGACTCCATCCCCTTTACTCTTGATAAATATAACCAGTATTCTTTCCCCGTCATCTTTCGTCTCCGTTTCTGTAGCACAATGCCTCAAGTATATGCGGTACCTTTATATCCTTTTCTCCCGCCATATCGGCTATGGTACGTGATACCTTAAGCAGTCTGTGGTAGCCTCTTGCACTCAATGCATACTTTTCAAATGCCTTTTCCATCAATTCCTTTTCTTCCCTGCCGAGCGGACAGAATTCCGTAGTCATACTGCCTGTAAGCTCTGAATTAAAGCTGACGGACATACCCTTATATCTATCAAGCTGTATCTCACGGGCACACATGACTCTTTCCCTTATAGCACTGCTGCATTCTCCTTTTTTAGGAGTACTGAGTTGTTCGTATCTTATCTCACTGACACTTACACACAAGTCTATCCTGTCCATAACCGGCTGACTTATCCTTCGCTGATACATCCTTATCTGCCTCTCGGAACAAGTGCAGCGTGACCTGTCCGGATAATGCCCGCACGGGCATGGGTTCATGGATGCCACCAGCATAAAACCCGCAGGATAAGTATATGAAGCATTAAGCCTCGATACGGTCACCACACGGTCCTCGAGCGGCTGTCGGAGTGCCTCTATGGCTTCCCTTCCAAACTCCGGCATTTCGTCTAAAAACAACACACCGTTTGCCGCCAAACTGATCTCTCCCGGTTTGGGAGTTGCGCCTCCTCCTACCAGTGAAGTAACCGTACAGGTATGGTGCGGAGACCTGAAAGGGCGCCTGGTTATAAGATATTTCTCGTCGTTTAAGAGCCCTGCCACACTGTATATCCTTGATATCGCCAGACAATCTTCAAAACTCATATCGGGCATAATACCCGGTATACGTCTGGCTATCATAGTCTTGCCGGATCCGGGCGGGCCCGAGAGCAGCAGGTTATGCTGTCCGGATACTGCTATCTCTGCAGCACGTCTGGCAGCCTCCTGCCCCGATACTTCACTAAAGTCCTCTGCATATTCGGCAGAAGAACCCTTAAGTTCATCATCCGACATGCCCTGTTCGGCTTCAAGCTCCCTGACGTCTAAGATATACTCTATGAGCTCATTTAAAGTCTCTACGCCGAACACCCTTATACCGCCTACTACCGCCCCTTCTCTGGCATTTCCTTTCGGTACGATAACAATATCTATACCCGCTTCTTTGGCAGCAATACATATAGGGAGCACTCCGCTTATACGGTTTACCTTACCGTCTAAGCCAAGCTCTCCCACTATAAGCATGTTATCAAATTTTTCCTGTGGTAATATTTCAGATGCTGCCAGACATGCCATAGCTATAGGCAGATCAAAGGCAGTCCCGGCTTTTCTGACATCCGCCGGAGAAAGATTTACCGTGATATGCTTTGGTCGCAAAGCAAAATTAGAATTTTTCAGTGCCGTTCTGACTCTGTCCTTAGCTTCTTTTACCTCTGAAGCCAGATAACCCACCATATTAAACAGAGGCAGGCCATCGCTTACGTCAGCTTCGACATTGATAAGCATAGCCTCGATACCGTATACCGAGGCGCTTTTGACATTACCGTACATTTTTCTCCTTCCCGCTGAAAAGAAGGAGTTTTTTCAAATATTGGCTAAATTATTCGTGTTTTTTAATAATCTTCTGAAGCTCATGCATAAAGGTATCAACATCCGTAAAATCTCTGTATACGGAAGCAAACCTTACATATGCTACCTGATCAACCTTCTGAAGCTTTTCCATGATAAGCTCCCCTATCACGGAACTCGGGATTTCTTTTGATTCATAAGCAGATATCTCGGCTTCTATCTCGTCAACCATGGTCCTTACCATGTCAACAGATACAGGTCTCTTATGACATGATGCCCAGATACCCTTCTCTATTTTCTCCCTGTTATACTGCTCTCTGATATTATCTTTTTTGATAACGATCATAGGGATGGTCTCTATCTTCTCATATGTGGTAAATCTCTTGTCGCATTTATCACACTGTCTTCTTCTCCTGATAGAAGATCCGTCCTCAGCAGGCCTGGAATCAATAACTCTGGTATCTTCATTACCGCAAAATGGACACTTCATGTCATACCTCACTTATGTCGAAAACTCCATATCCATATGGATTTTCTTATAATATAATGCCCCAAAATACTGGCTACAATTAAAATTATAGTGAATTACATTATCAAGTCAAGCATTTTTTTATATCAAATGTTATCTTCTGTTGGTAAACATATACATTCCGATCCCGGCAGCTATCGTCAGGTTGAGGGAATCCACAAAAGGTGTCTGCGGTATTATGATGCTTGTCCCGTAATCCAGGAAGCTGTCCGGAAGTCCGGTCGCTTCATTTCCGAATACCAGAGAATACAGTTCAGGCTTGGGACAGTCGCTCACCGTCAACTGCTTTTTCCCGTTAAGCATAAATGTAAATATCTCTCGTTTGTTCCCTTTTCCGGCTCCGAATTCATCCGAAGCCATATACTCTTCAAAAGATGAAAAACGGTGCTGTCTTAAACGGAAAAGAGCACCCATGGAAGCTCTTACCGTTTTGGGATTAAATATATCGGCCGCAGGTTCGATAACCGCCAGATCCATGATCCCGAAACCCACCGCAGTCCTTATGATGGTGCCAAGATTTCCCATATCGGAAGGATTGACTAAAACAAGGTGCGGCTTTTCACTTTCAAGCTTTTGGGAATACTTGTCAAACAAACCCACCACATATACATTGCCCTTATCGCTTAAGCGGTTTATCACCTTATCGTTTACAGAAAGCTTAACGCTTTTTTCTCTGCACTTTTCCTCAAGCTTTTCCATATCGGTAAAAGACGCACTGCAGTATACTTCTTTTACGTCCTCCGGTTTTGCATCAAGAAGCTCAAAAGTAGGAAAAGCTCCCAGAGTATATGAATATTCAAAATCTTTCTTATATGGTTTTATCTCCATATGATATCTCCTTATCGTTGAAAACTCACAATTACATTAAGTTTTTGGCTTATTCTACCGACTTTAATGATTCCGCCATATTTATGCGGGCAAGTTTAAAGTACATAACTATATCGACGATCACGGCAAACGCAAACGTAAACAGGAATGAGTACACATAACTTATACCGTTGATATGAACATCAAAAGTAACCATATCCAATTTTATATTCGACATAACATAGCCGTGGAGCCATATACCGACAGGGATGCCGAGTACGGCTCCGAGTATGGTAAGCAATGCATTTTCACGGAATACATAGGATGCGGTCTCGTTGGCATAAAAGCCGAGTACCTTGATCGTAGCGATCTCCCGTATGCGCTCCGTGATATTTATATTGGTAAGATTATAAAGAACAATGAATGCCAGTGCCGCAGCACAGAACAATACCAGCACAACAATGTAGTTCAACGCTTGCATCATCTTCGAAAACATCTCAAGAGTATCGGCATTGATACCTACGGAGATAACATTGTCACTGTTCATAAATGCTGCTGCCGCTTCATGCGGTTCTACATTTTCTTTCAGTGTTACAAAAGCCGAACGGTAAGATACCGGTCTGCCGAAGGCGCTTTCAAAAGTTTCTGAACCAATATATGCATACGCATGAAAATAATTGTCGCAGATACCCGATACCTTAAGTGTTATGGTGTTCATATCATTATCTTTAAAGGTGATTGTATCTCCAACCCCGACATTATTGATATCCGCAACATTATGCGAAAGGATAACTTCCCCGTTTTTCGGATAGTCAAGCTGTTCCCCGTCTTTATCATGCAGATTAAGGACCTCTCTCCAGTTGTTTTCGCTATATAGCGTTACCAGATCGAGCGAACGTATCGAGCCCGTATCCACAGGATCCACCGGAGTCTGGCTTATGGGCATGAAAACACTGATGATATCCGAGTGCTGTGTCTTAAAAATATCCAGTTTTTCCGCAGACATGCTTTCCGAAAAATTCACCGTTTCATCATATACCAATATCTGCGTATACTGTGCATCAGCTATTTCCGAAATGGAATCTCTTATACCGAAGCCTGTGATGATAAGTCCGGTACAGCCGCTGATACCGAGCAGCATCATTATAAATCTTCCCTTATATCTGAATACGTTTCTTATGGATACCTTATGAAGGAAAGGGAGATGTTTCCAGATAAACGTAATGCGTTCGATAAATACTCTCTTGCCGTTTTTGGGGGCCTTCGGACGTATAAGCTCTGCAGAAGTGTTAAACAGATCAGCTTTGCAGGAAATATATGTAGTACCCACTGAGCACAGAAGCGCAACAGCCAGAGAAATGAAAAAGAGTGCGGGGCTGAATACAAATCTTATATCACAGAAACCGTACATTAGCCCGTATACCTTCCATATGATGGTCGGGAACGCGTAACATCCGGCAAAAAAACCGCTTACGCAGCCAAGTACGGCCGCACTTCCCGAATATATCATATATTTGGCCATGATGGTCTTTTCTCCGTATCCCAAGGCCTTTAATATACCGATCTGAGTCCTCTGTTCCTCGATCATCCTGCTCATGGTAGTTATGCATACAAGCGCCGCAACCAGAAAGAAAAATACCGGAAATACAACAGATATACCCGTTACTATCTTAGAATCGTTTTCGAAGCAGGCATAGCCGATATTCTGGTTTCGGGTAAGCACATATGTTGAAAGCACAGGCAATTCTATGTCGTATCCATAGTTTTCTTTCAACCTGTTATATTTAATATTTGCGATATATTGTAATGATTCCCCCATCTCTGACTGTAACCGGTCTATATGCTCATTATATGCATCTGTAAAAATATGGTTCTTTTTACCCGACGTCAGATAAGCGTCCGTATAAGCGGGCATTGAAAAATCTTCCGGAAGGATAAGGAAAAAGTTTGATACAGTTCCGTTACCTATAGAGGAATTGCCTCTTTCGTAGTTAAGATACAAAGGAGAAAACGCAAGACCGACTACCGTAAATTCGGTACGCGAGAAGCTGTTCAAAGTTTCCTGTGTATTATTTTCTGAAAGTGTAATGGTCTTTCCCACCGCATCTTTGGGATAAAACCTTCCGTCTGCCAGTATCTCGCCCGACTTTTTGGGCATACGGCCGTAAGTTAATGAAGGGGTGTTTATCGAATCATCTAAAGAATGGAAAGATGCAACATACTCTTTTTCGTTATCGGATAATATTGCATCCGCCCTGTAAGCACCGTATGCATCCTCTATGCCGTCGGCGCTTTTAAGGATTTCTATTTCGGTGTCGGTAAAACCGAGTGTGGAGATCAGTCTTAAGTCATACATCGAATGATCGCTCACAAAACCGTCCGTAGCCTCAACCATGGCATCACGGGTAACTCTGAGACCTGAAAAGAAGCCGACACCAAGACCAATAATGGCAAATATCGCCAGATATCTGCCAAGACTGTTCTTGATCTCACGCAATGTAGTTTTCCACATGCTTCTGTTCATGTCCGGTCTTCCTCGTTTGATAGATTAATATACTATGTTTTCTATAGGTACTATGTCCTTATTTTCTCTAATCTCAGTTATAAGTCCGCTTTTGACCGTTATTATGCGGTCAGCCATAGCGGTAAGTGCCTGATTGTGTGTTATGACGATAACGGTCATCCCGTTTTTCCTGCAGGCATCCTGAAGCAATTGCAGGATCATTTTGCCTGTATTGTAATCAAGTGCTCCTGTAGGTTCGTCACAAAGAAGCAGCTTCGGATTTTTAGCCAATGCCCTTGCTATAGCCACACGCTGCTGTTCTCCTCCGGAAAGCTGCGCCGGGAAATTATGCGCTCTGTCCTTTAAACCGACTTGTTCCAGTACTGTCATGGCATCCATGGGGTCACGGCATATCTGGGCGGCGAGCTCGACATTTTCTAAGGCAGTCAGGTTTTGTACCAAGTTATAAAACTGGAAAACAAAGCCTATATCGTGACGTCTGAATGTGGTGAGCTTTTTGGATGAAAAACCCGATACATCCTCACCGTCCAATATAACCTTCCCCGATGTTGCGGTATCCATACCTCCCAATATGTTTAGGATCGTTGTCTTTCCCGCACCGCTGGCACCGACTATTACGGCGAATTCGCCTTTTTCTATTGTAAAATTAACATCCCTTAATGCTTCTATATCAACTTCACCCATATGATAGGTCTTTTTGACATGTTCGAATTCAACAAAGCTCATTTTAAAACCTCCAACCATGTCCATTATAATCGATACTCTGATTATTTCAACATTTTTTCCTGTACATTAGACCGCTTACAGCATGATCCCGTTTATCACCGCACGTACTCTGTGATGATGATAAAGCTCGTCATTCGGACGCATGTTATGCATATATGCAACGGCAAACTTATCTACAGGGTCCGCTTCAACCCATATGCCTGTACCGCCTGTCCATCCGAAGTTACCGAGATGTCCGTTATGTCCGTACTTCTGAGTAAGCAGTGTACGGAAGCCGAG
>JAIKXA010000107.1 GCA_024684355.1 Lachnospiraceae bacterium
TTCAATATATATAATAAACCGGATAAGGACGAGGTAAGGGATATCCTTTTTAAACTTATAAGGATCGTATATCCCGGATATTTTAAGGAGCGAGCATACAAGATATATAACTTAAAAAACAGTCTGGCTGTAACTTTGGAAGATATATATTATCATCTTCACAGGCAGATAGAACTCGCACTTGAGACAGGAAAAAACAGAGGAGCTCTAACGGAAGAAGATAAGAAAAACAAGAGCGAAGAGATCTGCAATGCCTTTTTTGAAAGGCTTCCTGCCATAAGAGAGATCATAGAGACCGACCTGCTTGCTACATTTGACGGAGACCCGGCAGCAGGGAGCTTCGAGGAGATAATACTTGCATATCCGGGACTTATGGCGATCACGGTATATCGCCTGGCACATGAACTGTATAAGCTTAATGTCCCGATCATCCCGAGACTTATGACGGAATATGCGCACTCCGAGACAGGTATAGATATCCACCCCGGTGCTACTATCGGCAAGTATTTCTTTATAGATCACGGTACCGGCATAGTAGTAGGTGAAACATCTATAATAGGAAAGAACGTCAAGATATATCAGGGCGTGACCATCGGTGCACTTTCCACCAGAGGCGGGCAGAAGCTCTCAGGAAAGAAGCGTCATCCTACCATCGAGGATAATGTGACCATATATGCAGGTGCTTCCATCTTAGGAGGAGAAACCGTGATAGGAGAAAACTCGGTAATAGGCGGCAACACCTTTATCACAAGCTCGGTACCTGCCAATACCAGGGTCAGCATGAAGAATCCCGAGATGGAATACAGGACTTATGAGAATAAAGTCAAAAAAGAAGAAGTGACCCAGAGCGAAGAGTGGTACTATATGATTTAAGGGTACTGTTCGCGGCTGAATAAAATATAAAACGGCATTTTTAAACGCAAAATCCGGGATGTCCTGTGGTTTTGCGTTTTTATTATACTCGAGTTATCAGTTGAATTGATAACTGAGAATAAATTATTTTTATCTTAAAACCTATTGACACAGTAGGTGAGTGATGTTATAATCCCAACATCAGTTACAAAAACGAACTTAAGAAAGGGGGCGTTAAAAATGAACAATACTTCAATCCGCAGTTTTTATTCATACATGTGTCGAATGCAGTACTCCCGGGCAGTCAATATGGCCAGGGTGTTCGGCATTTTGTCCTTACGCCCTGATATGAAACAATAGGTATGTAATATTGTACATATGAGCCATTTTGCCCGGGAGCATTTTTGCCCCGGGTATTTTTTTACCCGAAAAAAGAAACTGTAGTAAGAAAAACAAAAACAGGATTACAAAAATGAGTGATGATAAAAGTAAGATCAACAGAGTCCGATTGATATGTGAGTTTATAAAATTGACATCGTTTGATTCTGAATCATTTAATGAAGAAAAAATATCGGAATATCTTAAGGAAAAGCTTAAAGAACTCGGCCTTAAGGTAGAGAGTGATACGGCTTCTGAAATATTAAAGAAGATATCAAACGGGACATCACATCCTGCCTCAAACATCTATGCGACGTTAAAAGGTAATAAAGCCGGACCGCCCGTTTTGTTTTCGGCACATATGGATACGGTGAAGCCGGGTACAGGGAAAAGAGCATTACTGCATCAGGATGGAAAGATAACTTCTAAAGACGATACGGTTTTAGGGGCCGATGATGTTTCAGGACTTGTCTCTATCATAGAAGCGTTGACAGTGATCAAGGAAAACGGCTTAAGTACACCGGATCTGGAAATAGTTTTTACCGCAGCCGAAGAACCTTATTGCACGGGGAGCAGATTCCTCGCGTATGACAGAATAAAGGCTAAAGAGGGTTACGTACTGGATCTGACCGGACCTGTCGGGAAAGCTGCTTTAGCGGCTCCTTCAATCCTTTCTGTCAGCATAAAGGTGAACGGCAGATCGGCACATGCCGGATTTGCTCCGGAACAGGGGATAAATGCATTGTCAATTGCTGCCGGAGCGTTGGCGAAGATTAAAACCGGACGTATAGACGAAGATCTTACATTGAATTTTGGAACTATTATTGGTGGAAGCGGAAAAAATATAGTTCCCGAATCGGTTGAGATAGAAGGAGAGATCCGAAGCATGGATCATAGGAAAGCAACCGATGCAGCTGTAAAGATACGGACAGAATTTGAAAATGCTGCATCGGAATATGGGGGAAGCGTTGAAGTGACGGTTACGGAACAGATACATTCGTACAGGGTTTCCAAGAAAAGAAATGTAGTTAAGCGTTTTATCAAGGCTGCAGGGGAAACGGAACGATGTATAAAGCCGGAATGCATTGACACTTTTGGGGGCAGTGATGCTAACCAGCTGAATGAACATGGAATAGAAACAATCGTACTGGCTTGCGCAATGGAGAACTGCCATAGCACAAACGAATACACATCCGTGGATGAACTTGAAAAATCTGCGGAACTTACTTTAAAACTTATGACTTTATAAAATCAAATGAGAAAAACGGAGGATCATTAACATGAGATTATTTAGAAAAAACGGAAATAAAATAGGAGTATTACTTGCAGGAGCTTTATTAGTTTCGACAATTCTAGGAGGCTGCGGAACAGCAAAAGCTATAGCGGATGAAGATGATAAGACTACAGAAAATCAGGTAACAGTTACTTCAACGGAAACTGTAAACAGCGGAAATAACACAGAGACTACAACGGGAACAGAGATTACTCCCGTGGCAAAGAAGGATTTAGAGCCCTTAAGTGTTTCTTATCCTGCAGGCAACATAAGAGTAACCGTCAACATTCTTGCACTTCAGAAAGGATATTTTGCTGAGGAAGGCCTGACAGTCAATCCTGTAGCTATAGGCGGAAACAATGCTCTTACCGCTATAAATGAGGACGGCGGACAGCTTGATATACTTACAGCCGGTTTTGTAGCCGATGTACAGGCAATCGGATCCGGATATGATCTTACTTTTGTTGCAGGAACCGCAGTTGAAGGCGGTGCGGTTATCGCCAAGAAAGGAAATGCAGATAAGTTTAAAGGAACGGATAAGGCATTAAATCTTACAGCTGTAACAGATGCAAAACTCGGACTTGCAAGAAATGAAGCCGCATGGATCGTAACAAGACAGTATCTGCTTGATAACGGTATTGAAGCAGGAGTGATCGCATCTATCGAAGATGAAGCAACAGGTCATATTTCGTATTATGAAGACTCAACCGCAACTGCACAGGCAGTACAGAAGGGTGAGGTTGAACTGGGATTCCTTCCTATGGAATTTGCACTGCTTTACGCTGATGCATATGACCTGGAAGTAGTTGTAGCGGCCGGAGACCTTTCGCCTAACTATGTATGCTGCCGTGAAGTAACATCAAAAAAGAGACTGACAGATAAATTTGATTCATTTGTAGCATATGAAACAGCAAGAATAAAGGCATTTGAGTATTACAAGAAGGGCGAGACGGATGCAGCGATAAAGGCAGACGTAGTAAAAACAGTAGCAGATTATTCAGGTAAAGAGCCCGATTATGTTGAAACATATCTTTACGGCGGAGTTACAAAGTTTGCGGTAGATCCCAATACAGCGGGTATAAAGAAGTATATACAGGCTGCATACAACTCGGGAGTGTTTACAGGAAATGCAGTTGATTTCGGAAGTTATGATATTACACAGAATATCAATACAACAGCTTACAAGCAGGCATTAGATCAGCTTATAGCACAAAATCCCGACAATGCATTTTATGCAGGACTTCTTACTCAGTATACTGAGAGCAACTGATACACAAAAAGCAAAAATAAGATTAATTAAAAGATATATGAGGTACGCTTATTATGGGAAAGATATATGACAATATTCTGGAGTTGGTTGGAAATACACCACTCCTGCATCTGAACCGGATAATAGAAAATGAGAAGCTGCAGGCTGATCTGTATGCCAAAGTTGAGAGTTATAATCCCGCAGGAAGTGTAAAAGACAGAGCAGCACTTCATATGATAGAATCCGCGGAAGCTGAAGGTAAGCTAAAAGAAGGCGGAACCATAGTAGAGGGTACCTCGGGTAATACCGGTATAGGGTTGGCAATGGTCGGAGCCGTAAAAGGATATCGTACGGTAATATGTATGGCTGAAGGCGCCAGCAAAGAAAAAATAAAAATATTAAAAGCGTACGGTGCTGAGGTGGAACTTACACCAAAACAGAACGGATTCGGTGGCGGAGGTAAAAAAGCAGTTGATCTTGCGGAAAGCATACCCGGAGCATTCAGACCTGCTCAAGGAGAAAATCCGCATCATCCTGAAACTCATTATCTTGCAACAGGTCCGGAGATATGGAAAGCTACCAAAGGCAGAGTCGATATATTCGTAGCTGCGGTAGGTACCAG
>JAIKXA010000110.1 GCA_024684355.1 Lachnospiraceae bacterium
TCCGAAGGCTGCAGTATATGTTATCTTCTTTATCCTGGACTTATCATTATCCGGTTTAAAGGTTGCTACATCGCACTTAAATTCATTATCCTTAAGTATAGCTTCAAGTACTATGCTGGCAAGCCTCACCGGATCGCCCTCCAGCTTTAACGAGTAACCGAAGTCATTGGTCGATCCTGTAGGGATGATACCTATCGGAACATCGTATCCGGTTGCCAGCACTCCGCTCATTACTTCATTAAGTGTTCCGTCTCCACCTGCTGCCACCACGTATACATTATCATTTCTGGTTGAACCTTCAGGTTTTTCCTGATTTCCATAGTACCCATACTTAAGGTTGCAGTATCTCTTTAAATACTTCTTCGCTGCCTCTGTAGCATCTCCCCTACATTTGGTAGCGTAAAAGTCAGGGACAAGTCCTGCATCATTAAACATCTTCTTTATCTCGGGGATGCTCTGCTTTATCCTGCCCTTGCCCGCCTTTGGATTGTATATTATTAAAATTTTTATGTTGCCTAACTCTGCCACGAAAACCTCTTTCTGATAGTCCGGCTGCTTTTAACTTACGATGTCAGCTTTCCTACTACCTGGTTTATAACCTTGCCGTCAGCCTTGCCCTTTAGCTCGGCCATAACTGCCTTCATGACCATACCCTTGTTGCCGGATGCAAGTACATCGGCAAATTTCTCCTTTATAACTGCTTCCACCTCAGCCTCGGAAAGCATCTTCGGTGCATATTCCTCAAATACGGCGAGTCTTGCCTTATACTCTTCCTTAAGCTCCGCCCTTGAATCAGGACATGTATCGATCTGCTCCTTTATTGTCTTTATCTCCTTAAGTATAGCCTGATCCGTCATGCTGTCAGGTATATCATCCCTGCATCCCGAATCTATAGCTAGCTTCTTGGTAGCCGAAACAAGTGCTGACAGAGCATCCTTCTTTACCTTGTCATGGTCCTTCATGGCCTGCATCATATCTTTTTGTAATGTTGTAAACTGCATTCTATTTTCCTCCGTATTAATATATTTCTAATGGTCCCTGACCCCTATACTTAAAACTTATGTCTCTCATACATCCAGTTACATCTGGCGAGCTTGTCCGAAAGTCCCTTTGTGGCTTCATCTTTAAGCATCCTCCACTTCCAGTTATCTCCGAACGTGGACGGTGCATTAAGCCTTGCTTCCGAGCCGTGATTTAATATATCCTGCATAGGGATGACCGCGAGCTTCGCAGGGCTTCTTAAAGCTGCCCTGATAAATACCCATGCTATCTCTTCTTCTTTTACATCACCGCATCCCAAGTACTCACCTATATATTTCTTTTCCTCGTGGTTCAGGTTCTTAAACCAGCCCTTTGTGGTATCGTTATCATGAGTACCTGTATAAACCACGCAGTTTTCTATATGATTGTGAGGAAGATATACACTCGGATTATGCGGATCAAATGCAAACTGGAGCACCTTCATGCCCGGGAAACCGGATTTCTTAAGCAGCTTGATAACCGACTCCGTAAGGAAGCCCAGATCCTCAGCTATGATATCCTTCTCGCCCAGCTTTTTCTTAATGGCATCAAAAAGCTCTATGCCGGGTCCCTTCTTCCACTTGCCGTGTTCAGCGGTCTCATCCTTTGCCGGGATGGAATAATACTCATCAAAGCCCCTGAAATGGTCCACACGTACCACATCATACAGCTCATAACAGTGACTTATCCTTGATATCCACCATTTAAAGCCTGACTCCTTATGTACTTTCCAATTATACAAAGGATTACCCCAAAGCTGTCCGGTAGCACTGAAAGCATCAGGAGGACAACCTGCCACCGACTTCGGGTTACAATTCTTGTCAAACTCAAAGAGCTCTGTATTTGCCCATGCATCAGCACTGTCAAAAGCCACATAGATAGGGATATCACCTATAATCTTTATCCCTTTTTCATTCGCGTAAGATTTAAGCTTTGTCCACTGCTCCATAAACATATACTGGTTAAACTTATAAAAGTCTATTTCATCAGCAAACTTTTCCCTGTATTCCTTTAAAGCCTTCAGGCTGCGGGTCTTGATATCTGTATCCCACGAAGTCCAACATGCTCCGCCCTTAGAATTCTTTATTGATATAAACAGTGCATAATCATCCAACCAGTATGCATTCTTTTTGCAGAACGCCAGGTACTTTTCATTTGATTTATGCTCACTTCTCTTAAATGCTTTTTTAAGTAATGCAAGTCTCGTATTATACAAAGCACCGTAATCAACATACTTGGGATTCTTTCCGCAGTCGGCTTCCTTACACTCTGCCTCGGTAAGCAGCCCCTCCTTGGTCAATGTCTCTAGATCGATGAAATAAGGATTCCCCGCAAATGTGGAAATGCTCTGATAAGGCGAATCACCGTAACCGGTAGGTCCCAAAGGCAGTATCTGCCAGAAATCAACACCTGCTGCCTTTAACCAGTCAACAAAATCATAAGCTTCCTTTGAAAACCCGCCTATACCATACTTGGTGGGCAAGCTCGCTATCGGAAGCAAGACACCTGTAGCTCTCATATATGTTATACCTCCCATTAAGATGTAATTATACAATATTTTCACCCATATGTGTACATATTTTTGCAAAAAAATACCGACTGCCAAGGCCGGCAGCCGGTAAAGTAGTCCATAATTATCTTCTCTTTCCGAAAAGTCGTAAGAGATAAAGGAATAAGTTGATGAAATCAAGGTAAAGCTGGAATGCTCCGTTAAGTGCGAGAGCAGTTGTGTTGCTTTCATCAGCATATGCGGAAGCTGCCTTGATCTTCTGAGTATCATAAGCGGTAAGGCCTACAAATACAACTACTCCGATAAATGATGCAGCGTATGCGATAGCTTCGCTGTGTAAAAACATATTAACAAGGCCTGCGATAATAAGTCCGATAAGACCCATTAAAAGGATGCCGCCTATAGAAGAAAGATCCTTCTTTGTAACAAGTCCGAAGAATGCGGTGACACCGAACATCGCTGCGGTAATAATAAATACGGTGGTAACCGATGTTTCAACATATGCCATACAAACGATACCCAGTGTAGCACCGTTGATAAACGAATATGCTGTCATAAGGGCTGCCGAAAGAACAACATTGTTCTTCTTTAATGCAACATTAGAAACAAGGACGATGCCTATCTCAGCCACAAAGAGGATGATAAGACTTGCAGGATTTTTGATCATCCACTCCAAAAGAACATCTGAAGCAACCTTAGCTCCTATAGTTGTTATAACAAGGGCTGCAAGCATAAAGATGAAGGACTGTGCTACAACTTTCTGTTTTAATGCTTCCGATGCCTCACTCATGACACCCTGGATGCCGCCGGTAACTCCTCCGTTAGCATAACCATTGTATCCGTTAAAATTC
The DNA here is from genome assembly GCA_024684355.1 of Lachnospiraceae bacterium. Taxonomy (GTDB): domain Bacteria; phylum Bacillota; class Clostridia; order Lachnospirales; family Lachnospiraceae; genus RUG11977. The sequence continues at coordinate 3,382 of JAIKXA010000110.1, forward strand.
TGTTGGAAAGCAAAGCGGGAATCGTTCTGCATCTGTGAAACCTGCTGCTCGATATTCGTATTGCCGCCAAGCTGTTCGAAATCACGATAATTATTATTGTTGTTGTTATCCATAATCATTTTCCTTTCCGTGCCGGTTTTTTCGGCACTGCTTTTTGTAAACCGCAAATATTATACCAAAAGATTACAGAAAATGCAATGCCGTAAATCTTAATATACTGTAAAATATCCCTCAATAATACCTGTTTTGTTCAGTAATGGAGTGTATTATTTCTTTTATCATTCTCTACAAATACTCTAAAAAGTATGTTATGATATAATCGTTATCGATGACATCTTATAAAAAAGTCCGGGATAGCATACTTACTAAAGTCCGGAATCTCAGCTATAAGGAGGGAAAATATGAAGAAAAAAATGCTCATACCTGTTTTAGCAGGTGCTTTGATCATCATCGGCGTAGCCCTGTTCTTTGTCCTCCGCTCAGGAGAAGATTCATATTTTAATATCCGGATATTATACTCCGAGGGAAACGTAAGCATAAAAAGAGATGATACTTCTTTTAAAGCATCTAAAGATATGAAGCTGAGAGATAAGGACTATATCACGGTTGCTTCCGACGGTTTTACACGCATAAACTGTGACCGGGAGACATATGCACATTTTGAGCATGACACGGAAGCCGTTATCAAAGCCGCTTCAAACAAAAAACTGACCATCAATATGGTAAAAGGCGAATTGGTCATCGATCTTCAGCAAAAGCTTGCAGATGATGAAAAATTAAATGTAGTAACACCCAATACCACTCTTGCCATCCGCGGTACCGTGGTAGCGGTAAGGACTTATCCCACCGAA
>JAIKXA010000118.1 GCA_024684355.1 Lachnospiraceae bacterium
GGAGTCAACTTTCGCACTTAATCCCATCCAGGTAGTTGATATGAGCTACGCATTTGAGGTTTGTCTGTCTGCACGTGGGGTTGAGCCCGACGGTCCCAGCTGTACACCTCGTATCATGGCTAGGCTCAGCTTCCTTAAGTCAAATGATTTTACTTATAAGATGAGCATCTTAAAGAGTGCTGACGCTGAAGGCAGTGCTTGCAACAGATATACCTTTACATACAACTCACTTGCAGGACTCGGACATTTTATCCATACCTACAATCATGACGGAAATCCGATACCTACATTTACAGGCGAGCCTGAGCGCGTATTCATTCCCAATGACATAGACGAGTTTACCAATACTATCTGGAACGGACTTGATGAGAACAATAAGGTTTCTCTTTATACGGCATATATCGATCTTGCATCTGGACAGAAAGAGACCAGACTCATCAATAAGAATAAATAATCAAAGAATGGAGATTTATAACGATGGAAAGATTTGAATTAAAGTATGGTTGCAATCCCAACCAGAAGCCCGCTGAAATATATATGGAGAACGGAGCACAGCTTCCTATAGAGATCCTTAACGGACGTCCCGGATATATCAATTTCCTTGATGCTTTCAATTCCTGGCAGCTTGTAAAAGAGCTTAAGGAAGCTACAGGAAAGTGCTGCGCTACATCATTTAAGCATGTATCACCTACTTCCGCAGCAGTCGGAAACAAGCTCAGTGATAAATTAAAGAAAGCAGTTTTTGCTGACGATATCGAGGGCCTTGACGATTCACCCCTTGCATGTGCATATGCAAGAGCAAGAGGCACCGACAGAATGTCATCATTCGGCGATTTTATCGCACTTTCGGATGTCTGCGATCTTACAACCGCTAAGATCATCAAGCGTGAGGTTTCCGACGGTATCATAGCTCCCGGCTACACAGATGAAGCTTTAGAGCTTTTAAAGAGCAAGCGTAAGGGCGGCTACAACATCATCAAGATCGATGCCAACTATGTTCCCGAGGTTCAGGAGAAGAAGCAGGTATTCGGCGTTACCTTCGAGCAGGGCAGAAACAACTTCGTTATCAATAATGAACTCCTTAACAATATCGTTACCGAGAACAAGGATTTAACAGATGAGGCCCGTACAAATCTTATCATCAGCCTTATCACATTAAAGTATACACAGTCCAATTCGGTTTGCTTCGCAGCAGACGGACAGGCTATCGGCGTAGGTGCAGGACAGCAGAGTAGAGTTCATTGTACCAGACTTGCAGGAAACAAGGCTGACAACTGGAACCTCCGTCAGTGGGATAGGATCTTAGAGCTTCCTTTCCTTGATTCTATCGGGCGTCCCGACAGGGATAACGTTATAGACCAGTACATCACAGGCGAGGGTGAGGATGTAGCGGCTGACAGCAACTGGCAGCAGTACTTCACTAAGCAGCCCGCTCCGCTTACAAAGGAAGAGAAGCAGGCATACCTTGATACCATCAAGGGTGTGGCTCTCGGCAGTGATGCATTCTTCCCGTTCAGCGACAATATCGACCGTGCTAAGAAGAGCGGTGTTACCTACATCGCAGAGCCCGGCGGATCCGTAAGAGACGATCTCGTTATCAATAAGTGTAACGAATACGGCATGGTAATGTGCTTTACAGGAATGAGACTTTTCCATCATTGATTATTTTGGAGTGTGTTTAATGATTAAAAAGGCATTGACCGGTTTCGGAAAATTTACTGCCGCCTTTATGGCGGCAGTGCTTATATTGACGGGTTTTGGTCCTTTTGAAAATGCAAAAGCCGCATCGGAAGAAAATGTACAGACCTATCCCGGATCAAGCATCGATCTCGTGGCAAAAAGACTTAAAGACTCGGATAAGTATTATAAGTCGAAGGGCCGTGTTTTACAGTCCAGAAAGACAGCCGGGGAAAAGAATTTAACCGCATGGGATGAAAACTATACCGCAGCGGAACTGAGACTTATGAGCTCCATCATTTACTGCGAAGCGGGAAATATGAGCGATGAGGCAAGGATAGCGGTAGCAAATGTCATCATCAACAGGATGAACGATACTTCCGACTGGGGACATGTAAGCACTATCAAGGAAGTTATCTATGATGATTACTGGGGTGTGCAGTTCTCACCCACTAAGGGTAACCCGAGTTCATTGGACAAGGCTATGGCTATTTACGATAAGCTCGGGGATTATGAGGGCGAGTGGCAGTACACTCAGATGATCAACAGCATTTCGTCTGCCAAGAAGGCATTCTGCGGTGAGAAGACCGTGCCCGACAGCTATATGTTCTTTAACAGCCATATTTCTTCTTCAAAGGAGAAATGCGAAGCCAAGGGAAAGAGCTATAAGATCATAGACAGTCATATTTATTTTTGATCAAAGAAAACCGGAAATGTAACAGAGTGTTTTAACATATATATAAAGAGGCAAGTGTTATGGGTGACGTTTTATCCGGACTTGAGTCGATGGGACTCGGGAACCTGAGCAATATCGATCTTTTTAACGACAAAAAAGAGGATAAGGCCGAAGAAGAGAAGAAAAAGGCCGCAAAGGCTGCTAAAGCTGCTGAAAAGCCTTTGGAAGAAAAGGATCTGATCTACTTTAAGACCATGGAATGCGTATGCTGCGGACACGAGTTTAAGGAAAGAGTGGTACGTTCGGGTAAGGTAAAGCTATTGGCGCAGGATATTGACTTAAGGCCCAGATATAAAGAACTCGATACAATGAAATATAATGTGACCGCATGTCCTGTGTGCGGATACGCAGCGCTTTCGAGGGATTTCGTTCATCTTTCGTCCGGACAGGCCAGGATGGTAAAGGAAAAGATCAGTATCAATTTTACCGGGCTTAAGTTTGAAAACGAGACTTATTCTTATGATGAGGCGATAACCAGGAGCAAGCTCGCTTTGGTAAGTACCGTGGTAAAGAGGGGAAAGGTAAGCGAGAGAGCTTACATATGTCTTACTTTGGGCTGGCTTACCAGAGGAAAGGCTGAGAGCATAGCAGAGGATGTTCCGGGACGTGATGAGATGGTAAAGAAGCTCTCGGAGGAAGAAAACGATTATCTGCTTAAGGCTGCAGAGGGCTTTACGGAGGCACTTTTAAAGGAAAACTTCCCTATCTGCGGACTTGACGAATATACTTTCTTTTATCTTTTGAGCGCTCTTGATTATGAAACCGGAAGATATAACGATGCAATTAAATTTGTTGAAAAGATCCTTATCAACAGAGCGGTGAGCGACAGGATAAAGGATAAGGCAAGACGTATAAAAGAAGCTATAGCCGAGATAAAGGATAGTGAACAATAAAGCAGGGAGGAACTTAAGTTATGGATGAACAATTATATGCCATACCGGTCAACGACGCGTTTAATGAGGATTCGGAATGCCCCGTGTGTTCCATGTATGCCTCGCTGGAGAAGAATGCCATAGAGTTTACCATGGGACCTTCCTATATGGAGGATGATGTCCGTATGGAGACCAACGAGGTCGGCTTCTGCGCAAAGCATGTGGAGCTTATGTACGGTAACCAGAACAGACTGGGACTCGGTCTTATGCTTCATACACATATGCAGAACATGATAAGGGAGACAGAAAAGGCCCAGAAAAAAGGAAGAAGCTCTGGCGGCGGTCTTTTTAAGAAGAATACCGAGGGTTCAGCCGTATCTGCATATATGCGCCAGCTTGGAAAGAGCTGCTATATCTGTGACAGGATCACCCGTATTTTTGACAGATATATCGATACCGTTTTCTACTTATATGAAAAGGACCCTGCGTTTAAGACCAAATTCGATTCCTGCAAGGGTTTCTGCACCAACCATTATGCCGTACTCTACGATGCGGCCGATGCTCATATGGGCGGCGGCGCATTGAGGGATTTTACCGCCAAACTCGACAAGCTTTTCTTAGAGAATATGAAGCGTGTGTGCGATGATGTTGAGTGGTATACCGACAAGTTCGATTACAGAAACAAGGATGCAGACTGGAAAAACTCCAAGGATGCGCTGATCAGGGCTATCAAAAAATTGGACAGTATCGAGCTGCAACTGTAATACCGACTGACAAACGCAGCTTCGCTGCATTCGACGTATAAAAAATTAATTAAAAAATTATAAAGTACTTGCATTTTTTGCAAATCGTGATATTATATCATTTAGCGGTTAGCACTCGGAAATATAGAGTGCTAACAAATAGAGAAAAATACAGGAGGCATTGTCATGAAGTTAAGACCTTTAGGTGACAAAATTGTTTTAAAGCAGCTTGAGGCTGAAGAGACTACAAAGTCAGGTATCATTCTTACACCCAAGGCACAGGAGAAGCCCCAGCAGGCTGAAGTTATAGCAGTAGGCCCCGGCGGAGTTATCGACGGCAAGGAAGTTAAGATGCAGGTTAAAGTAGGCGAGAAGGTTATCTATTCCAAGTACGCAGGTACAGAAGTTAAGCTTGACGGCGAAGAGTACATCATCGTTAAGCAGAACGATGTTATTGCAGTTGTTGAATAAAAATCTGTCATCCTGAGCATAAGCGAAGGATCTTATTTCGAATTTCAAAAGAGTAAACAAAGGAGATGTCAAAAATGGCAAAAGAGATCAAGAACGGTACAGACGCAAGAACAGCCCTTTGTGCCGGTGTTAATAAATTAGCAGATACAGTTAAGGTTACATTAGGACCTAAAGGAAGAAACGTTATCCTTGATAAGTCTTACGGTTCACCCCTCATCACCAACGACGGTGTTACCATCGCTAAGGAGATCGAGCTTGAGGATTCATTCGAGAACATGGGTGCTCAGATCGTTAAGGAAGTAGCTACCAAGACAAACGATGTAGCAGGTGACGGTACCACTACAGCTACAGTACTTGCACAGGCTATGATCAATGAGGGTGTTAAGAACTTAGCAGCAGGAGCTAACCCCATCATTCTTCGTAACGGTATGCAGAAGGCTTGCGATGCAGCAGTTGCAGCAATCCTTAAGTATTCGGCAAAGGTTAACGGCAAGGAGCAGATCGCTAAGGTTGCAGCTATCTCAGCAGGCGATGAGAAGGTAGGCGAGATGGTAGCCGACGCTATGGATAAGGTATCTAAGGACGGCGTTATCACTATTGAAGAGTCAAAGACCATGCAGACAGAGCTTGACCTTGTAGAAGGTATGCAGTTTGACAAGGGTTATGTTTCAGCTTACATGGCTACAGATATGGACAAAATGGAAGCAGTACTTGATGATCCCATGATCCTTATCACAGATAAGAAGATCAGCAACATCCAGGATATCCTTCCTATACTTGAAGAGATCATGAAGAGCGGCAGAAAGCTTCTCATCATAGCTGAGGATGTTGAGGGCGAGGCTCTTTCAACACTTGTACTTAATAAGCTTCGTGGCGTATTTACAGTAGTAGCTGTTAAGGCACCCGGATACGGCGACAGACGTAAGGCTATGCTCCAGGATATCGCAATCCTTACAGGCGGTACAGTTATCACAGAAGAGCTCGGCTTAGAGCTTAAGGATACCACAATGGATCAGCTTGGCCGTGCAAAGTCAGTTAAGGTTCAGAAGGAAAACACCATCATCGTTGACGGTGCAGGAGATGCAGGTGAGATCAAGGCTCGTATCGCTCAGATCCGTGCTCAGATCGCTGAGACCACTTCTGATTTCGATAAGGAAAAGCTTCAGGAGCGTCTAGCTAAGCTTGCAGGCGGCGTAGCAGTTATCCGTGTAGGCGCAGCTACAGAAGCAGAAATGAAGGAAAAGAAGCTCCGTATGGAGGATGCTCTCAATGCTACACGTGCAGCAGTAGAGGAAGGTATCATCGCAGGCGGCGGATCAACATATATCCATGCAGCAGCTGAGGCAGCTAAGAAGGTTGCTAAGTTAGAGGGCGACGAGAAGACAGGTGCTCAGATCGTACTTAAGGCTCTTGAGGCTCCTCTTTACACCATCGCATACAATGCAGGTGTTGAGGGTTCAGTAGTTGTTAACAAGGTTAAGGAAGCTAAGGCAGGTATCGGCTACAATGCACTTGATGACAAGTATGTTAACATGGTAGCAGCAGGTATCCTTGATCCTACAAAGGTTGCCCGTTCAGCTCTTCAGAATGCAACAAGCGTAGCTTCAACATTCCTTACCACAGAGGCAGCAGTGGCTACCATCAAGGAGCCCGCTCCCGCAGCACCCGCAATGCCCCAGGGTGGTATGTACTAAAAAGTAGGATTGCGAGAGTGCGAAGCGCGGAGCAATCCGTTGCTTTAAAGATAATTATTTAGAAGGAGACTCACATGACAGGTTCTTACACGGAAGCTTCCGTAAAACGTAAAGCAGACGTATCCGGGTATCTGGCAAAGATCGGTATGGTATTTCTTATCGGATTGCTTTTCGCATTCGGTCTTTTGACAGGACAGCAGATATTGGCGGTCGTAGCCATAGGTTTAGGCTGTTTCGGATGGTTTTATCTTTTCCCTAAGCTTGATGCCGAATACGAATATATTTACTGCGACGGTCAGATCGATTTTGACAGGATAAACGGCGGTGCAAGCCGTAAGACGGTACTCCGTATAGACCTTGAAAGTGTTGAAATCATGGCTCCGGAATCATCACATGAGCTTGATAAGTATCAGAATTCCAGTCTGAAGGTAAGAGATTTTTCATCACATAATAAAGAGGCAAAGAGATTCTGCATTATCACAAGTGATGAAGCCAATCGTTTAAAGATACTGTTTGAGCCGTCAGAGAAGATGATAGAGCTTGCAAAGCAAAAAGCTCCGAGAAAAGTATTTACCGCATAACTATTAAATTTTGGGCTGTCCAAAACGGACAGCCCTTTTTGTTTGTGCGAACGGTCACTGAGAGAGCTTGCTCTCGAAGTGTCCGACAGCATCGAGTAGGAGTCAGCCTACTCGATTGTTACAAGTTGTTTTACGTCTTGCAATATTTGACAAAATTCTCAAAATGAGGTAATATTATAATACGTATGCGTTGCGTTACTATTTCGTTTTATATGAGAGCCGTACTTGACGGCACGACTTAAAGCCGTCACGGCAAAAAGATAAAAACGTAATGAGATAAAGGACAGATATGACAAAAAAAGAGTGGAGAAGAAAGAAAATGAAAAAGCGGATGGCGGTCATCATAGCCACCTTTCTGGTGCTGGCCAGCCTGACATTTATCATTATCTTTCTTATAGGTGAACTGAAAAAATCAGTCGGCGTAAGTATAAAGGATGACAGCCTGTATTTAAGCGTTAACGGGGTAACCCGTACGGGTGAAAAGGCAGCACTGGTAGGCATCATAATGGTACAGAAGAGTACTCAGAAAGGGCTTACGGCTTTGGAACTCAGGAACAGGTACGAGCGTGCCGAGCTGCTTAATCCTTTGCTTAAAGGCGATGATGTTATAGAGTCGGGTGCACATTATGCCATAGGTATCGACGGGGCATGTATCGAGATGATACCTTTAACGGAAAAGGCACCCGGTGGTGAAAACAAGATAATAGTAGTGTACAGTCCGGATGAAAACGGCGGACTGACAGAAAAAGAGCAGCAAACCCTTGATGAGCTTATCGAGGAGCTGAGAGACGAGTACTCCATAGGTGAGGGAAACGTCATACGGTAATGAGTAATAAACCGCAGCGAAACTAAAAAGCGCGGTATATCATAAAGTATCCGGAGGGAGTCATGGAAGAAAGTAAATTTAGAGAGATTATGCTTACATACGATCAGGAAGAAGTAATGGAAAAAGTATGCAGCATGAACGAAAAAGATAAGGCAAGGATCTTAAGACAGTGTGATTTTTTGGATTTTTCATTTCTTAAGGCATTGAAGACCAAGGATAAGGCACGCGGAAAGATCGAACCTATCAGCACTTTAAAGCTTAGCGAAATAGCTTTGAAAAAGGATGAATACGAAAAAATAGGCGTAGAGGCTATCAAAGAGGGTAAGATCGGTGCGCTGGTACTTGCAGGCGGAATGGGCACAAGACTTGGCAGCAACCATGCAAAGGGCATGTATGATATAGGTATCAACAAGCCTGTGTATATCTTCCAGAGAATGTTTGAAAACATGATGGATGTGGTTAACCGGACCGGTGCGTGGATCCCGCTCTTTATCATGACCAATATCATGAATGACAGGGAGATCAAGGAGTTCCTTATCGAGCATAAATGCTTCGGATACAATCCGCAGTACATCAAGTTCTTTGTACAGGATATGTCACCCTGTGTAGATTATAACGGCAAGATCATGTTTGCAAAGCCCGATGAGTTTGCTATGTCGCCCAACGGAAACGGCGGATTCTATTCATCCATGATGAATGCGGGACTTGACAAGTATTGCAAGGAAAACGGCATAGAGTATATTAACGTATTTGCGATAGATAACGTATTACAGAGGATCGCAGATCCGGTATTTATCGGAGCTACCATTGAAAGCGGATGCGCTACGGGTGCCAAGGTTGTAAAGAAGGCCGATCCGGGGGAGAAGGTTGGTTCCATCTGCTTAGAGGACGGTATGCCTTCAGTAGTCGAGTATTACGAGATGACGGACGAGCTTTTACAGGCAAAAGACGCTGACGGCGAGCCCGCTTATGAGTACGGAGTAATACTTAATTATCTGTTCAGGGTTAAGGAGATGGACGGGATAGTCAGAAACGAGATGCCTGTACATGTAGTAAAGAAAAAGGTACCTTATTTAGCAGAAGATCCCAACTCGCCTACAGGCTATGTAACGGTTAATCCCGAGACTCCCAATGCTTACAAGCTTGAGACCTTAAGTCTTGATTTTGTACAGATGATGGGAAGCTGCCTGCCTTTCGAAGTAGTAAGAGAGTGGGAATTCGCTCCCATAAAGAATGCCATGGGCATTGACTCGGTTGACAGTGCTAGAAAAATGCTGTTGGCAGCAGGATACGAGTTATAGTAAACAAAGTGTCAGTACTAAGAAATGAGTTATAACAAAGTGTCAGCACTAAGGAATGAGTTATAACAAATAAAAAATGTCATCCTGAGCGAAGCGAAGGATCTTTTATGGCTTGATCTTTTACTAAGTTCAGAATGACATGCAGTGATCATATGATGTTTTGACAATATGACGGAAACGGATCAGTTTCTACCGCAGCAGAACTTGTATTTCTTGCCGGAACCACAAGGACAGGGATCGTTACGTCCGGGCTTTTTCTCAACACGTACTGTGCCGGAAGCCTTCTGCTCCTTGTAGAGCTCCTTGCGGCGCTCTTCGGTAAGGATGGAGTCCCACTCGGTAAGACCGTAAAGCCAGTCGGCTTTTGCAGCTACCATGTTGTAGTAGAGCTTTTCGGGATCGTAATCAAGGCTGACCTCGGTGTCTGCAGTCATCTCCTCAATAGGATTGGGAGTCTTAAGGCTGTCATTGATACCATCGAGGAAACCGGTCATGATGGAGATATCGGTACCGAATTTCTCTGCAAGACCGCTGACGGTGCCGGTTACGGGTGTTCCGTTTTGTGAAAGGATCTGTGCGTATATGCCCTTTTCAATAGTAAAGTAGTTTTTCCAGAAAAGGTTTGCATCATAATCGTTACGTTCTTTTTCATAGGCTTCTTTACGCCAGTCAGATAATAAACTCATAGAGTACTCCTTATATGTGTTTTTTAGATTGCTTTTGATTATACAATCTTTTTTGAAATTTTGCAACCGGATAAATTTGGGGTTTAAATGGACGGATATTTAACAGTCAGACAACAGTATACAGCAGAGCTTACCGAGAAAAAGTCAAGGTTCATCGCTACAATCAGGAAGGTTGAGAGCGAAGAAGAAGCCTTGGGCTTTATCACGGAGATGAAGAAAAAGTACTGGGACGCCAGGCATAACTGTTCTGCATACATAATCCTGGAAGAAAAAAACGATGCATCCGGTGAGAAAAAGGTATTTAAGGATATAGAAAAATGCAGCGACGACGGAGAACCGTCTAAGACTGCGGGTGCCCCGATACTTGATGTACTGCGGGGTGCGGGGATGAAAAACACAGCCATAGTGGTAACCCGTTATTTCGGAGGTGTGCTGCTCGGTACCGGCGGACTGGTAAGGGCATATTCCGGGGCGGCGGCACTGGCAGTGGAGGGTGCCGAAAAAGCACAGATGAAGCTGTTAAACAAGGTGAGCGTTCAGACCGACTACAACAGCTACGGGAAACTGAGCTATCTGGCATCCGAAGGAAATCTTATCATAAAAGAAACAGACTTTGCCGAAAATGTGACCGTGACACTCCTGTGCGACGATATCGGATACGGGAGATTAAGATCGCAGATGGCGGAGATAACTGCAGGAAAATGCAAAGTAGAACTGATAGAAAACAGTTACTTTTTAGTGGAGAACTGATATGGATTACAGCAGAGACGGATTAGGATTAAAGAGAAAAGAATTAAAATCTATGTCCAGACGTATGTACAGCAAGATAATGGTCAACGTATTCCGTGTGGCGGTAATAGCCATCGTAATAGCAGCCATACTCGGTACGGTAGCCGGATTCGGAGCTTTCAGGGGTATACTTGACACTACGCCTTCCATAGAGATAGCGATGCTGGAAGTTAAGGGCTATACATCGACATCGCTCTATTCGGACGGTTCGGTGGCACAGAACTTTGCTGGAGCTTCCGCAAACAGAATACTGATCACCATGGATCAGGTTCCGGACTGTGTAAGAAAAGCCTTCATGGCAGCTGAGGACCATCGTTTTTATGAGCACTCCGGTATCGATATAAGAACGGTATTCCGTTCAGGTTTCTCTCTTTTCAGAGAGGGCGCGAACCCCGGTGGATCGACCTTTACACAGCAGCTGATAAAGAACCAGATATTCGGCGGTGGCGGCGAGACATATTTTGTCGATAAGATACAGAGAAAGATCCAGGAGCAGTATCTGGCTATCCACTTAGAGAACAAGCTTTCAAAGGACACAATATTTGAGTATTACCTGAACATGGTCAACCTCGGTAACGGAACCTACGGTATCGAGACGGCATCCCTCGGATATTTCGGAAAATCCGTATCCGATCTTAATATCTCCGAAGCAGCGGTACTGGCTGCTATACCGCTTTCACCTACCAGAATGAACCCTATCACCCATCCTGAGGAAAATGCGGTAAGACGTGAGAGTACTTTAAGAAACATGCTCGAATACGGCTTCTGTACCCAGGAAGAGTTTGATGAAGCCATGGCGGATGACGTATATACACGTATAGCACTCGCCAGCAACAATAATGAAAAAGTTGAGATCGGCCAGTATTCATACTTTACCGATGCCATGCTTACAGAGCTCTATAAGGACCTTCAGGAAAGACTCGGATATACCTACGAGGAAGCAAAGCATCTTGTTTTCTACGGCGGCATAACGATCTATACCACCCAGGACCCTCAGATACAGGGCATTATGGACAGGTATTACCAGGATGAGAGCAACTTCCCCAAGTTCGGGTTTGACAGCAGTGGTGGTTCATGCTACGAGCTTACATATGCCGTATCCGTACAAAAGGGTGACGGTACATTAGTCCATTACCAGATGCACCATTTGATGGATTATTTCAAGGATTTTGATGATAAACAGGGACTTTACTATCATGAGGACGGAGTTAAGAAGGGTATAGACGAGCTCTTCCTTGATCCCGATGACATGGATGCCAAGGTGGCTGAGTTTGAAGCTTCCATAGTAGACGAGGAAGCCGGAGATAAGATTATAGCGGTTAATTATGTTAAAACTCCGCAGCCCCAGTCGGCTATGACCATCATTGAGCAGTCAACCGGTAAGGTAGTTGCCATATACGGCGGAAGAGGAGAGAAAAAGGGAAGCCTTACTCTTAACCGTGCATACGGAAGTACCCGTGCGGTTGGTTCGACATTTAAGGTTCTGGCATCCTTCCTTCCCGCACTTGATGCAGGCGGACTTACACTTGCTTCCGTACAGGATGACACACCTTTCTTCTACCCCAACGGCGGAAAAGAGGTTATCAACTGGTACAGTACCGGTTTCAGAGGCCTGCAGCCTTTAAGAAAAGGTATCTCCAACTCGTTGAATATCGTAGCGGTCAAAACTCTGGAACAGATAGGCGCACCTCTCGGTTTTGAATACCTTCAGAAATTAGGTTTCTCAACACTGGTTAAATACAGAGTTGATCCGAATACCGGAAAAACATATTCCGATGTTAACTTAGCTATAGCACTCGGCGGTCTGACAGACGGTGTTACAAATACAGAGCTTACCGCCGCATATGCATCGATAGCAAACGGCGGACTTTACAATAAGCCCATATTCTATACAAAGGTTGTGGATCATGAAGGAAACGTGATCTTAAGCAACAACGTTGAGCCCAAACAGGTTATGAAGACTTCTACCGCATGGCTTCTTACCGATGCAATGCATGATACCACCACAGTCGGTACAGGTACCAGACTTGCATTCAGAAATTATAAGATGCCTGTAGCAGGAAAAACAGGTACGGCAAGTAAGAACAGCGACCTTTGGTTCGTAGGATATACTCCTTATTATACATGTGCGGTATGGACAGGTTTCGATCATCAGTTTAACCAGAAAAACAAGTCATACCAGCAGGATCTGTGGCGTAATATCATGGAAGAGGTACACGCAACTAAGCAGCTTGAGTATAAGGAATGGGAAAAGCCCGACTCGATCGTTTCGGCAACCATATGTACCAAGTGCGGCAACCTTGCGGTATACGGACTGTGTGATGAAGCCGAAGGCGGATCGTGTATTAAGACGGAGTACTTTGCGAAGGGTACCGTACCTACCAAGAAGTGTACGTGCCACGTAAGAGTTACCGTATGCAGCAAGTCAGGATTGCCGGCAGGTCCGTACTGTCCGGATGACTGTAAGGTTTCTGCAGTACTGCTGTTAAAGAATGAGGATCCTTCCAAATTTGAAGGCACTAAGTATGAGCACGGATATTCCACATGGGATACACCGTATGTATATAATTCCGAAAAGATATGTGACAAGCATACCGCCAAGGGTGAAGTCGGAGGCGGCGGAGATAACGGGGATCTCTTCGGAGATGCTCATCAGATCGGCGCAGAAGACGAAGTATACGACGATGAATAAAGAAGCATAAAGAAAGGGCGTCACCATAGCGGTGACGCCCTTTTAATGACCAAAGGTCAATCTTTAGGTTTAAATATCCTTATAAAGTGGATCATGATCGGTACAAATATCGTAGCGGCCATGGCACCTAAAAAGATACCGAAAGCGTTGTCCCAGTCACTTAACGAGGCTACAAGCGAAAGGATATAGAGCCCCGCGATAAGGATGATGCCGAAAATGGCAAATATCCTTAAGAAAGGAGAGGTAGTGCTTTCGTTCTTTTTGTCGTCTGTGTTCTTGTTCGGCTCTGACATTTTATCTCCTTGTCTGTTGTAAAAAGGTTTATCACGTAAGCGATAAACCTTGAAATATGCTGCTATGCGGATAACAGGACTTGAACCTGCACGCTCGCGCACCAGAACCTAAATCTGGCGTGTCTGCCAATTCCACCATATCCGCTTAAATGTATGGAAGCACGGCTGAAAAAAAGCCGTTTTTTGCACCACGCGATACATAATAGCATCTTTCCGACAAAAAGTCAAATCGATTGACAAAACTATTTTTTTAATCTATTATGAGTGTCGGAGGCAAGTTACGAAATATGGAAAATATATTTTATGAAGGTATAAGGATAAAGAGACGGCGCAGGAAAAAAGGCCCCGTTATACTCCTTCTGCTTCTGGCCGCCGTACTTATCGGATTCGGCGGATATAAGATATCCCAAAAGCTTCTTACAAAAGAGGATGAGGAAAAGGAAAACGACTTTGAAGTCGTGTATGTGGACAACGCTATCGAAGCCGCTTCATGGGATTCTGCCGATGCCAATCCCGATGCATCGGATTCCGGTGATGGAGTGTATAAGCTCTGGACTGAACCAAAGCCGACGGATGCAGCCGTTACACAGGCTCCGGATTATGATGAAGAGGTCTGGATGGCAGATTTTGTCGATACCAGAGAAAGAGTTGACGCTAAGGGCATATATGTTTCCTCCGCATATATCAATAAAAAACTGAATGATGCTATAGATCTGATAGATTCCACCGAGCTTAATGCCATAGTCATAGATATCAAGAGTGACGGCGGCTACATAACCTACAGGATGGATCATCCGCTGGCAAAGGAGATCGGTGCCTGCACATCCACCATAGGAGATATTGACGCCACCATTAAAAAGCTTAAGGATCATGGCATATATACCATTGCCCGTATAGTTTCGTTAAAGGATCCTGTACTTGCCGAAAAAAGGAAGGATCTGGCATTAAAGAACAAGGACGGTTCGATATTCCGTGATTCTTCGGGGCTGGCATGGGTTAACCCTTATGAGGATGAAGTATGGGAGTATCTGACAGAGATATGTAAGCAGTGTGTAAAGGTTGGCTTTGACGAGGTCAATCTCGACTATATCCGTTTTGCAACGGATAAAGGCATGTCAAATGTTGATTTCGGCCCTAAGGCAGAGGAAATGACACGTATTGAAGTTATTACCGAGGGTATAAGAAAGATCTGTGAGGTCATCAAGCCCATGGGAGCTTTTGTCTCCTGCGATGTATACGGTGCCATCATTTCGAGTTCGACGGATGCTCGTATAGTAGGACAGAGCTATTTCAATATGGCAAAGTATCTTGATTACATCTGCCCCATGGTATATCCTTCACACTACGGAAACGGATATTACGGGCTGGATTACCCCGATACGCATCCTTACGAGCTGGTATACCATGCACTTATGGATTCCCAGAAGGTGCTCTATATGATAGACCCTGCCGAGAACAAGGCTATAGTAAGGCCGTGGCTGCAGGATTTCACCGCCACATGGGTTTCGCATCACTTAAACTACGGAAAAGATGAAGTCCGGGCACAGATAAAAGGCGTATATGATGCCGGTTACTCCGAGTGGCTTTTATGGAATGCGGGAGTATCTTATACGGCATCTGCACTGGAAAAAGAGTGATAAAATGGATTTATTTACATTTATGGAACAAAAGAATAAGAAAGGCGAATCCCCTCTGGCTTCACGTATGCGCCCGTCCACTTTGGACGAGGTGGTGGGACAGGAGCACATAATAGGCAAGGATAAGCTGCTCTACCGTGCCATAAAGGCAGACCGTATAAGCTCTGTTATCTTTTACGGGCCTCCCGGTACCGGAAAGACCACACTGGCAAAGGTTATAGCCTCTACCACGAAATCGGATTTCAAGCAGATCAATGCTACGTCAGCCGGAAAAAAAGATATGGAAGACGTGGTTGAGGAAGCTAAGAAAAATCTGGGCGGATTCGGTAAGCGCACCATCCTTTTTATAGATGAGATCCACCGTTTCAACAAAAGCCAGCAGGATTACCTGCTCCCGTTTGTGGAAGACGGGACCATAATCCTCATAGGAGCCACTACGGAAAACCCTTATTTTGAGGTAAACGGAGCGCTTCTTTCCCGTTCGCATATTTTTGAGCTTAAACCGTTAAGTACGGAAGATATAAAAAAGCTTCTGCTAAGAGCCGTTACCGACAGCGAAAAGGGCATGGGGTCTTTTAAGGCTAAGATAGATGAAGACGCGCTGGAGTTTTTAAGCGAGATGGCAAACGGTGACGCACGTACGGCACTCAATGCCATTGAGCTGGGTGTGCTGACTACGGAAAGAAAAGAGGACGGTTATATACACATCGACCTTGATACCGCATCCGAGTGCATCCAGAAAAGAGTATTAAAGTACGACAAAGACGGCGATAACCATTACGATACTATATCGGCTTTTATCAAGAGCATGCGCGGGTCGGACCCCGATGCGGCTATTTACTACCTGGCACGTATGCTGCTTGCAGGTGAGGATATCAAGTTCATTGCCAGACGTATAGTCATATGTGCATCCGAGGATGTATCAAATGCAGACCCGATGGCACTGGTGGTAGCAAATGCGGCAGCAGAGTCGGTGGAACGCATAGGTATGCCGGAATCACGCATAATACTTGCGCAGGCGGCAGCATATGTAGCATGCGCACCTAAGAGCAATTCAAGTATCTGTGCCATAGACGAATGCATGGAAGTGGTGAAAAACGAGCATATCAACACTATACCTCCCCACCTTCAGGACGCACATTATAAAGGCTCCGCAAAGCTTAACAGGGGCATAGGCTACAAGTATTCGCACAGTTATAAAAACCATTACTGCGAACAGCAGTATCTTCCCGATGAACTGGTCGGAAGAAGCTTTTATAAGCTGTCCGAGATGGGATATGAGAAGAAGTTAAAAGAGTACATGGAAAAGATCAGAAAAGAAGCTGAATGAAAAAGTGTCAAAGAGGATCATCTCTTTGACACTTTTCATTTTAAGCGGATAACGGGAGTCGGACCCGCCTCCTAAGCTTGGGAAGCTCATGTACTACCGATGTACTATATCCGCATATTGCCCCGCTTTAAGATAAGCGGGGTAAATTTTCAACAAAGAAAAGTATACATGATTTTTATCTAAAAATCAACTAAAAGTTTAAAAGCCTTCAACGGGGATATCGAAGAAGTGGTCTGCAATCTCATGCATCTCATTATCATCGTCTACGTAATAGTCAACATAGAAGAGTGTGAGCGTTCCGGGCTCTTCGGGTATCTGGAAGACTACCTTGGCATTTGTTACCGCATTTGCTTTTACTGTAAAGAACTCATCGGCCACATCGCCTGCTAAAAGCCTGTATGCTGCGTCGTATCCGCCTGACCATACTATAGAGAAATCATAGTAGTAGAGGTCTAGGTCATCATCGTAGATATCGGTGCTGTCGCAGGTGATATCAAGAGTAAGGAACTTCTTGCCTTCGGGAGCTACTTCGTCGCCGTATGTATCCGAGATCTCGGCACTGTTGATCGTCATATCGAAGAACAGTGTTTCGGCAACTCTGCTTGTCTGATGGTATATCTGCTGAGGGCCGTCGGAAGGCTCTCCCTTATATTCCGAAAGGTCCTCGGGATATGTTATATCGGAAATAGTGGCTGCGTCTATCTGTCTGATAAAGCTGCGGGATGAATGCGAGTAGAGAAGATCTCCTCCGCTTGCCATATGTATTCCGACTACTTCGCCGTATTTGTTGATAACGGGACCGCCGCTGGCACCTGTGGTTCCGTACTTGGGATCCAACTTGTAAGTAACGGTATAATCCTGATCAAGGAATGCCGTACATTCATATACGCAGTTTTCATGCACGTCATCGGTATCCCAGAGGTTTGCAAGCAGATAAAGCTTATCTCCGGTAGTAACGGTATCCTCAGAAAGAGGAAGTGCATTGAGGTTTTGTCCGTTATAAAGAGTAAAAGCAGCTACGTCCTTATCAAGTGCGGGTACTGCTGCAGCATCCTCTATAACCAGACAGTTCTTGAGTCTTGCACCGGTATCTTCGCCTGTTTTTGCATAAGAAACTTCACCGCCAAGTATTGAAGCGGGAAGGTCGCTGCCCTTAAAAGATCCGTCATCATCGTCGGGTACAAGAAAATGAAAAGCGGTAACCAGGAGCTTTTGCCCGTGTACTTTTGAATCAAGGATAAATGCTGTACCTGCGGAGAAATCATCGTTCTTGGTATACCAGTGTACATGGAATGAACACTGTGCTGCCAGCTGCTCGATCTCCTCGAAAGTCAATGCTTTCTTGGGTATGGGAGTGGGCGTTGCGGCTTCTGTGACCGCGGGAGTTGCGGTAGTTTCTGTATTATTTTCCGTATTGTTGTCGTTGTTTGCCTGACTTATGGGTGTTCCCTTTTCAATATCACATCCCGCAAGCAGGAGTGAAAGCGTCAGTAAAACGGCTAAGATCCTGAATGTTATCTTCTTCATATTGACAATCCTTCCCGGGCATGAATAAAAATGACCCAGCCACCATTATATATACTTGAGCGTAAAAATGCAAGAATAATAAAAATTTGAGTAATTTTATTGAACAAAATATGCTAATGTGTTAAAATTATAGGTTGTAAGACTGATTTTTGGAGGTAAGTATGAAGGTAGTAGTTTTATGCGGCGGCATCAGTACCGAACGTGATGTATCGCTCGTGTCCGGAATGCAGGTATATAAAGCATTAAAGGGAAAGGGCCATCAGGCGATCATGCTTGATGTTTATCTCGGATACAGCGGAAGTATCGATGACATTTTTGAGAAAAACGTTGACTGGGAAGAGATGACAAAAGGCATCACTGCCGACGCTCCCGATATAGAAGCTGTAAAGCGTATGAGAAAGGGCGATCCGGAAGTATTTTTCGGTGAGAACGTGATAGATATCTGCCGTAAGGCCGACATAGTATTTATGGGACTTCACGGCGACTGCGGAGAGAACGGAAGAGTCCAGGCTGCATTCGATCTTTACAATATAAGATATACAGGTACTGATTATGCAAGCTCGGCCATGGCTATGGACAAGTCGGTGACCAAGAAGCTTTTTGAAGCAGACGGTATACCCACACCCGCATCAGTAACCTTAAACAAGGGAGATGAGTATAAACCCGAATACCCCTGCGTGGTAAAGGTTTGTTCGGGCGGTTCATCCATAGGCGTATACATGGTAAATAACGACGAGGAATATAAGAACGCTCTTGATGAAGCATTCCGTTATGACGGAAAGGTTCTGGTTGAGCAGTTTATAAAGGGAAAAGAGTTTACTGACGGCGTATTTGACGGAAAGCCACTGCCCGTAGTGGAGATAGCTCCCAAGGAGGGCTTCTACGATTACAAGAATAAATACCAGGAAGGCTCTACCATAGAGACCTGTCCGGCCGAGATCACGGATGAACAGACCAAGACCATACAGGAGCTGGCACTTAAAGCATACAAGGCACTCGGTATTAAGACCTATGCACGTATGGATTTCATGATGGATGAGAAAACAGGGAAGTTCTACTGCCTGGAGGCAAACACTCTGCCCGGTATGACACCTACCAGTCTTATCCCTCAGGAAGCACTGGCTGTCGGAATTAAGTTCCCCGAGCTTTGTGAACAGATCATTGAGGTATCCTTAAAGAAATACAGATAGACCACCCGAAAGATTTCAGATTGGAGAAGTATATGAAGAACATGACCTTGCCTTGTATTGCCGAGGCTGTACACGGAAAACTGTATATAGACGGGCAGGAATATACCCCGGACATAAATATATCCAAGGCTTCGGAAAAAAGGCTTCAGACAGAAGCAGAGGGTGTGGTCATAGATTCGCGTCTTTGCAAGGAAAACTATGTATTTGCGGCCGTAAAGGGTGAAAGGACCGACGGACATTCATATATCCCTTCTGTTATTGCAAAGGGCGCACTCGGATGTATATGCGAAAAGCTTCCGGAGGCATATGACAAAAAGCCTGATCCGGATGCGGAAGCTGCTTACGATCCGGTAAGAGAAGGCGCATATATCCTGGTAGAGAGCACTTTGCAGGCTTTAAAGGATCTGGCGGCTTATTACAGAAAACAGATAGCAGATGTAAAAATATTCGGCATAGTCGGCAGTGTCGGAAAGACAAGTACAAAAGAGCTTGTGGCCGCAGTGCTTTCCGAAAGCTTTAATACATTAAAAACAGACGGCAATTTTAACAATGAGATAGGAGTACCACTCACACTTTTCAGGATCAGACCCGAACATGAGATGGCTGTTGTTGAGATGGGCATAAGCGATTTTTCGGAGATGGACAGACTCGGTGCCATGGTTAAGCCCGATGCGGTCATCATGACAAACATTGGTCCCTGCCACCTGGAAAAGCTGGGAGATCTTGACGGAGTGTTAAAGGCTAAGACAGAGGTTCTAAACCATATTAAGCCCGGCGGTCTTTTGATACTTAATACAGATGACGAAAAACTGAGATCACTGTATGAACTTAAGGGTTCGATGGAATCAGGCAGTCTTCCGGATAAAGAGCCTGAACTGCCCGCAGGAGCAAAAGAGGCACTTAAGGGGCTCAGAGTAGCTTCTTACGGAAAAACGGGAGATGTTTCGTATCTCGACATTGAGAGCAGAGGCGTGGAAGGCAGCAATTTCCACTTCAGGATAAAACAGGGTGCATTCGGATTACATGAAAAGACCATACCCGCAAGAGTACATATGCAGGGCACACATATGGTGATGAATGCGCTTGCAGCCTGCATAGCGGGACTTGAAGCAGGCATGGATGCTTTTTCGGTGACAAAGGGCATAGAAGCAGCCAGACCGGTAAAGGGCAGATGCTGTCCGAACTATACCGACAGATACCTGGTAGTGGATGATTCATACAATGCAAATCCGAAGTCCATGATGGCGGCAGCGGATCTCATGAGCGAGAGCGAAGGCCGTAAGGTTGTGGTGCTCGGTGATATGTTTGAACTCGGGAGTGAAGAGAACAGGCTTCATTACGATACCGGTTCATACGTGGCCGAAAGAAGCATAGACCTGGCTGTGTTTATCGGGCCATTGGCTAAAAACATGTACGAAGGCTACATGGACAAAAAGCGTATTATACCTTCACGTGGGGAAAAAGCAGTATATTACGCCACAAAGGAAGAGTTTTTCGATAACCTCGCCACATGCGGCATTAGAGAAGGTGACACGATACTTGTCAAGGCTTCACATGGTATGGGCTTTGACGAGATAGTGGACAAGCTGGTTGAAAAAGGTACAAAATTTCGTTTCGTAAAGGGCCGCGAAAGCATGATACTTGATGATATCATGAAACTGCTCGCACAGACACACTGGGCATGCAACAGGAGCAGGGAAACGGTGGCAAAGTCCATAGAAAATTCGCTTTGCTTCGGAATACTTGACGAGAACGGTGTACAGATAGCATTCGGACGTACGGTTACCGATTATGCGACCATGTTCTACGTATCGGATGTGGTAATAGATATAGATCACCAGAAAATGGGGCTTGGCAGCAGGTTTGTGGAGTTCATAAAGTCCGCAACCGAGCTTAAAGACCTCTGGGGATTCCTCGGCACTACCAAGGCTTCGGGTTTCTATTCGAAGTTCGGCTTTGAAAAGAAGGACGATTTCTTTATGGCGATGCCGAAAACAAATGTAAAGGGAATATTTAATGTGACTCCCCGTAAATAAAAATTTAATTTGAATAGACGGGGTATTGTGATATAATATTATTTTAAAGGTTATGTATTAACGGAAATGGTTTTAGAAGGCGTTTTACGGTACTGATAAGTACATATAGGGGAGATGTGCCATGATATACTTTGATCACCTTCCGCTAGACCAAGAGATTTTAAAGGCTTTAGGGGAATTATCCATAAACTATGTTTTCCAGCCGATCTTTTATTCTGACAAAAAGACAGTATATGCGTATGAAGCATTGATGCGTCCTACGGAAATGACGGTTACGGAACTCATAGACATATATCAGAAAAAAAATAAGCTGCATGTATTGGAGGTTGCAACCTTTTTCGGTGCCATGCAGGAATATCAGCTGCGCGGGTATACCGAGCACTTAAGCATGAACTCGTTCCCTTCGGAAAGCTTTACAGACGACGAGGGAAGAGCATTTATAGAGTATTACGGGGATATAAACGGGCTCACTATCGTAGAGATACTTGAGTATCCTTACACCGATATGTCTGCGGTAAGAGGAAAGAAGATAGCCGCTGCCCGCCATAACCTTAAGATAGCCATAGATGATTTCGGGTCGGGTATCAACAATATGGAAGTTGTTGATCTGTACGCTCCCCATATCGTAAAGCTTGACAGAGAGCTCATCATGGATATAGACCAGAACAAATTCAAACAATACTATGTAACGCAGCATGTTGCCGAGTTCCACAGAAGAAAGATGCTGGTGGTTGCAGAAGGCATTGAGCGTAAGGAAGAGTTTGAATTCTTAAAGAGCATCGGGGTAGATCTGTATCAGGGATATTACCTCGGAAGACCGGCATAACAAAGCAAGTGTCATCCTGAGGGCGAAGCCCGAAGGATCTTAATAAAATGGAAAGGGGGTCCGGAACCAAGAGGGGACGGTTTCGGAAAAGAAGGTATGATAGCAAAAAGTACAGTCAGTGAAGTTCAGATCTTCAGAAACAGTGCATCCGTTATAAGAAACGGTGAGATCGCATTAAAGGAAGGCCGCAATATCGTATATATCGGCGGTATGACCACTACAGCAAAGACAGAAGATTTTGTGCTTCAGTTTCCTGAAAATATAAAGGCTGTAAACGTCCAGATAATATCATGGAACGATATGGACACAGATGAAGTAAAAGAATCGGATACAATACAGAAAAAGATCGCAGAAGTAGATTATCAGATAGAAACATGTACACTTCTTAAAGAGCTCAGAAAGACCAACGGCGATTTTTCCGGCAGAATGGATGTGTCGGTGGAGGCTCAGGAGCAGTACATGGTAGCACTTCCAAGACAGCTCATGGATCTTCATAAGCAGCTGACCGACCTGAACGAGGAAAAGGAGAAGCTCTTAAAGGATTATGAGAAGGCAGTAAAGGAAGAAGAAAAGCCCATAATCATGGCTGAACTTATAGCTGAGGCTGAGGGCTCCGTCCCGTTCATACTCAGATATCAGGAAAAGACAGGCAGCTGGAAGCCTAAGTATGAAGTAAGATTCAAAGGAAATGAACAGCCTCTGGAAGTAAGCATGAAAGCAAGGATATTCCAGAATTCAGGCGAAGACTGGAAGCAGGTAAAGACAACTCTTTATACCGGAAACCCCGCCAAGTTCCAGGGACTTCCCGTACTTGATCCCGTTCAGGTATCCATATACGAAGAGCCCGAGAGACGTTCAGTTGCCATGGACGGCATGGCTTTTGCAGGTATGGCCATGGCTTCGGCACAGGCGATGTCAGCACCTGCTAACGGCATGCTGGGTATGGGCATGGCACCTATGATGAAGATGGCAAACATGCAAATGGAGGAAGCCGAGATATCCGAAGAGGAGACTATGACAGCACATGTACTTCCGGGATTAAAGGATATCTTAAATGCCACTAACGGCAATATCGTAGTGCTCCATAACTTTGACGTTAAGGCAGATTACCACCTCTTGAGTATCCCCAGAGTGGATAACAAGTGCTTCCTTACAGCTGAGATAGTTGATGCCGATTGGCCTCTGCCTCCGGCATACGCTTCGGTATACGTTAAAGATATATATGCAGGTGAAGTATATGTTGATCCTGATTCGGATCCTTCTGAGAAGTTCTCATTGTCACTCGGACAGGATGAGAGACTGAATGTGGTAAGGACCGAATTACCGAGAAAAACATCAGAAGCACTCATCAAAAACCAGAAAAAGCAGATCAGAACATTTAAGATCAGTCTGACCAATAAATCAAAAGAAACCGTAAAAGTACTTGTAAAGGATCAGATACCCGTATCTACCGATAAATCCATCACGGTGGATGTAAACAAGCTTTCGGACGGTTCACTCGATATAGATAAGGGTGAGATCAAGTGGGAGATCTCACTTGAATCCGGTGCCACCACTGAGCTTGAGCTTGGATACAGCATCTCATGGCCTAAGGACAAGAAGATCCAGGAGAGAAGTGCACCTCTTCAGAAAAAGGTTGTACCTCCCGCACCTTCTGATAACGGCATCTGTCCAACCTGCGGCAACAACGGCGGAACCGGCAAGTTCTGCGTACACTGCGGAAGTCCGATGAACAGATAACAAGTGTGAAAACAGAATAATATGATAAAGATAAAACACTCTATGGTATGTAATTATCATAGAGTGTTTTTAAGTGTTAAGGTATTCTAAGATTGAAGCAATGCTTTTGTCCTTAATATATATGGTATTGATCGGCTCATTGATGTGTTCGAGATAATGGGCATCCGAATCGGTTATAACCTTGCAGTTCTGCAGATACGGATGGTCACGTCTTAACTGATGCAGGTTAGCCATATTCTTGCATTCAAATGTCTTAAAATCACTGTCGGGCGGGATAAAACCAAGGTTTGAAATAATACTTGTCGTGGTTTTATCCACATGTGCCGGTATCATGACACCGCCAAACGGAGCAAGTTC
>JAIKXA010000098.1 GCA_024684355.1 Lachnospiraceae bacterium
CAGGGAATATTCTTATGAAGCGTTTCCAATAGAAATGCCTGATATTGTTGTCTTTCTCAATAGAGAAAAATAGTCCATAACCAGATACCAAAAGGAATATATCAACTCCAAGATAACCTCGATTAATGAAAGTTGTTATTAAGTCATCCGGATACCGTATCGGACCGTTCGAGATCGAGTCGGTACTTATGGAGCTTCCTTATGTATTAGAGTGTGCCGTTACCGCAGCTCCTGACCCTGTAAGAGGACAGGTAGTAAAGGCTACCATCGTGCTTACCAAGGGCAAGGAAGGTTCCGATGAACTGAAGAAGGAGATCCAGACCTATGTAAAAGAGCATACGGCACCTTACAAGTATCCTCGTATCGTAGAGTTTGTACCCGAGCTGCCTAAGACTATAAGCGGTAAGATCAGAAGAAATGTCTTAAGAGAAAAGGATAGTAAATAACCATCATGGCCCAGATAAAGAATATTTCGCTAAATCCCGCCAAGTGTGCGGTAGACCTTTCTGACGGAAGTGAGAGAGGCTTATACGTAGACCAGGATTACATATTAAGAAAGCTCGGACGTCCTCACAGGGCGATCAACATAATGTATTGCTACTATCCGAACGATAAGACATGGCCTAAGCGTGCACAGGACGCATATAAGGACATGGACGTATCGTTTGCTTGGGCATATCCTTATGATAACTATTTTCCGTATCTTGGCGGATTAAACGGCAATACAAAAGGTGAGCCATTTACATGCATGAGAGATATCAGACGTCACGGACAGGATGTAATACTTACCCTTACCTGTGACCCGAAGATAGATGAAAAGCACATGATAGCCATAGCAAAGGATCTTAGTCCTTTCGGCCGAATGATGCTGAGACTTAATCATGAGTGTACAGGCAGCTGGTTCTCATTTAACAAGCGTGCCACATATCAGGAGATAGCAGACTTTTATGTTAAGTTCCATAAGGTTGTACGTAAGTATGCGCCCAATGTACAGATGATACTTTGTGCAGGTGCAGTAGATAAGCCTAAGGACAAAAAAGCCGAGCGGGAAGATGAGTTCGTTCAGGCTATAAAGGATACAGAGATCTGGTCCATAGATAAATATATAGCCCTTAACTGGGGCTGGCCGTATGAGGTGGCTGAAAAGGACAATAAGCAGCATATGTTAAATGGGACTTTAGCTACCTATAACACAGCAAAAAGAACATTCCAAAGATTTAAAGAGCTGTGCGGATGCACCAAACCAATGGTAATGTCGGAACTTAATGCTGACGGTGATGTGACAGGACCTTACGATCAGGTTAAGATCATGAAGAACTTTGCTAAGATCGTAAAGAATGATCCTGAGCGCTGGTTTTCCGCATTCTGCTTCTACCAATTCAGGGACGACGGAAGACTGGGACTGGAGATAACAGATCCTAATAATTCCCGGGTAGGTGTTGAGCAGCCTATGATGGCAGCTTATAAGGATATCATTGATGATGATTTCTTTAAGCCTGAGATAAAGAACCATAAAGCAGCAAAACTCCCTGCACTTTTAAGATGGGGCGGTTCTGAGGATGCTGAAGGTGTATCTATGGAGCTTAAATTCGAACAGGATCCTGTATTTGCCGAAGCAAATTTCACAGGCAGCCTGGTCGATGCCAACCTTATGATGGAACTTAACGGAATGTGGTTCTATAAGGCACCTGGTGTTAAATTCGTTGACTTCATGCCTGCATTCTTTAAAAAGAGGCTTAAAGGACCGGCAAAACTCAACCTGAATATTTTTGCCCCTCCTGCTACAGGAGAAAATGACAAGAAGCAGGGTAAGGATTGGGATACCAATTACTATTATGAGTTAAAGGAGCTTCCGGATATAAGACTTAGATTTGAACCGATATGTAAATAATGAATATTGAACTGAGATCCCGGCACGAAAGTGTCGGGAATTTTTATTGTATATTTCAAACACGTAGGATATAATGAGATAATACAAAATATAGATCAGGAGAAGAAAACGATGACAGATTTAAATGAAGTATTTAAAAGCGTACTTGAAGCAGACAGAGCAGCGGTAGTTATCTGTGACCTTGAACATACGATCATATATATGAATCCTACTGCGATAAGCAGATATGATAAATGGGGCGGAAAGAATCTTGTGGGAAGAAGTCTGCTTGACTGCCATAATCCGAAATCCCGCGAGATGATAGTTAAAGTAATTGATTGGTTTAAGGCATCAAAGGATAATAATATCGTATATACTTTTTTCAATGCAAAAGAAAATAAGGATGTATATATGATCGCTCTGAGGAACGAAGCGGGCGAATTGATCGCTTATTATGAGAAACATGAGTATCGTGACCGTGAAACCATGAAGATGTATGATTTCAAGTAAAAAAGATATGGAGACATAATATAAATGGAAATATGGGATCTGTATAATAAGGACCTTAAGGTAATAGGAGAACATATCAGAGGTACGGAAATGCCGGAAAACGGCTATCATCTGGTAGTTCATATCTGGATACGTAATTCTGAGGGCGAGTATCTTATGACGCAGCGCAGTGCGAAGAAAAAGACTTATCCGCTTGCATGGGAATGTGTCGGTGGCTCGGTATTACAAGGAGAGGAAAGCCTGCACGCAGCACTTCGTGAAGTACATGAGGAAGTAGGGATCGTACTTAAGCCGGAAGAAGGAAGAAAGGTTTTAACACAAATAAGAGATTTTGCCGGTGATGTACGTGTGAATGATATAAATGATGTATATCTTTTTGAGTATGATGGTCCGGTTTTATTATCTCAAGCGACTACAGATGAGGTGGCTCAGGTAAAATGGATGAGCCGGCATGAGATAAAGGAACTGTATAAAAACGGAGAAATGGTTAGCGTTATCAAGGACTTATCTTATTTTATGCAGGGAGAAGATATCTGTTGGGATACATTATATGTATCTGACTTAGATGGGACTTTGATGAGAAATGACTGTGCATTATCTAAAAACACAATTGATATTATCAATGACTTGACCGAGAAAGGGCTGGCATTTACATTTGCTACTGCAAGGTCGATAGAAAGTGCCAGACCGATCACAGGTGAGCTAAGACTTAAGCTTCCGGTCATTACAAGAAACGGAGCAGTGCTTGCGGAAAATACAACAGGAAAGCATCTGGAGAAAGCTTTGTTTACGGAAAAGGAAGTAAAACTGCTTAAAGAACTATTGCCGGAGCTGCCAAAGTACGGATTTGTGTCGTGCTTTCTGGGAGAAGAGATGCACCGCCTTTATATAGACGGAGAACATTCACCGGAATTAGACGGATATATTGATTATTATACTGACAATCCGACAGTGCGACCTGTATCAACTGTTTCGGAACTGTTTTGCGGTGAGCCGGGGTATGTAACTCTGGTCGGACCTAAAGACGAAATATTCCCGATATATAACAGGGTACGGGAATATGATGGTTGGGAGTGCTTGTTCCAAAAGGATACCTATCGTGATGAATACTGGTTGGAGATATGTCCGCAGAATTGTACAAAGGCTAAGACTATACTGAAGCTTAAAAAACGATATGGATTTAAAAGGCTTGTCGTTTTTGGAGACGGACTTAATGATATCCCGATGTTCAAGGCAGCGGACGAATGTTATGCCGTATCAAATGCACTTGAAGAGGTAAGACAGATTGCGACCGGAGTGATAGGAAGCAATGAGGAAGATGCTGTAGCTGAGTTTTTAAGACATAGAATGGAAATGTAGATATAGTGTAAAGGAGTGATCATATGCCGTTGGTAAGGATTGATATTGTAAAAGGGAAGAGCAAGGAATATAAAAAAACTCTGCTTGATTCTGTACATGAGGCCCTGATAGAGGCATTCGGTATAGAGGATTGGGACAGGTTTCAGCGTATAGTGGAGATTGACAGGGATGATTTTGAGTTTCCTGAAGGAAAATCTGATACTTTTATGATAATAGAACTGACTGTTTTTCCGGGAAGGACCAATGAGCAGAAAAAAGATGCCATTGATAAGATCACAAATAAGATATCTGACAGATTGTCGGTTGCTCCTACGGATATCTTTATTATATTCAATGAGCCACCGTTGGAAAACTGGGGAATGGGCGGTACGCAGAAAAGTACAGGTAAAGTATATCTGGTTAAACCTGATCTGACATTTTTTGATCA
>JAIKXA010000005.1 GCA_024684355.1 Lachnospiraceae bacterium
TTTGTGGATGTTTTTATCAATAAGATGAATGAACAGGGACTGTTCGGCGGCAAGGTAGTAGTGGTACAGCCTATAGCTAAAGGACTTATCCCTGTGATAAACGAACAGAAGGGTGTTTACCATCAGTTCCTGCGCGGCATAGACAACGGAAAAGTTGTAGATGAATGCATAAAGGTCACATCTATTTCGAGAGGTGTGGATCCTTATACGGATTATGCAGGGTATCTTAAGCTTGCGCACAACCCTGACATGAGAGTTATCATCTCAAATACAACCGAGGCAGGCATAGAGTACCTTGGTACAGAGCAGATCACCGATGCTCCTCCCAAATCCTTCCCGGCTAAACTTACGGTTCTGCTGTATGAGAGATTTAAGGCAGGTCTTCAGGGCTTTATCATCCTTTCGTGCGAGCTGATAGACAACAACGGAAAAGAGCTCTTAAACTGCGTGCTTAAGTATGCCGATCTTTGGGACCTTCCTGAGGATTTCAAGGACTGGATCAAGAATGAAAACTATTTCAGCAACACTCTGGTTGACAGGATATGTACAGGATATCCGAAAGATGAGGTTGAGGCTCTGACAGAGCGTCTCGGTGAAGAAGAAGGCCTGATGAATACAGCGGAGATATTCCATCTCTGGGTAATAGAAGGACATTTCGAGGATGAATTCCCTCTTGAGAAAGCCGGGATAAATGTCATCTGGACAGATGATGTTAAGCCTTACAAAAAGAGAAAGGTAAGGATACTTAACGGCGGACATACTCCCATGGTACTTGCAGCCCGTCTTTACGGACTTTCTACAGTAAAGGAATGTCTGGACGATCCGCTTATTAATAAATATCTGAACAAGGCAATATTTGAAGAGATAATACCTACTTTGGGACACGAGGAAGAGGATATACCTTTCGGAAAAGCAGTATTGGAGCGTTTCTCAAATCCTTTTGTAAAGCATCAGCTGCTCAGCATTGCTCTTAATTCTGTAAGTAAGTTTAAGACAAGAGTACTTCCGACCATCCTTGAATACAGAGAGAAAAACGGAAGCCTTCCGAAATGCCTCACATTCTCGCTTGCCGCACTTATTGCATTCTACAGGACCGATGAGACTAATGACGGTGAAGAGATCATGGCATTCATGAAGACGGCTTCGGTAGAAGATATCTTAAAGAAGGAGCAGTACTGGGGCGAGGATCTTTCATTCATGAAGGATGAAGTGGAAAAGTATTATGAATCCATACAGAAAAACGGTGTGGGTAAGACAATCGAAACGTTGTTGGGCTGAAAACAGGCAGTGACCGGAAAAGTGACAGTATAAGCTATAATAGTACATTCAGGCAAAAAAGGGAGCAGGAAAAGAATGGGGACAATAATCATACATCCTTCGGACAATGTGGCAGTAGATGTGGAGACAGGACATAAAGTAGCTCTGCGTGATATTGCAGAAGGGGAGAATGTCATAAAATACGGATTCCCGATCGGACATGCCACACAAAGCATTAAGGAAGGCGAGAGTGTTCATTCTCACAATCTTAAGACTAATCTTAAGGAGAAGGTTGAGTACTCCTATCATTTCAAAAAGTATGATATGCCGTTACCTTCCGGCAGGACTATCATGGCTTATAAAAGAGAAAACGGTGATATCGGTATCAGAAACGATATCTGGATAGTAAATACCGTAGGCTGTGTCAATAAGGTGGCTGAAACTTTGAGTAAGCTTACCGGTGCATTTTATTTCTCACATCCTTACGGGTGCTCGCAGCTGGGCGGCGATCATAAAATGACGCAGAAGATACTTAAAGGGCTGATAAATCATCCGAATGCCGGAGGAGTGCTTGTACTGGGACTCGGG
Source organism: Lachnospiraceae bacterium (assembly GCA_024684355.1). Classification (GTDB taxonomy): domain Bacteria; phylum Bacillota; class Clostridia; order Lachnospirales; family Lachnospiraceae; genus RUG11977. The sequence goes on from JAIKXA010000005.1 coordinate 1,846, forward strand.
TGTGAAAATAACAATATTGCGGCATTTAAAGAGGTGCTTGGTCCGGTTGATGAAAGAAGAGTAAAGTTCTTAAATGCACAGGACTTTGATGACGAGATAGAAGAAGGGATCAGGCTGATAGATGAGCTGAAAGCATATGCCGATACCTTCGAAAGAATAGAGGTACCTGTTTCAAAGCTTAAGGTAGGACTTAAATGCGGCGGATCTGACGGTTTTTCGGGGCTCACAGCCAATCCTCTTATAGGTCAGTTCTCGGATTACCTGATAGCTGAGGGTGGAAGTACGGTACTTACCGAGGTGCCCGAGATGTTCGGAGCCGAGACCATACTTATGGACAGGTGTACGGATATAGGAACATTTGAAAAGACAGTTTCACTGATCAATAATTTCAAGGATTATTTTACCGAACACGGACAGGAAATATATGAAAATCCGTCTCCCGGAAATAAAGCGGGAGGTATAACCACCTTAGAGGAAAAATCACTCGGCTGCATTCAGAAAGGCGGAAGAGCCGAGGTGGTGGATGTACTTAACTATGGAGATACGGTAAAAAAGAAGGGCTTGAATTTACTAAACGGGCCGGGAAATGATATGGTGGCTGTCACCAATCTTACGGCTGCTGGATGTCATATGATACTGTTTTCAACCGGAAGGGGGACTCCTTTGGGAGCACCGGTGCCTACAGTAAAGATATCCACCAATGATTCTCTTGCGGAAAGAAAGCCCGACTGGATCGATTTTAACGCCGGTTCCATGATAGACGGTATCGATATAAGCCAGGACCTTATAGAATATGTCTTAAGCGTGGCTGAAGGTGAAGAAACAGCCAATGAAAGAAACGGATACCGTGAAATAGCCATATTTAAGGATGGTGTCACGTTGTAAAGGTATTAAATGCGGGGTTAGTTAATGAAGTATAATATAGATTTTGAGATTTTGGGGAGCATAGTTACTTTGGTCATAGCCTACAATTTCAGAATGAATTATGTGGCAAGGACCAGAAGTGATAAGGCATTTTTAAAAATGGTATATTGGATCCTGGCTTCTCAGATATTGGACATGGCTTCGGCTGTTACGATCTCGATAGAGAAACCGGAATGGAACGTGGTAAATCATATCCTGACTTCGGGATATTTTATCGCCGGATTTCTGACAGCTGTAGCATTTGAAAGATATGTTGTAAGCTACATAGCTGAGGTCAACAGAAATAAAATATACGATATTTTCAGGTGGACGGTGATAATACTGTTGTTTGCTTTTTCGCTGTCCAATCCCGTTACGGGACTTCAGTTTTCGTTTGATGCGGAAGGGATATATCATCACGGAAGCCTTTATGTTGTAGGATATATAGCTCCTGCGTTATTTATGATCGCATCTCTGTTATTCATCATTCTGTACCGCAGATGTTTCTCTAAGAGACAGTGGATATCATGTATGGTATTTGTAATAGTTGTATTTGTTGCAATGACCATACAGCTGATTTTCCTTACAGAGCTGTATCTCACGTTCGGAGTTATTCCCATAGCATTGCTTATGGTTATGTTCTCACTTGAAACTCCTGATTACCGCAAGCTGATAAACACCCTTAATGAGCTTGAAAAGGCAAAGCAGGAGGCACAGTCTGCAAACAGGGTAAAAAGTGAATTCCTTGCCAATATGTCCCATGAGATAAGGACGCCTATCAACTCCATGCTCGGTTTTAATGAGATGATACTGCGCGAAACCGATGAGAAAGAGATATATTCTTATGCCTCGAATATCAAAAAGAGCGGACAGACTCTTCTTTCACTGGTAAATGATATCCTTGATCTTTCAAAGGTTGAAGCAGGTAAGATGGAGCTGGTAAACGGTGAATATGACAGTGCCGCAGTTGTAGTGGAGCTTATCAGGATGATCAAGCCGCGTGCTGATGAAAAGGGACTGGATCTTAAGCTTAATATCGACAGCAGGATCCCTAGGAAACTGTCCGGTGATGTGGTCAGGATCGGGCAGATACTTATGAATCTGCTTACCAATGCCGTAAAATATACAAAAAAAGGCGAAGTTGTCCTGAATATAAACCTTAATGATATAAAGGGCGATAAGGCAAAATTATACTTTGAAGTAAAGGATACCGGTATGGGTATCCAAAAGGACAATATAGAGAAGCTGTTTTCAGAGTTCTCGAGAGTTGAGGAGCAAACCCATACAATCGAGGGTACGGGTCTGGGACTTCCAATAACCGTTAAATTTCTGAAGCTTATGAACAGCAGGCTTGAGGTTGAGAGTACGGTCGGGAAAGGATCGGTATTCAGCTTCCTGCTTGAGCAGAAAGTTGTAGATGCTGTACCTGTAGGTAAAATAGATGTGGATATACCGGAGACGGAGAGTGAAGTTGACGTATACAGGGAGGATTTTACCGCTCCCGGTGTGCATGTACTGGCAGTTGATGATGTACCTATGAACCTTATGGTATTTAAGGGGCTGCTCAAGCAGTCACTCATGAGCATAGATACTGCTTCGAGCGGTTTTGATGCTATAGAGCTGATAAAGAAAAACAATTACGATATAGTTTTTCTCGATCATCAGATGCCCGAAATGGACGGTATAGCTACGCTTGAAAAGCTGAAAACCGAATATCCGGACAGAGTCGGGAATATACCTTACATTGCCCTTACTGCCAATGCTATTTCAGGTGCGAGGGAGATGTATATAAAGAGCGGTTTTTCCGATTATCTGACGAAACCTATTGATGGATTTGAGCTTACCGCGATCTTCCGCAAATGGCTTCCGAAAGAAAAGATAAAAGAAGTACCGGTTTCTCCTAAGAAAGCGGCCCAAAAGAAGGATAGCGGACGGGCGAGTATATGGGATCTTGAAAAAGCGGGGATTAATGTGCAAACGGGACTCGGATATGCATCCAATGATACCGGCTTTTATCTTGAGATAGTACAGGACTATGTAGCAGCTTTTGACGAGACAAAAGAAGTACTTTCGGACAGTTTGCTTAAGAAAGATCTTAAAAACTATGAGATAAAGGTCCACTCATTAAAAGGTACCTCCAAGACTATAGGTGCTTTGGATTTTTCGGAAAAAGCAAAGGTTCTGGAATATGCCGCAAAGGAAGAAAATATAGCACTTTTAGAGGCGGAAAACGAGGGTATGCTCAATGCATATGAGACATTGGTCAGAAATATAGAGGAAATAATATGTCGGATTTCGTAATAATAGATGCGCATTTACATCTTTGGGAGAAACAGGACGGGTGTGTACAGAATCTTCCGGTTCGCAGCCTGGGCAACGGAAAAAGTTCCTTTTTGGGCGGAGTGCATCAGATGATGCCTCCGTATATGGAGGATAACAGAAATACCGCGGAACGCCTTTTGGCAAACATGGATTATGCGGGTGTAAATGCCTGTGCTGTGACACAGGAGTATCTGGACGGCAATCAGGATGAGTACCTGTTAAGAGTTAAGGCAAAATATCCGGAAAGATTTAGGATAACCGCTCTTTATGAAGATGAGGGTTACACAGAAGACCGGGAAAAGATGGATAAGCAGAACGGAAATGAAAAAACAGTCCCCGGAACCTGCAGACAGAACCATCTGGACGAATTTGCCCCTGATAAGTTTGACGGAGTTAAGATATGTGCCTGCCGCCTTAAAGATAAGGATCTGATGGCTCATCTTGAAGTGTTTAAAATTGCGGAGGCTGCCGGAAAATACATCTCCATCGATATGGCTGACGGAGATGAGCAGACAGAGAGCCTGCAAAGAGTGATAGATGAATGTCCCAATCTAAGGATTGCTATCGGGCATTTCGGCATGGTTACCACACCCGGATGGCAGGAGCAGATAGCATTGGCAAAAAATAAGAATGTATATATCGAGAGCGGAGGTCTTACCTGGCTGTTCCATAAGGAGTTTTACCCTTATCCGTCGGCGATAGATGCAATCTTAGAAGCCGGGGATATATGCGGTATGGACAAACTTATGTGGGGAAGCGATTACCCCAGGACCATGACGGATATCACATATAAGAGTGCGGTCAGGTTCATCCTTGATACTCCCAAGATGACGGTAGAAGAAAAGAGGATGTTCTTAGGAGAAAACGCCATGAAGTTTTATGGGTTTAAAGAATTAAAGCCCATGCCGTATATTGATAATATGTTATGAAATATCAAATGAGAAGGATTACATAATTATATCCGGATACAATATGTTATCCTGAGGAGCATAGCGACGAAGGATCTTATAAAAGGATGGATACGGATTATGTTAAGGAGGTTATATATGTTAAAAGGAATTTCACCCATGCTTTCACCTGAATTACTTAAGGTTTTGTGTGAGATGGGGCACAGTGATACCATAGTCATAGCTGACGGCAACTTCCCGGCTGAGACCATGGGAAAAAACGGGATAGTTTTAAGGATGGACGGACATGGCGTACCCGAGATACTTGAAGCCATACTTCAGGTATTTCCTCTCGATCAGTACATAGAAAAGCCTGTAAGCCTTATGGAAAGGGTACCGGGGGATGATGCAGATGTGTCCATATGGAAAACCTATGAGAAGATGATAAAAAAGGAAGAACCCCGCGGGACCAAAGTCATTCAGAAGCTTGAACGTTTCACCTTCTATGAGGAAGCAAAGAAGGCATATGCCGTTATAGCTACTTCCGAGACCAGCCAGTATGCAAATGTCATACTTCAAAAGGGTTGCGTACTGTAAGTCAAATTATTATATTTTAAATAATTGTAGATATATTTTATAAATAGGTGTATAATA
>JAIKXA010000067.1 GCA_024684355.1 Lachnospiraceae bacterium
CTGCAATCCTGAATGAATGTGCCCGGGTAGGCGTGAGAGGCATCATTGATTTCGGCATGGGACTGACCCTCAGGGAAGGTGACCGGGAGTATTATTACGCGGCACTGGACAAGCATTTTCCGGGGCTGAAGGAAAAATACATCAGGGAATTTGGAAATGCTTACGAGATACCAAGCCCCAATGCGAAAAATCTTTACAGGATATTTAATGATATATGCAGGAAAAACGGGATGATGTCAACACCTGATGAGTGTTTTGGGTTTATGCGCGAATTCCCGGAGAAGTATAAGCAGATGAGTCTGTTTGATTTGGAGTGAGATTATGACATATTCGGATAATTTTAAGATCGGGTCCATGGAAGAGCTGGTAAAACTTATCGATACGGTTGGGTTTGTTCCTTTTTTCACAAATGAGATAGATGGATTTTCTCTGGAAGAACACATTGAGCACAGATGCTGGTATGACGGGAGTGACCCGTGGGAAGCATGGGAATGGAAGGGGCCGGTCATAAGAAAAGCGAAGTGTGCATACGGTAAGTTCTTAAGGAACAAGGCCATGTATATAAGCGCTAAATGGTTTCCGGACTTTGCTAATTTCAGACGTGACGGCTATGATTTTGATGCAAGATATGATGACGGGCTCGCATCAAGAAATGAAAAAGAACTGTATGAGCTTTTGGATGAGAATGCACCGGTATTTTCAAAGACATTGAAGCGTTTGGGCAGTTACGGTAAGAACGGGAAAAAAGGATTTGACGGTACCATCACCAGACTGCAGAAGCTCGGATATGTTGTAATAAGTGATTTTAAACATGAAACCGACAGATTCGGAAACGAATACGGGTGGGGTATTGCCGAGTACTCGACACCTGAGAAGCTTTTCGGGACAAAATTTACGGACAAAGTATATAAAAGTACACCCGAAGAATCTTACGAAAAGATAGTCAAACATTTCAAAAAAATCCTGCCGAAAGCATCGGAAGAAGAGATAAAGAAAATTCTGAAATAAAACGTTCCCTATATTATTAACTTGAAAAATCGGATATAAAGAGATAAAATGGGGGTGATGAAAGGAGGCAGATTATGACTTACGAACAGATTGTTGAGAAAGTAAAGAAAGCATTAAAGAAAGTTGATGCATCAGGCGTAAAGGGACATCTTGCAGTGCAGGTTGATGTGTACGGTGAAGGTGAGGGAGCATTTTACATCGAGGTTAAGGACGGCAAGGTAGATGTTCAGCCGTATGAATACTTTGATCATGACCTGAGGATCCGTTGTACAGGCGGAGAGATAATCTCTTTAGTTGAAGGTAAGAAGAGGATCATTGAAGAAGTGGCAGCTCAGAATGTAGAGGCGCTCCGTAACGTAGCAAGGATCGATGATTTCGCTGAGCTTCTTTCAAGCCCGGTGGCAGCAAAGAAGACTAAGGTATCTGTCGGTGCCAAGAAAGTCGGAACCGAGAAGGTGACCGCAGCAAAGAAAACAGAGAAGTCGACTATAACCAAGAAAGCTGAGAAGACGGAAGCAAAAAAGACAGTTGCAAAGAAGGCAGCAGCAAAGAAGACCAAATAAGATTGAAAGATGAAACAGGGGACGGTTCTCTGTCACCAATTTTGGTGACGGAGAACCGTCCCCTGTTTCATTTCTTGTTTCATTTAACTTTCCCTGTATACAGCATCACATAATGTGCCATTCTTTGTTTATAGTTTGATGTGTCCACGAGGCTAAAGCCAAAGCGATTGTACATGGTGACGTTTTCGGTGGCGTTGGTCTCCAAGCACAGCCGGTAACCGTTTGTGTCAGCAAAGGAGAGCAGTACCTTCATCAGCTTTTTGCCGTATCCCATACGCTGGAATGCTTTTTTCGTGGCGAATATATAAATATACCAGGTTTTTTCGTCTAAAAAAGGTTTTCTCTTTTTAAGGGCATATTTTTCGAATGAGTCCTGTCGGTATGTGGCGGGATTTAACATAAGAGAATATGACGGCGGATCAGCAGCGTTTAAATATTGAAGCAGCCCCGTTCTTTTGGCCTTGGGCGGCTCGACCAGTATCAAAGACTCGTAGTCTCCGTCTGATATTCCGAGCATCTTTTGCTTCCTGCTTTTAAAATCAACTCTGAACATGCGGGCAAGCGTCTGTTCATCGTAATTTCCGTTGAAAACATACATAAACATCGGATAGTTTCTGTAAGCATCTATTGAAGTTTCGACATATCTGTCCAGATTATCCGGAGAAAGCAATGCTTCTTCGTCTATCCCGCTCTTTATGCAGAACTCGCGCAGTTCGCTTAAAGATCGAGAGATCTCCTCTTTGCTCATATTATAGCCCCTTTTCCCTTGACATACCTAACTCACAACCATGATTATATATTATATGGCTGATGCTTTCAATTAAAAATTTGACATTTTTCTTAGTTCGGCTAATGAAGCGACCTAAAGCAGACATCAGGCGGCAACGTTTCCTTGCAAACAAACGGATTTTAGCCTATAATACTTAAAGAATCGGTGTGAAAGTAAGAAAGAAGGATTTTACTAAGGCTGATAGAGCTGTAGTACGCCGCCGGGAAATGAAAGCATATGGAAAGGTGAGGGGGTATGGAACCGATAAAATGGACCGTAAAAACTTTTGATGAGCTTACCGGACGTGAAGTATATGAGATATTGCGCGCGAGAGCAGAGGTGTTCATCAAGGAACAGGGCATACACTGTGTGGACCCTGATATGGTGGACTATAAAAGCCTCCACATTTTTGCAATGAAAAAAGAATCAGCGACAATAGAACATAACGGCATCACGGCTAATACATCCACAGTGGGTGAAAGCATCTGTGCATATCTGAGAGCTTACCCGGTGGATGATGAAACTATGAAAGTGGGAAGAATTTTGGCAGTACCGCATGGTACAGGGATCGGTACAGAGCTAATGAAATATGCGATCAGAGTCATCGTTGAAAAAACCGGGTGCAGGAAAATCGTGATGGATGCTCAGAAACATGCGGTGGCGTTTTATGAGAGATTTGGATTTTCGATTACCTCGGATGAATATCTGGAGGAAGGTGTAGTGCACGTTGACATGTGCCGGAAGACGGAATAAGAGGGAGCGGGAGATCCGCTCCCTTAGATCATTTCACAAGAGTATCAAGACTTACATAGGTGTTTTTATCCAGGTCGGGCATGAGGTCATTGATGTTGTTGGCCAGTACCGTACCTAAGAAACCGCCCAGGGTGTTGGTCATCAGATCATCCACATCAAAAAGTCTGTATGAACCCGGATATGTGAAAAACAGTCCGGTAAGCTGTGACAATTCGATAATTAATGAAAGAAGGAATGTCAGTAAGATGATGTTCCTTCTTTTCATGTTCAGGAAAAACTTGAAAAAGAATCCAAACGGAACGGTCATAAGTATGTTGAGAAGCACCTGGAGGATGCTTTCCAAAGATCTGTCTCTTAAAATGTCGGAAACAAACTTGAGCGGGATGAACTGTCCGTTATATCCGTGCATCGAAGCGATTTTTTCCATGGTGGGAAGGGGGAACAGCACTATCTCGATAAGGCATATGAAATAAAGCACCAGACACTGTGCACCAACAAAACGGACAAGTCTGACGCTGCCTTTTTTCATGTATACAAATAAAGCGGTAATGAGGACAATAAGCGGAAGTATACTAAAGTATGTAATAAATCCGTTTAATATATTTTCTGTCCAGACATTCATGAGCGGCCCCTCCTTTCCTAAGCTTTGTATTAGATGATAAACACCTAATCTTACAATTACGTGACTAAAAGTAAAATATTTTAATTTTTTTTGAAAAGATCCTTCGCTGCGTATTAATGAATTGCCCCCTCACTTTGTTCGGCGGCAGGTCGGTTGGAACAATATATATCATTCCTACGGCATGATGGTTCCGCCCTCTCAGGATGACAATCAATCAGTAAATCGTTCCTATAATAGAAAGTTGTCATTTCGGATAAATGTGTGCTATAATGATTATATCTTTGTACAAAAGGAGAAGGATACGTATGAAGAAAAAAGTTTTATTACCGTTATTTATAATAATCCTGACAGTTTCGATGCTTATCGGCGGGTGCTCGAAGGATGATAATACAGAAGAAAATGACAGACGTAGGGAGCCGGTAGCGAGTGTGCCCCCGGAGCCGGAGGCAAGTGTAATACCGGAATCGGATGACGAAGATAAATACCATATCACAGGAGAAGACCTGGATCCGGAAGTGGTGGCTGCATTCAAGGAGTACATATGCGAGCACACAGTTGCTATGGGCAGATTTTTGTTGGACAGGTACATTTATTTTGATGTCACCGGAGACGGAAAGCCCGATCTGTGTGATTCGGTCACACATGGAAGCGGTATAGTATCCACAGGCATATTTGTCTATGATATAGAAAACGGGCAAGGCTATCAGTTACAGGACAGAGGGAAGTATGATTATTGGATCAATTCTGTAGAGGATGGTGTATTATACGCTAAAAAAGCTTATTTCGGAAGACGTAACATGCGTGACGGGGCGGTAGGCAAGTTAGAATTTGTCGATGGTGAGCTAAGATATAACGGACCGGAGCCGGACATAAGTGACCTGCCTACACCGGTGATCAGACCGACGTCAGCTGTCAAAGAAACACCTACACCGGTTGTTACCGAGACTCCGGAGGGGATCATCACGGAAATAACGACAAACTGGTATAAGTTTGAACTCCCTGAAGAATGGAGAACTGACAGTTCAAAGATATCTGTCAGCGTTGATTATGACGGCAGTGTGGTGTTAAAGGATGCATCACAAAAAGAATTTTTGAGGATAACTACCGTTTCGGATATCGACAGTGCATGGGCTTTACTTGGTGATGAAAGCGAATATGCATGCAGTATTTTTTCCAGAGATCATATATTTGTCTGGAAGGCTCCTGCAGAATTTGATAATGACACGGTTTCTTTAGATAAATATGAGCTTAAAGAACTGGCAGAAAATATGGTAATACTAAAGGACGGAGAGACTAATGAAGCAATCAGATCAATACGTCCCGAACACATCAAAAGTTATTTAGAAAGTTATTATATCGATGAAATACCATTCAGTAATCAGGAATATGGTTACGGGATAGAAAGACTTTCCTGCACCGACATCTCTTCGATTTTTGAAATGGATTTTTATGCAATTAATGATGCTAAGACTGATCCTCTTAATATGAATATCTTGATTGATAAAGATGATATACATATTCTGGAGTTTCCTATCGGAATAGATTATCGGGTCACCGGTTTGTTTTCATTTGATTATGATGATAACGGAATAAATGAATATGTGATAATCCCCGATCTGGGAACCTTCGAAGACGGTATATACCATGAATATGACCATTTGTTTATTGCCGAGAGACCGGAAGGTTCCTCTGATTACAGTGTCTATGAATTTGATGCCTCATGTGCAGCAGACTATATCAAGACTCAGCTTGCATTAACTGTGGACCCGGAGGATGATCATAATGCTGTGTTCTCGATTGCCGGGGATAATGCACTGGAAATAAAGTGTGAATATACAATTGATGACAAAGGTTACGAACTCAAATATCTCTGTGTTTTAGATGCTGAAAAATTAGAATCCGGTAAAGACTGCTTTAAGGCTGTATTCCGTGCCAATCTGCCGGTAAAAGACGGGGAAAACGTGTATGATAAAAAATATGCACCCATCGTACTTTCAGATGTAGCTTATAAGGGCAAGGGAGTCTTTGAACCATCCGATATCACTATCAGGAACTGGGGAATGGGATTGCCTGCAGTAGACGTGGATTTTTCTGAAGACAAACATCTGGATGTTGAGCAAGATTGGGCACTTCGAGACGAAACCATGGAAAAACTGGCTGATACTGCCGCAAAGCTTGGTAAAACACAGGAAGACATAAAAAAACAGAACTTTGAGATCATATCGATCGCAGAGGACGGGACTGTGGTCTTAAGAGGTTATTTTGATCCTGCACGCGTTTATAATGACTCCGGTGAAATGAGCAATGATCCTGCTGATTATGAAGTGGAAGAAGGTTTAGTACCTTATGGTGAAGAAGTAGTCATGAAAATATCGGAAGACTGCCCTATCATATATCTGAAGAAGCACACCGGTGTAGAACGGTATTTGTTAACGCTTTCGGAATTTAAGACCATTATTGATATGTATAATCCTGCAGAGTATTATTTCCCTATACGTTATTCGGATCCGGATGGAAATAGTTTTGAATATTATCATGACTTTGTATGTACGTACATGGATGGGGTAATCTACCATATGGAAGAGCAGTATTACTCGTAAATCCCATTCAATACAAAAAGTCACCGGTGTTACAAGGAGGAGAAGAAAATGGCTAGAAATCACGAAGTAACAGAAATACATCCGCTGCTTGACGAAAATGGCGAACTTGTGGAGCCCGGATGGTCGAGGCGGATGGTACAGACGTATGAGCGCAAGATGATAAAGGCCCCCAAATGGAGGATAAAAGAGTGGGACTACTACCTCGTGATGGGGCAGGGATTTGCCGGAGCATTCACTATTTCGGATGACGGTTATATCGGGCTGCAGTCGGTATCGTTGCTGAAGCTTGACGACATGCCATGGGAGCACACAGAGACAGTACTAAATACTTTACCTTTGGGCAGGCTGCACCTACCTGAAAGCTCTGAAAGAGGTTCTGTGAAATACCACGACAAGCGCCTCAATATGCGGTTCAATGTGGGGAACGGTCAAAGACGTATCAGATGCAGATTTGAAAACTTCTGCGAGGGAAAGCCGTTTACCTGCGATATAACGCTGGAGCAGCCTGACATGGAGTCGATGGTCATAGCTACGCCATGGGACAAAAAGCATGCATTTTATTACAACCAGAAGATAAACACCATGCGTGCATCAGGATACATGGAGTTTAACGGAAAGAAATACGTATTCGATCCCGCGACCGATTTCGGTACCCTGGACTGGGGCAGGGGCGTGTGGACATACGACAATACCTGGCTCTGGGGCTCGGGAAACGCCGATATAAACGGGAAGAGCTTCGGATTTAATATCGGATACGGTTTCGGAAATACTTCGGCAGCCACAGAGAATGCCATATTCTATGACGGTAAGGTGCATAAACTTGATGACGTGGAATTCCACATCCCGGAAAACATTATGGATACCTGGACATTTACTTCATCCGACGGCAGATTTGAAATGGAATTCACCCCCGTACTGGACAGAGCCGCCAACATAGACTTTAAGGTGCTCGTAAGCGACCAGCATCAGGTATTCGGCAAAATGACCGGCAAGGCAGTGCTCGACGACGGCACGGTGATAGAAGTAAAAGACATGATGTGCTTTGCGGAAAAAGTACATAATAAGTATTAAAAGGAACGAAATATGATAAGTAATATAAGAGATCTGGGCGGTCTTAAGACTAAAGACGGGAAAACAATAAAAAAAGGATGCCTTGTACGTTCGGCGAACCTTTCACAGGCAGAAGAGCAGGACGTGAACAGGATATCCGCGATCATAGACTTAAGGACACCGGGTGAAAGAGATGAAAAACCTGACTGTCCGTGCGGCAGGCAGTATCTGCCCATACCGATATTTGAACATATCACTGCCGGTATAAGTCACGAACAGAAAGCGGAGAGAAAAGGTCCGCCCGATATGAGCTCATTATACAGATGGCTGGTCAGGGAGTGCCGCGACAATTTTAAAAAAGTCGTATCGGAAATAATGGCGCATGACTACTCAACAGGAGCCATACTTTGGCACTGCTCGGAAGGAAAAGACCGCTGCGGTCTCACCACCGCGCTCATTCTTGAGATACTGGGTGTGGATAGATATGTGATCATGGAGGATTACTTAAAAACAAACGAAGTCAATATCCCTAAGGCCGAAGCCATACGTGAGAAAGTGAAAGAAAGCCACGGCGAAGAAGTCGCCCAAGGTGTATATCGTGCCTTCATAGCAGACGAGGCATATCTGAGCGCCGCCTGGAGCGAGATGGGAGATGATTACATCGAGCAGCTGGGGGTTACGGATGAAGAGATAGAAGAGTTTAAAGGGAAGATGTTGGAGTGAAGCATGATCGTTCTTGTCAGCTGGCAGGAACGATCTTTTTTGTTTTAGGATTCAAAGAAAACATAGCTTTAAAAATTTAAAATTAAGGCAATTATAAAAAACATTTTTAGTTCCAATTTTCTTATAATAAGTCCCATAAATGGGACTTATTATAGTGTACCATATGGATAGGCTAAAAAAGCCAAAAGCTAATACACACCTTAAGGAGGACAAAAATATGGTATACAAAATTTGGAGACAGTGTGGCAGGAAGAAGAGATATCGCGACGAGCACGCAGCTAACAAGTATAGAAAGATATTTGAAAGGGAACGCGGCAAGAAGCTAGATTATTACTGGTGTGAGTACTGCAACGGATTCCATCTGACCAGCAGCGAAAGTTTTATGGAAAAGTATTATGCGGTAAGTTTCTAAGGGGAGGATGCGATGATATTGGAGAAGATAAAGGGATTCGTAAGGAAAAACAAAAGGAAGCAGATATATGGTTTCCAAAGCAGTAAAAGTATCTGGGACACAGTGAAACTCAGTCCCAGCGGGACAGCAACGGTACACGGGATGTGGTATGACACGGTGTACAGGAAAAGATAAAAGAGAATAAAGCGCATATGCTTAAGAATAATAAGAGGGGCTGTCGCACTAAGTGCGGCAGTCTTTTTCTTCAAACGAAATCCGACCATTCATCAAATTTTTCATATAAAATTAAAGACCCGGGCTTTTAAAAGTCCGGGCTTTATTGTAAAATAATGGTATGCGAACTCCATTACATTTACAGCCTGATTATACCACATATCGAGGCTATTATCAAATCAAACTTCCAATCGAAACAGAAATCATGATCCCGGCTGATGACCCGGTCCGCCTTCTGAGTGCATTTGTGGAGGGAATGGATCTTTCGGAACTCTATGCTACCTATGACAGAATCCGAAAAAATCAGGCGACTCCGCGTCAGATGCTCAAGATCATGATCTATGCTTCCATGAACCGCCTGTTTTCCAGC
>JAIKXA010000087.1 GCA_024684355.1 Lachnospiraceae bacterium
TTGAAGGGGAAGCCAATAAGTCCGGTATTCCAGAGGGGAAGGTGTCCCAAAAGGGCGGATGAGGTGTATAAACGTAAATATAATTACTTAATAAGTGTATAAATATCCTTTAATGCAGGATAGATCTGTACGAACTTCTTATACTGCTCCTCATATCTTGCTGCTATAGCGGGATCGGGTTCAACAGTATCGATGATCTTAACGAGCTTAGCTGCTGCTTCTTCAACTGAAGCATACTCGCCGTTTGCTACAGCGGCTAACATAGCGCCGCCGAGTGCGGGACCTTCCTCGCTCTCGATAACATCAACCTTCATGTTCATAACGTTGGCAATTATCTTCTTCCAAAGAGGACTCTTTGCACCGCCGCCGCAGATCTTTGTTCTTTCAAGCTTGATACCAAGCTTTCTTGCTACTTCTACGGAATCACGAAGACCGAATGCTACGCCTTCAAGTACTGCCAGTGTCATGTCCTCACGTGAGGTATCCATTGACATACCGATGAATGTACCACGTGCATCGGGATTGTTGTGAGGTGAACGCTCACCCATAAGGTAAGGCAGGAAGTAAACCTTGTTATTTCCTAACATATCCTCGGTGATATCCTTCTGCTCTCCTGCATAATCCTTGGTCTTTAATATCTCATCCATGAACCACTTGTTGCATGATGCTGCAGAAAGCATACATCCCATAAGATGATATGTTCCGTCTGCATGATCAAAGAAATGGATGGCATTGTTGTCATTCTCTGAGAAGTTCTTGCTGGAAATAAATACTGTACCTGATGTACCGAGTGAGATATTGCACATTCCGTCGCCAACGGTACCTGTTCCGACTGCTGCAGCTGCATTGTCGCCTGCTCCTGCAACGATCTTAACGGATGTACCGAAACCAAGCTCTGCTGCGATATCGGCCTTTAATGTACCTACTGTCTCGTAGCTCTCGAAAAGCTTGGGAAGCTGAGCCTCTGTGATACCGCAGATCTCAAGCATCTCGGGTGACCACTTACGGTTCTTAACATCAAGAAGGAGCATACCTGATGCATCAGAAACATCAGTACAGAATGTACCGCTTAACTTGTAAGCGATATAGTCCTTAGGAAGCATGATCTTCTTGATCTTAGCGAAATTGTCGGGCTCATTAGCCTTAACCCAAAGGATCTTGGGAGCTGTAAAGCCTGCGAAAGCGATATTTGCTGTATACTCGGCAAGTTTCTTTGTTCCGATAACGTTATTGAGGTAATCTGTTTCTTTCTGGGTACGTCCGTCATTCCAAAGGATAGCGGGACGGATAACATTGTCATTCTCATCAAGGATAACAAGTCCGTGCATCTGTCCGCCGAATGAAATACCTGCAACCTGTGACTTATCACATTCTGTTGTAAGTTCTTTGATACCTGCGATCACCTGTGTCCACCAGTCTTCGGGCTTCTGCTCGGACCAGCCGGGATTCGGGAAGTATAAAGGATATTCCTTTGATACTATTTTCTTGATAGCGCCGTTGCCTTCCATGAGAAGGAGCTTAACGGCTGATGTTCCTAAATCAACGCCTATATAAAGCATTTTTGTCTCCTTGTTTATATATTTTTATTCCACCTCATCAGTCAGCTGACGCTGACAGCTTCCCCTCAAGGGGAAGCCTTAGGTGTAATGCTCTTTTTTTATACCGAAACGTTCACGCCCTTAAGACCGATGAATGCTCTGTCGCCGCAGCCGCCATCCTTATGAGCGATGAGCCACTTGTTCTCAGCCATAAGAAGCTTGTCTTCTGCTGTTCTGTCCGGATAATCGGTAATATCTGCATTTGTTCCCTTAGGAAGGATTACAATGCCTCTGAAGCCCTGCTGGCCTTCAGCTGTACAAGGTGCATAGTGAAGAGTTGTTCCGTACATTTCAACTGCTACGCCTGCGGGTACCTTGAAAGCTTCGATTTTGGATGTGTCATAAGTAAAATCATCCTCGATATCTCTCTGATCGCCTATGAGAAGGATCATATCGTAAAGAGCGATATTAACTTCTGAACATCTGTGATACTCAACTGCATTAAGCAGATGGTTGTTACCGTTGCAATATCCTACCTGGATGGGAAGTCCGCCGTAGAAACTGTCCTGATACTCCTTAGCTGTCTTGGTAGCCTCAAGATCTGCATCTCCTGCCACATAAACAACAGCATCAGCAGGCATGGGCTTTGTAGCCAGTACATCGAGCAGTTCCTTGCAGTCGATACCTTCGACTACCTTGCCGTACTTCTTAAAATCCTTGTCAAAAACACTTTTGATAATCATAAGTAAACCCCTTTCTGTAAAATAATTAAACGGTCAGCAGCATATGCGAAAAACGGTCCTGCCGGACGCATATGCGCATTCTTCCCTTTGTATCATATTTTATTATTTTTTTCCCGTTTGGTCAAGAAATATTTAACGTTTTATTGCATATTTTTTACTAAATTCGCAATGTATTCTCAAAGCTTATTTTCAAGCTTCTGTTTAAGCCTCATAACGGATTTTCCGAGTGCCGGATGATAAGCATAGGGAGCTATCTCACACAGAGGTTCCAGTACGAACATCCTATTATGCATATCGATATGCGGTATCTTTAAGTCTTCGGTATATATTGTCTCGTTATCATAAAGAAGAATATCTATATCCAAAGTCCTCGGTCCCCAGTGAAGAGTCCTTATCCTTCCCTCTTCCTTCTCAATCTCGGTGGCTTTCTTAAGAAGCTCCGAAGGTGTAAGCAGCGTCCTTATTTCCACACAGCCGTTTAAGAACTTTTCCTGCTGTACATTTCCGTAAGGCTCAGTCTCAATGTACTTTGATACTTTTGTCACCCTGGTATCGATCTTATTGTCCAGTTTTTTAACCGCGTTATCCAGGAACTTCTCCCGTTCACCTATATTTGAGCCTATGGAAAGATATGCCGTATGCCAACTTCTCTCTATCTCTACTGCCACCGTATCCAAAGGCAGCCTAACCGGTGCCCAGGGTTTTTCAATAACCACCTTTACTCTTTCCACAGGGAAGTTTTTAAGAAGTGCATCGGCTATCTCCTCAGCCAGCTTCTCTATGAGTCTGAATACGGACTTTTCCGATATCTGTTTGATCAGTACTGCAGCTTTACCGTAATGAACGGTTTCTTCAACGTCATCGGTTCTGCCGGCTTTACGAAGATCCTTATAAAGGTCTGCGGATATTATAAACTTCTGTCCGAGAGTGTTTTCTTCCGGTATAACGCCGTGATTCGCGAAAATCTCAAGTCTTTTGATATGAATTACGTCCATCTCATCACCCTGTCCTTTCTAAAAACGTCCGGTCCTTGCTACAGTTTCATACATCTTTATAAATCTGGCATTTGCTTTAACATCGTGCACCCTGACAAACATGCATCCCGCATCGACCGCCCTGGCTGTCGTGGCTAAAGTACCTTCCAGTCTCTCACTCTTATCGACACCGAGTGTCAGCCCTATGACTGACTTTTTAGAGGTCCCGAGCAGCATGGGTAATTCAAAGGCATCACAGATCTTTTCAAGTTCTTTTATTGTGTTTACATTATCCTCATATGTTTTTCCGAAACCAACACCGGGATCCAGAAGTATACGGTTTTTATCTATGCCTGCCCTGTATGCTATATCAAGGCTCTCATTTAGTTCTTTTATTATAACATCGGAGATTAAAAAATGTGCAAGTCTCTCTTTTTCCTGCAGTTCTTCCGTTAAAACCCTGTTATGCATTATACAGCAGGAAGCATTGTATTTCTTTATAACCTCCGCCATACCGGAATCGGGCGCAAGAAGATCCTCGCCCTTAAGCCCCCAAATATCATTAATGAGAGCCGCGCCGCTTTGCACTGCCTGCTCAGCCACTGCCGGCTTATAGGTATCAATGCTCACAGGTATATCAAATGCATTTGTGACTGCCTCTATAACAGGAGCCGTACGTTTTATCTCCTCGTCTACGGATATATGTGTATATCCCGGTCTGGTCGACTCTCCGCCGATATCTATCACATCGGCGCCTTCGGCTATCATCTCTTCAGCATGTTTTAAAGCTTTATCAAGCGTATTATAACATCCTCCGTCTGAAAAAGAATCCGGCGTTACATTTAAAATGCCCATAATATATGTATGTCCCGGGTCGAATACCTTACTGCCTATGATCATTTTATAACCTCATTATTTCTTTTAGACATAACAAATACTGAAACCGCTTAAGTTTCCTTAAGTCAGTTTCAGCATCTACGTATGGAATCGAGTACTATTGTCTGCAATTCCGCATTTTTCTTAAACTCGCCCCTTGTGACCGTTGTAACTGTCTGTGAGCCGGGCTTTTTCACTCCGCGCATGGTCATGCAGGTATGCTCTGCTTCTATTACCACCATGACACCCTTGGGTGAAAGATTTTCCTCTATTGCATCTGCTATCTGGCGTGTAAGCTGCTCCTGAAGCTGCAGGCGTCTCGCATATACTTCGACGGTACGTGCAAGCTTACTTAAACCGACCACCTTTCCCTCAGGGATATAAGCTATATGTACTTTTCCGAAGAAAGGCATCAGGTGATGCTCACACAATGAGTAGAACGTAATGTCCTTTTCCAGTACTATATCACTGCCTTCAACATTAAACTGTCTGGACAGATGCTCCTTTGCATCCCCATCCATGCCGGCCAGTACTTCTTCATACATGCCGGCCACACGTCTGGGTGTGTCTTTCAGTCCTTCACGGTTGGGATCTTCTCCCATACCTTCTATAAGAAGTTTTACTGCTTTTTCTATCTTTTTCTTATCTGTCATTTCAACTGCCTGTATATCTTTACAGGACTTCCTCTTTTCCTGATAGATTTTACAGACACTATATTACCACAAACATTTGAAAAATAAAAGCAATAAATTTATTATCTTCTGCGTCTTTCTATATTTGACTTCTGGCCGAGAGTTACTTTTACGGTTTTTTCTTCGTATCCGTCAGCCGAAAGACCGACTGTAGCTATTGTCAGATCTATCTCTGTACCATATCTTATATATGAAAGGATTTCCTTTACCTGGTCCATATTAACTACGGATCTTCCGTTAACCTTTGTGATAATGTCTCCTACTCGGATGCCTGCCTGTTCAGCAGGTGAGCCCGGTTCTGTAGCATATACATATACACCCTTGGGCATACCGAATGAGTTTGCATAAGAATCACTGATCTCTTTACCCTCAATACCGAGGTAACCGGATTCTTCAGCATCAAGTTCAACTCTGTTCATAAGCTCATTGATAACAGGTATTACATCGGATATCGGTATAGCATAACACATACCTTCAACCTTGCTGCCGGAATAAATCGTGTATTTTTCCGAAGCTATACCTATAACTTCACCGTTGATATTAACCAGCGGACCGCCGTTATTACCGTCATTTATAGCCGCATCGGTCTGAAGCAGTTTCATTTCTCTGTTATTTATGGTCAGGGTCCTGTTTAATGCGCTGACATATCCGACTGTTATCGACTGTCCGTTTCCGAGTGAATTACCTATAGCAATAGTCATATCTCCTACACTGAGACTGTCTGAGCTTCCTAAAGTAGCTATCTTTATACTGCCTAGAGTTTCCTCGTCAAGTGCATTCATGTCTATTGAGAGCACGGCAATATCGTAATACGTATCCGATCCTTTTACAGATCCTTCCAACTCAAGACCGCTGTTAAATATAACAGATATCTTTTCAGCGTTTGTCAATACACTGTTATTGGTGACTATCAGAAGTTCATTGCCGTTCTGTCCTATTATAAATCCTGTGCCTGAAAGACTTGATGTCGAAGTGCCATATCCGTAATCATAGAAAAAGTCTTCCCAAGGATCATATGAGCCAAACGGATCATATGAGCCAAACGGATCATATGAACCGGACGATCTGCCTGTCTTAGCCTCAGAACATTTAACCGATACTACAGAGGGTATCATGTTTTCAACTACTGCCGAAACATTTGAGCTGGATACCTCTAAATTCTTTACACTCTGATCGGTATTGTTTTTATCCGGATTAACTTTATCGGCTGTATTGCTTTCATTGCCGTCAGAATCTTTATCGGTCAAGTCACTTTGTACATCCGATTTCATTACTCCGGATGGCTTACTGTCTTTAGTTCTTATATAAATGAATATTGCTGCAGTTCCGACTCCTATGATTATCCCGGCAATTACCGTCATTAAAAAGATCTTCCATTTTTTAAATTTCTTTTTTTCCTCTGCACTCATTTATTCGTCCTCCCGTATTTATATTTTCTATAAAATTTGTTTTTTTACGTGTTTTTTATCATGTTCAAATATTAATCCTTAATTGTGTAGCAATTGTGTTTGATCTA
>JAIKXA010000131.1 GCA_024684355.1 Lachnospiraceae bacterium
ATCAGCATGCAGGTCTTGGTGCAGCAGCTCTTACAGCAGCACAGGCTCAGGCTCTTAAGGATGCAGCTAAGAACCCCAACGGTGCAGCTAACGCTATGTTCGGCGTTGGTATGATCGGCGGCGGTATGAACGGCGGCATCGGCAATACCATCAATGCTCTTTATGCTCAGGCAGGTCAGGAACAGGCAGCCGCAGCACAGGCTCAGGCCGCAGCAGCTCCCGCTGCAGCAGCAAACACATGGAAGTGTGTAAAATGCGGTGCAGAGAATACAGGCAACTTCTGCCAGACATGTGGTGAGAAGAAACCCGCTCCCGCAGTTGCTTGGAAGTGCCCTAAGTGCGGTGTTGAGAATACAGGTAACTTCTGCCAGCAGTGCGGCGAGAAGAAGCCCGAAGCTCCCGCTTCTTGGACATGCGCTAAGTGCGGTGCTGTAAACACAGGTAACTTCTGCCAGACATGCGGTGAGAAGAAGCCCGAATAACTTTTAAATTGATCTTACTTCAAATAGCCTCAGGATTGTGGTCTTGAGGCTATTTGTAAGTATTAGTATAGCTATGTAAAGGCTTCCCCTTGAGGGGAAGCTGTCAGCGCAGCTGACTGATGAGGTGGAATGTATAAACACCTCATTCGCCCCTACGGGGCACCTTCCCTTCGCCAGGGACGACATCCCTCGCCGGGACGGCATCCCTCGCCGGGACGGCATCAAGCCACTCCGTGGCTCGATCAGTCATAGCCACTCCGTGGCTCGATATGTCTTCGCACTATGTGCATCGATATATCCCCTCAAGGGGAGGGCTGGAAAATACAAAATATTTTCAAGGAGAATCAAAATGGGTTTACAGGAATACAGATGTCCGTGTTGCGGCGGTTCGATAGAGTTTAACAGTTCTATCGGTAAAATGAAGTGTCCTTTCTGTGACACAGAATTCGAAATGGAATCCTTAAAGGATCTGGACCAGGCACTTGATAAAGAAGAGCCCGAGTCCATGACCTGGAACTCTTATGAAGGCCAGAGCTGGAGCGGAGAAGATATGACCGGCATGGCTGCTTATCATTGTAAGTCCTGCGGTGCCGAGATTGTTACGGCTGAGACAACGGCTGCTTCAGCGTGTCCTTTCTGCGGTAATCCGATCGTTATGATGAACAATTTCGCAGGCAATCTTAAACCTGATTTCATTATACCCTTTAAACTTGACAAAAATGCTGCAAAAGAAGCCCTTACCAAGCACTTCCAGGGTAAAAGGCTGCTTCCTTCCGCA
This sequence comes from Lachnospiraceae bacterium, assembly GCA_024684355.1. Lineage (GTDB taxonomy): Bacteria > Bacillota > Clostridia > Lachnospirales > Lachnospiraceae > RUG11977. The sequence continues at coordinate 1,261 of JAIKXA010000131.1, forward strand.
TTCTCTTCACAGAACCACATTGATGAGGTTACAGGTGTTTATGTACCTTTCTGGCTCTTTAATTCAGGTGCGGATGCAGATATAAGATATAAATGTACCAAAGTCAGACGTTGGAGCGATGCTGATTACAACTACAAGGAGACTAAGTATTATACAGTTCTCCGTTCAGGTTCTTTAGCATTTGAAAATATCCCTGTCGATGCTTCAAAGAAAATGGCAGACGACCTTATGGATTCGTTAGAGCCGTTTAAGTTCGAAGAGAAGAAAGATTTCATGACTGCTTATCTTTCCGGATATCTTGCAGATAAATATGATGTATCGGCTGATGAAAGCGTTGAACGTGCCAATGTACGTATCAAGAACAGTACCATCCAGCAGTTTAGAAGCACTGTAAAAGATTACGATACTGTTGAGACTGAGAATTCCAATATCAGGCTCAGAGACGGCTCATATAAGTACGTACTTCTTCCTATGTGGATACTTAATACCTCATGGAACGGTCAGAAGTTTGTATTCGGTATGAACGGACAGACAGGAAAGTTTGTCGGTGACCTGCCTATGGATAAGGGCAAGTTCTGGAAGTACTTTTTGCTGTACTTTGTAATAGCGGCAGTTATCGTATTTATAATCGCGTACTTATTAATGAATAAATAAGATCCTTAGGGCTTTGCCCTCAGGATGACAACAGTAAAATCTTAAAAGCAGAATATTCCGAAAGGAGATACCGATATGGAATTTGTATATCCTATACTTATAGCCATAGTTGTAGGTCTGATCATAGCATTTGTACTTACTTCAGGCTTAAGAGCAGAGCTTAAGTCCGTACATCAGGCTACACAGGCTAATATCTATATAAAACAAGGCAGTTTTAAGTTATCTAACGAACAGGATCTTTATATATGTACAAAAGTAGACAAGACAGCAAAGCCGAAGCCCCAGCAGCAACAGCAAAGATAGAACGTAAAGCTGTCTGCTATGTGGACGGAAGCTTTAATCCGGAAGCAGGAAAATACGCTTACGGATGTATTTTGATACATGATGACGGAAGTACCGAGGAGTACTGCGGTTCCGGTGACAGAGAGGATGCTCTTTTACAGCGGAATGTAGCAGGAGAAATGATCGGGTCCATGTTTGCCGTAAGACTGGCACTCATACGCGGCTACACTAAGCTTTTGATATGCTACGACTATTCAGGCATTGAATGCTGGGTAACAGGAGCATGGAAGGCTAAAAACGATCTTACAAGAAGCTACCGCGATTGGATGAGGGGCAAGATGGGAGACATCGAGATCAGCTTTAAAAAAGTTGAAGCTCACTCTAACGATAAGTACAATGATATGGCCGATAAACTGGCCAAACAGGGGCTGTTAAAAGAGCCGGGACTTCCCGAAATAAATGTAGACATGAAAAAGTGATTGTATTATAATCAAATATAAGAAATTAGTTACCTATAGTGAACTTAAGGAGAGTTAAGATGAGTCCTGCAGATGATCTGTTTGATATAATAGAACCCGAGAATGATAACTCATCAGAAACTGAAAATGATTTTGTCCAGGACGAAAATTTTATAGAAAGCCTGGGCTTTAAAGATCTGGAAAACAATGTGGATGCCGTGCTTGATGAAGCTGTAGAGGCGGCCGGTGAGGCTGCGGATACTGCTGCCGGTGATATGGCAGAAGCAGTCAGCGAAGTGGCTGAAAACGTTGAGGATCTCGTTGACGAAACTAAAAATACCGAAACCATAACTACAGAAGATCCGTTTGGATTTGCCAAGGACTTTGTAGCAAGTGCAAAAAAGGCAGACGGATACGAAGAACAAAGTCAGGACGAAGTTACTGAGGATGCTTACGAAGAGTCTGAAGAGTACGATGAGTCTGATGATGAAGATTATGACGATGATGAAGCCGAAGACGAAATGATGATCATTACCGAAGGCACCACCATTACAGGCAGCATTTCAACAGACAGGTCGCTTTTGGTACTTGGTACAGTGAACGGTGATATCACATGTGAAGGTAAGCTTACCATATCAGGTAAGGTAACCGGTAATTCATTTGCTACGGACGTATTTATTAACGATCAGCGAACAGAAGGAAACATAACCTGTGATGGTACAGTTAAAATCGGTCAGGGTACGGTCATCATAGGTGACATTACCGCAGGTGCTGCTGTTATAGCAGGTGCCGTAAAGGGAAATCTGGACGTAAAAGGTCCGGTCATACTTGATGCATCGGCAGTTATCAAGGGCAATATCAAGGCTAAGTCTGTACAGCTTATAAACGGTGCAGTACTTGAAGGCTTCTGTTCATTGGAAGAATATTCCAACTCCAATATGGACGATATTTTTAATACTTAAAGATTCTTCGGGCTTCGCCCTCAGAATGACAGATTGTTGTCATCCTGAGCGTAAGCGAAGGATCTTAAATAAATATAGCAAGATGTAACAAGAAGGGAAACAAGAAAATGGGAAAGTATAAGAGAGTATTACTTAAATTCAGCGGTGAGGCACTTGCCGGAGACAAGAAGCAGGGCTTTGATGAAGCAACATGCATATCTGTTGCCGAGCAGGTAAAGAAGATCGTAGATGAAGGCGTACAAGTCGCTATAGTTATCGGCGGTGGAAACTTCTGGAGAGGCCGTGACAGTGAGACCATTGACAGGTTTAAGGCAGACCAGATCGGTATGCTTGCTACCGTTATGAACTGTGTATACGTATCTGAGATCTTCAGATTCGTCGGAATGAAGACATCAATCTATACTCCTTATACATTCGGAGATATTTCCGAGCTGTTTACTAAGGACAGAGCAGTAAGTGATCTGGAAGCAGGAAAAGTTATTTTCCTTGCCGGAGGTACAGGACATCCTTATTTCTCAACAGATACAGCTACAGCACTCAGAGCGGTTGAGCTTAACTGTGATATCATACTTATGGCTAAGAACTTTACAGGTGAAGGTATCGAAGGAGTTTATTCCGCAGATCCCGTTAAGGATCCCAATGCAGTTAAATACGATTCAATATCTCTTGAAGACGTATTTGCAAAGAAGCTTAAGGTTATCGATACCAGTGCTACCGTAGTATGTATGGAAAATAAGATGCCGCTGCTTATATTCAAACTTAACAGACCTAACGGCATATATGAAAATGCAACAGGTACTTGCACAGGTACTGTAGTTACAGCTTAATAAGTTGTTAAATTTATATAAAGACATTGAATAACATATCTGTTTTTGTTATCATATAAATCATAAAAAATTGATATTATTGAGGAGGTAAGGTTTACAATGGATGAAAGAATTAAGGTTTATGACGAAAAAATGCAGAAGACTATCGAGTTTTTAGAGGAAGATTATGCATCGATCAGAGCTGGTCGTGCTAATCCGCATCTGCTTGACAAGATCAAGGTTGATTACTACGGAACACCTTCAGGACTTAATTCCGTAGCAAATATCTCTGTTCCTGAGGCACGTATCATCCAGATCCAGCCTTGGGAAGCTAAGATGGTTAAAGAGATCAGCAAGGCTATACTTGCTTCTGATCTGGGTATCACACCTACCGATGACGGCCGTGTGATCCGTCTGGTATTCCCTGAGCTTACTGAGGACAGACGTAAGGAACTTGCCAAGGACATCAAGAAGAAGGGCGAGAATGCCAAAGTGGCCATCAGAAACGTACGTCGTGATGCAAACGAAGCTATCAAGAAGCTTGGAAAGTCAAGTGAGATCTC
>JAIKXA010000084.1 GCA_024684355.1 Lachnospiraceae bacterium
GCGTGAGCACAAGACAGTTATGGAGATAGCAAAGTTCTATACCGATGCATTTTTCGCAGACTGCAAAAAGCTTAACATCAAGACACCCGACGTGGTAGAGCCTGCTACCAACTGCATATCCGAATTCATCCATATGATAGAAGTGCTCTTGGAAAAGGGTTATGCATATAAGGCAGGAGAGAACATCTATTTTGATACCAGTAAGCTAAAGGATTACTATGTATTCGGAAAGCAGAGCGAAGATGAGCTCATGGTGGGCGTACGTGACGATGTTACCGAAGATACCAATAAGAAAAACAAGAATGATTTCGTGCTCTGGTTTACAAAGTCCAAATTTGAAGATCAGGCATTAAAGTGGGACAGCCCATGGGGCGTAGGATATCCCGGATGGCATATAGAGTGCTCATGCATAAGCATGAAGCATCTGGGTGAATACATGGATATCCACTGCGGCGGTGTGGATAACATCTTCCCCCATCATACAAATGAGATCGCACAGAGTGAGTCCTACTTAGGACACAAGTGGTGCAATTACTGGTTCCATGTACATCACTTAAATGATGCCGGAGGCAAGATCAGTAAGTCAAAGGGAACCATCCTTACCGTATCGGTAGTAGAACAGGAAGGCTTTGATCCTTTGGTATACAGATTCTTCTGCTTACAGTCTCATTACCGTAAGCCCCTGGAGTTCTCATTTGATGCATTAAAGAATGCCAATACCGCATATCAGAAGCTTAAAAAGAGATGCCTGGAGATAAAGGCTGAGGCGGGGAAGAACGGCGGAGCTGTAAACAAGGAAGTATTTGACGAGTTTGACGCAAAGTTTAAGGATGCTGTAGGAAACGATCTGAACACATCCATGGCGACCACACTTGTTTACGATGTATTAAAGGCTGATATCAGTGCAGCGGATAAATTAGCCCTTATCGAAAGCTTTGACAAGGTATTAAGCCTTGACCTGACTGTAGAAAAAGAAGCTTCAGCACCTAAAGTAGATGCTGAGTTTGAGAAATACATCTTAGAGCAGATAGAGCTGCGTAAGGCTGCCAAGAAGGAAAAGAACTTCGCTGAGGCTGACAGGATCCGCGCAGAACTCCTTGAAAAAGGCGTAGTACTTGAGGATACCAGAGAAGGCGTGAAGTGGCACCTGGCATGACCCGATATACTGTCTGCTAAGCAGACTGATGAGGTGTAAAAGGAAAAAAATGACCAACCTTGAAGAAAAGATCGCTCAGACCGAACTGATAGCTGACAGTCTGAAAACCGGAAAAGTAACCGACATCCGTCAGATCCCGGCACTTACCCTGGCATACTTGGGGGACGCGATATATGAGCTCATACTTCGTACTATGCTTGTAGAACAAGGGATGAGCCATGTGGACATCCTCAACAAAAAGGCATCGGGATATGCCAAGGCTCCCACACAGGCTAAAATATTTAAGGTTATAGAGGAATGTCTTACTGAGGATGAGCTTGGCTTTTACAAGCGGGGCAGGAATGCAAAGTCCGGAAGTGTGGCTAAGAGCGGTACCGTTATGGAATACCGCATAGCTACGGGGTTTGAATCCATGCTCGGTTACCTTTACCTGTCAGGACGGCAGGACAGGATACTTGAACTTGTAAAGCTGGGTATTAAAGGGCTTGAATGATACACTATGAGGATTTTTAAATGAGATTCGAAGAACTTACACTCGAAGGCAGAAATGCGGTACTTGAAGCCTTCAGGGCTAAAAAGCCCATCGACAAGCTTTTTGTACAGAGAGGGCTTAATGATGGTCCTATAAATACGATATTACGGGAAGCAAAAAAGTCAGATACCATAATAGAGTTTAAGGATAAGGAACGTCTGGACCAGATGTCACAGACACATAACCATCAGGGTGTTATAGCTTATTCTGCAGCCTATGAATATGCTGAAGTAAATGAGATACTTGATAAAGCCAAAGCAAAAGGAGAAGCACCTTTCATATTCCTTTTGGATGGTATAGAGGATCCTCATAACTTAGGTGCCATCATAAGAACAGCAAACCTGTGCGGTGCTCATGGTGTTATCATCCCTAAGAGAAGGGCAGCAGGACTTACTTCAACTGTCGCAAAAACCAGTGCAGGAGCACTTAATTATACTCCTGTAGCAAAGGTTACCAACCTTACCGCTACCATGGAGGAGCTCAAAAAAGAAGGCCTTTGGTTCGTATGCGGCGATATGGGTGGAGAGAGCATGTATAAGTGTAACCTCAAAGGGTCCATAGGGCTGGTGATAGGTAATGAAGGAGAGGGTGTCTCAAGGCTTGTAAAGGAGCATTGCGATATCATAGCCTCCATACCCATGAAGGGTGATATAGATTCGTTAAATGCCTCTGTAGCGGCAGGAGTGCTCGCTTATGAGATAGTAAGACAGCGTTCGCTTACATGATCGTTTTTCAGTTCGTTATATGGATACCCGCATTCTGCTAAATATCTCCGTAACATGTTACGGAGATATTAAAGTTGAAATATAAAATGGTTTATGATATACTTTGTTCATACGGTTTGCCATAGATATGACAACTAACGTCGTCATACGAAGTATGAAGACAGCAGGTTCGCGCGACGCTTGGCGCGATCATTCATTATAGTAAAGGGACGGAGATTGGTCATGTATGTACTTAAAATAGACCTTCCTACCGGCATCGCGTATTTTACCGGAAAAAAGAAGGTCGTTCAGGGTTGTGAGTCACCGGGACTGACGGGAAATATAGAAGGTGCCAGATTCTTTAT
>JAIKXA010000109.1 GCA_024684355.1 Lachnospiraceae bacterium
GCCTTACCTGTTCTCTGGCGAAGGTAGTTAAGCTTTGCACGTCTTACCTTACCATGTCTAACAACCTCGATCTTTACAACAATGGGTGAATGTAAAGGCCAGGTCTTCTCTACGCCTACGCCGTTAGAAATTTTCCTGACAGTGAAGTTTTCTCTTGCACCGCCGTTCTGTCTCTTGGTTACTACGCCCTCGAAGATCTGCTGTCTTTCGCGGTTACCTTCTTTAACGAGTGCATGTACCTTAACGGTGTCGCCAACTCTGAATTCGGTGATTTCGCTTTTAAGCTGAGCAGCTTCAATGTTTTTGATAATATCGTTCATTTTGAACCTCCTGATATTTTGATGTTCTTACTACTTCGTGCAAAAAAGATTTTCATCTCACCCATTGATTTCAAATTTAGTACAGCGGAACACCAATTATTCACAAATAATACTTATACCATACGATTGAAAATAATGCAAGTAGTTTTTTCTGGTTTTTTAATCTGTCATATCAACCCGCATCCGGAAGAGTCAGTTCTGCTGTTTTTTCAATAGACATCCCGGTTATTACATATCCGTATGATGAAGCCTTGTTCTTTTCTACATTATATGTAACTCTGAAATTAGACTTTTTTCCTTTGTAATATTCATTTATTCCCCAGTAACCGCAGAAGACATCTTTGATCACGTCATACCCTTTATCAGTCTTTTTATATGTCATTTTAACGGTTACATAATCTGTCTCGGTTTCGCCTTCCCATATATATACTTCAGGATTACCGTCAGCATTCAGATACGCAGTAATAAAACCAATGGCATCTTCGGCGCTTCCTTTGGGCAGGTTCTTATAAGTGACGTTCTTTCCAAACATTTTTTTAGCCATCTTCTTTATCTTTTTGGAAGATACGCTGTATAATGCTTCAAATCCCCATTCACCAAATTGGGACTCATATTTTAAGGGACAGTTAAGTGCTGCAGCCTTAGCCATAACAGTTTTATTGAGGGTAACTTCTCTTACTTCGTCCACTTCTATATCATTAAAAACAAGAAGATCGTACTCAAAACTGCTCATACACTCAACCAGGCTCTTAAGCTTTTTCTTAACGGATGCTGCCTGCACATTTTGAGGTACGGCAAAAGTACATAATATACCGGCAATAAGTAACAACGCAAGTACTCTTAAAGTATTCTTTTTCATATCGTCACTCCTTTTCATCTGTAGTTATATAGAACAAATACCTTCTTCCCGATCCATAATGATCCGCTAAAAACATTTTAATTTATAATGGTTTATTTTTCAAGTCCCTGTAAAAACTTTTTGTCCTTCTTATCAAGCTCAACCTTTTCGAACAGATCGGGTCTTCTGTCTCTGGTCCTTATCAGAGACTGCTCACGTCTCCATTGCCTGATATTGGCATGATGTCCTGACAGAAGTACATCCGGCACTCTCATACCCATAAATTCTTCGGGTCTGGTATACTGCGGGTATTCCAGGGTATTTCCTTCGAAGCTTTCATCCGAAGCCGACTCGTCATTGCTGAGGACTCCGGGCACCAAACGTGCCACCGCATCCATTATGCATATGGCAGGAAGCTCTCCGCCGGTAAGGACAAAATCACCTAAAGATATATAGTCATCCGCCTCCAGTTCCAATGCTCTTTCATCTATACCCTCATAGTGTCCGCATAGGAATATCAGGTTTTCTTCTTTAGAAAGCTCCTTTGCTACTTCCTGAGTAAAGGGACGTCCGATAGGGCTCAGGTATATGAGACGCGTTCTTTTATGTTCCGCACAATTATCAGTTTCACTAGCATTTACATTATTACCGCTTGAAACACAATCAGGATCAATCAGCTTTCTTGCGACCTCACATGCCTTATAAACGGGACCTGCCTGCATTACCATGCCGGCTCCGCCGCCGTAAGGATAGTCATCTACACGGTTATGCTTATTTTCCGCATAGTCACGGATATCTATAACATCAAGGCTGATGAGTCCTTTTTCCAAAGCTCTTCCCATGATGCTCGTATTCATGATGGTCTCGACCATCTCTTTAAACAAAGTAAGTACCACAAAATGCATAATGATTACCCCTTATTTACAGTCCCGGAAGAAGATGTACTTTTATAACCTTTTTCTCTATATCAGTTTCAAGGATACAGTCTTTGATAGCAGGGATAAGTATTTCCTTCCCATCTGTTTTTTCAACTTCATAAACATCATTTGCCGCCGTAGTGATAACATCTTTAAGTACTCCTAGCTTTTCTCCTGATTCCAAGATGATATCACAGCCTATCAGGTCACAGATGAAATATTCATCCTCTCCTAACGGCACTGCGTCTTTTCTATCTATAAGAATATCACAATTCCTTAATTTTTCCATCTCATTTCGGTCATCCATATTTTGAAACTTTAAGATGACCATATTTTTAAAGAACTTAACACCCGCAATCTCACGCTCAAGCAGTTCTTTTTTAGTATCTATATATACGGTTTTTAAATCCAAAAACCTTTTTGCATCATCGGTTGTGGGGAATACATTTACCTCACCGTGTACTCCGTGTGGTGAAGTTATAACTCCCACTCTAAGCATGTCGTCTGCCATATACTATCCTCTTTAACCTAAATCTCCTTCTATTTACACCTCATCCGCCCCTCCGGGGCACCTTGTCTTCGCCAGACGGGCATCGCACCACTTCGTGGTTCGATCAGCCCCTTCAAGGGGAAGGCTATAATTAATCCTGCATAACATAAATCCCCCCTGCATGCAGGGGGGATCGGGATTAAACAATATCTACTACAACTTTTCGGTCATCCTTTGCGGCAGCGGCAGCACGTACCACTGTACGTATGGATTTCGCGATACGTCCCTGCTTTCCAATGACCTTGCCCATGTCTTCAGGCGCAACCTTAAGTTCAACAGTGATCTGCTCATCTGTCTCTGTTTCGGTCACTTCCACCTGGTCAGGATGATCAACAAGTGATGTAGCTATGATTCGAACTAATTCCTTCACTGCTTACCACCTCACTTATTTTACAATGCCGGCCTTCTTGAAAAGCTTACCAACGATATCTGTAGGCTGTGCGCCATTGCTTAACCACTGCTTAGCCGCTTCCTCATCAATCTTGAAAGATGCAGGCTCCTGGTTAGGATCGTATGTTCCGAGCTCAGCTATGAACTTACCATCTCTGGGTGATCTCTCATCTGCTACGATAACACGGTAAAAAGGTGTCTTCTTAGCACCCATTCTTCTTAATCTGATCTTTACTGCCA
>JAIKXA010000139.1 GCA_024684355.1 Lachnospiraceae bacterium
AAACAGCATTACCTTCACCGATACCGGGGCCGATACCTGCGATAAGCGCAAGACCTGCACCGATTGCACAACCTGCAAGTGCGATACCTTTTGCTAAAACCTGAAATGCATTGAAATCCATAAAAATTTCCTCCATATGTTGTTTATGTTTTTTGTTTTTGATAACTTATTCTGACTTTATCCGTCATCCTTCTGCGGCGGACGAGATGTATTTTGTCGTCAGCATACAGAATATGAATGCCTGCATGACACCCGAGAACCAGTCAAAGTAGACTGAAAGCACGGCAGGTATACCTACATCTAAGAACGGTATGCCTGAAAGAACTTCGCCGAGAGCTCCGGGCAGCAGACCGAAAAGCGCTGCACTTGCCGCAGCAAGAGCTGCATAGATCAGCGAGTTGATGACCAGACCGGAAAGTATGTTTCCGAAATGACGGCACGCCATACCGATGGGAGTTGCAAGCTCCGACAGGATGTTAAACGGCGTCATGACCGCTATAGGCTCGGTGTATCCTTTAAGATATCCTCCAAAGCCGCTCGCTTTGATTTTTTGATGCGTGATCATGATAAAGACCACTATGGCCCATGCAGCTTCCGTGTTTATGTCCGCCGTGGGACTTCTTACCCCCAGGAGACTTATAAGGTTTGAAAAAATACTTGTGGCAAACAGTGCTGTGACGAAGGGAATGAATTTCTTAAAATTCTGACCCATGTTGCCGAGCGTAAAGTTGTCGGCAAGCTCAACCAGCCATTCGGCGACAGCCTGCCGTTTGCTGATCTTTTCGACCTTTAGATTACGCGTCAGGAAAATACAGATTCCGGTAATGATGATCATGACTATCCAGCTGATCAGCATTGTTTCGTTGATCTCTATTTTACTGCCGAGCAAGGGCACTTCAAAAGGAAGATCGATGGTCCAGTAGACTTTGGGACCGACTATGTTAATGTCCATCTTATATCTGCTCCACCTCCTTCTTTAATATTTTTTGAATATGATAGACGCCAGCTTTATCCCGAGTGACGGGAAAAGTAACGGCACTATTCCGGTAATGTAATTAAAACAGGGTACCAGGATCGCGATAACAATCCATGCTATCTGCATGAGATAGCGGTAAGTATAGCTTAGTTTAAGTCTGTTGCGTGCCCGGTCGGGATTCGTATCGGAAGCAACCTTTTGCACAGTAAGCCCCATCAGAAAGAAATTAAGTACGGCGATGGAGCCTCCGCCGGCACCGCCCAAGGCTACACGCCAGTAAGCAAAATCGGGGGTTTCTTTCATCTCAGGGAATATCTGCATGAGCAGGAAAACCACTCCGAACAGTATAACTAAGCCTATGAGCACGTAGATAATGACATTTTTTAACTCTTTCCGCAGTGCGGCTGAGAGCTTGCCTTCACTTGGAACTTCTCCCGGACCGGACGGCACCGGCTCGCTGTCATCCAGATCGTTTAAAAGGCTTTCGCTGGAAAGCACTTCCTCTTCCTGCTGTTTGACGATCGTGTCTTTATTAATATCGTTCATAAAACTCCGTTACTGGTGCCGGTTGAAAGACACCTTCTTTTTTTCTTCGTCCTTTTTTGTCTTTTTGGTCTCGGACAGGTAAAACTTATATCCGGACATGAAAGAAGCTCCGATCCCGAGGATGAGACCGGGGATGAAAACCCATTCGCCTACACCGCATTTGTCGGTCAAAAACCAGCAGGCAAGGCCGCAGAGTATTATGGGGATGATGATATTCAGCCCCAATTGACCGAGCATGGATATATTTTTTAATATGTAGGAAAAGTTTTTCATAATGCTCCGAAAATGACAAAATTTCAAATAAAAACAAATTCTAAATCAGTATAGCATAAAACATGAGAATTATCAAGTAAAGATAAGGAAAGAATTTAAAATAGGGAGCATGTTTTTACCGTAACATATCGTAATATACCTGTAAAATAAAACGTTTCATGATTATATAATTGTAAAACGCTTTACGTTTTGGGCACTTTCGACAATATGTACAAGCACAAATGTGGTTTCGGGGCCGGATTTATGCATATTTACATAAAAAGATAAAAAAGTAGTTGACAAAACTTTAAAATAATAATACTATTGTAGAGAACCATAAAACGATTTACTAAATTTATGCTCATAAATCGAACCAGAAGGGATATTATAGTAACATGGGTAAGCTGAAGCAAGAAACTGATTTTCTGGCAGAATCCGCTAAAAGAAAGAAGAGAAGAGGGAAAAGCTTTACGATTTCGACGTAAAGAGAGCTAAGATCGAGCAGGAAGCTAAGAACGCTGCTAATGCTGCTAAATAATTATGTTAATTAACTAGGTTTAATCTCCTCTTTTAAATACAGGGTCCTGAAATGAGTTTTGGGACCCTGTGTTACTTTAAAATATTTGTGGTATGTTTTTATTATCTGTGTTATAATACGATATATGTTATAGGATCAACGATCAGGTCAGAAAGGAAGAAGAACAATGGTTACTTTAAAAGACATCGCAAGAATGTGCAACGTTTCTCCCAGTACCGTATCCAATGTACTTAACGGAAAAAACAGCATGGGTGATGAAGTTAAGCAACGCGTTCTTGAAGCAGTCAGAGAAACAGGATATCAGCCTAATTATTATGCCCGGAACATGCGTATCAGCAAATCCGGTACAGTAGGCATCATAGTTGAGGATCTCTGCCAGTTCAGTTCTCCTTTCATAGTAGAAATGATACTTGAGTACCTGGAGCAGAAGGGTTACAGACCGATACTCATGAATCTGCGCATGTATTACAAGTTAAAGAATACCAATATTGAAGATGAAGATGCGCTTTGCAAGATACTTGAGCCTGTCATCCAGCAGATGGAGGCTATCAAGGTTGAAGGTATCATATATGTAGCGGCCCACTGCCGTATGCTTAAAAAAGTTCCGAAGCTTATCAATTATCCGGCTATATACACCTATGCTTACGCTGACATTGATAAAAAGAGCGTTATCATAGATGATGAGACCGGCGCAAACGACATGGTAAGCTACCTAATATCAAAAGGACACAGGGACATAGGCATAATCGCAGGATCGTCGGACAACTATCATACCATAGCCCGTATAAAGGGCTGCCAGCGTGCCATGTTCAATGCGGGTATTCTGTTTGATCCCGATCGCCTGTTGTACGGAGCATGGGACAGAGAGAGCGGATATGAGCAGGCTAAAAAGATACTTAAGAAAGGCATCACAGCACTCTGGTGCATGAATGACCGTATGGCATCGGGAGCTTACCAGGCTGCACGTGAGATGGGAATGGAAGTCGGAAAGGACATCTCCATAGCCGGCTTTGACGATCACGAGCTTGCATCCACGCTGCATCCGCTTCTTACCACATATGAGCTTCCTCTGTATGCTATCGGCTACAGAGCGGCGCAGATGCTGGTCGATCTTATAAACGGCAATGAAAAAGCTCTTCCTCCGGATGGTCCGTTAAAGCTTAAAGGCCAGATGGTGATAAGGGATTCGGTAACCGAGAAGGGCTGATGATCTTCGCTCATTTATTTTAAAATAAATGAAATAGTACTACGTAACTCCCCTGAAGGGACTGAGGAAACGGGAAATAAAATTCTCTTTCCGCAGTCCCTTCAACTTTATAAAAAAGGGATGCTTTGACAATTTTCCACAATTTGACAAAAGCGCCCTTCTATAGTATAATAACTTCGATTCGATAAAAATGGAGACAGTGCATTCTTGCACGTTAAAAGTATTAAGAAAACGGAGAATATATGTTTAAGAATAAAAAGATCCGGCCTTTTATGAGGTCCATAATCATGTGGCCCTTATATCTGGCGGTAATACTTATAATAATGAACATATATGTTTATTTCCTGGACACCAATGCGGGAAAAGCAGTCACTCTGTTCCTGATCGTATACATGGTCGGACTGGCGGCTTTTATCGTGATAAAACGTGAACAGATAAATGAACAGCTTGTAAAATTCGGAGCGAGCTACGGGCAGGTCCAGAAAAACCTGATCAAGGAGATGGCGGTACCTTATGCCCTGCTTGACGGTGACGGAAGGCTTCTTTCGGCGAACAACGAATTTATGGAAATGTGTCCCGAAAAGGTTAAGTTAAAAGCGGGCATAAGCCAGATATTCCCCGAGATTACCAAAAACGTACTCCCGGCTGACAGGGAAAAATCGGTGGTCCATCTGACCGTGAACGACAAAAAATACTGTGCGGAACTTAAAAACATATTTATAGATGATGCCGACTGGAACGAGGACAAGAAAAGCATAGTCGAAAACAAGGATAATGTGCTGATATCCGTATTCTTCTATGATGAAACCGAGATCCTCCGCTTACAGCAGTACCTGACGGACAGGCAGCTTGTAGTGGCACTTCTGTATATCGACAACTATGAGGAAGCCTTAGAAAGCATTGATGAAGTAAGACGTTCACTGCTCACGGCACTCATAGACAGAAAGATAAACAAGTACTTCCAGGAGTACCAGGTGCTCTTAAAGAAGATAGAAAAAGACAAATACCTGATAGTATTCCAGAACCAGTACTTAGAAGAGCTTAAGGGCGCGCGCTTTACCATCCTTGATGAAGTACGTGACGTAAACATAGGAAATGAGATGGCGGTAACGGTAAGTATGGGTATCGGTACCGGTACCGACTCCTATACCGACAGCTATGAAGCAGCACATGCGGCTATAGATCTTGCACTCGGCAGAGGCGGAGACCAGGTAGTCATAAAGGATAAAAACGAATTCCTGTATTTCGGCGGAAAGAGCGCATCCGTGGGCAAGAGCACACGAGTTAAGGCCAGAGTAAAGGCGCAGTCCTTCCGCGAGATAATAGAGGACAACGAAAAAGTACTCATCATGGGTCATTCTATGCCCGACGCAGACGCATTCGGCGCCGCTATAGGCGTATACAGGATGGTAAAATACCTTGACAAAAAGGCATATATCATACTGAACAACGTTACTGACTCCATAAGCATGATAGTGGACAGGTTCAGAGGGGACCAGGCACCGGCAGAGTACGCCGATATGATAATCACTTCGGAACAGGCGATGGCTCTATTTGATGAGAACACCGTACTTGTCATAGTGGATGTCAACAGACCGGGATACACCGAATGTCCAGAGCTTTTAGAGATAGCAAAGACAAAGGTGCTGTTTGACCATCACCGTCAGACCTCCGACTCTATCAATGACGCGGTATTGTCATATATCGAGCCGTATATTTCGTCTGCCTGTGAAATGGTTACCGAAATGCTCCAGTATGTCGGCGACGGCGTAAAGCTTAAGAGCATAGAGGCAGAGGCAATGTACTCCGGTATCATGATAGATACCAACAACTTCCTTACCAAGACAGGTGTGAGAACTTTCGAGGCTGCGGCATTTTTAAAGAGATGCGGTGCGGACGTCACACGTATAAGAAAAGCTTTCAGGACCGACATGGAGGAATATATTGCAAAGGCAAAAGCAGTGTCAACATCGGAAATATTCATGGACGGCTTTATCTTAGCGGAATGTGCGGCTGATTCCGCAGGCTCACCCACAGTTTTGGGAGCACAGGTGGCCAACGAACTCATGGATATCAATAATGTCAGGGCCAGCTTTGTCTTTACGGAATATAATAACCAGATCTATATCAGTGCCCGTTCCATCGATGAAGTAAACGTACAGGTAGTCATGGAAAAACTCGGCGGCGGCGGTCATATGAGCGTAGCCGGAGCACAGCTTTCGGGATGCAGTATAGCTGAAGCCAAGCAGCAGGTCAAGGAAGTGCTGCGCGAAATGGTAAACAACAAGGAAATATAGTAAGAAATGAGGTTTTAAAATGCAGGTCATATTGTTACAGGATGTAAATAAACTCGGTAAAAAGGGAGAGGTTGTAAAGGTAAACGACGGTTACGCACGCAACTTTATACTCCCCAAGAAGCTCGGACTTGAAGCTACCGAGAAAAACTTAAAGGACTTGGCTATCCAAAAGGCCGAGGAAGAAAAAAGACAGCAGGAGATCTACGAAGAAGCAGTAGCACTCGGAAAAGAGCTTGAAAGCAAAAAAGTATCCTTACAGATAAAGGGAGGAGAAGGCGGAAAGACCTTCGGTTCCATCACAGCCAAAGAAATCTCTCAGGGTCTGAAAGACCAGACAGGCATCGAGATCGATAAGAAGAAGCTGGTACTTGCCGATGCTATCAAGACAGCCGGTACATTCAAGGTAGGAGTAAAGCTCCATCCCAAGGTTACCGTAGACCTTAACGTGGCTGTTGAATTGGTCTGACACACAGATAAGCATATAATGCAGCCTGTTATCTTTAAGCCTTCCCCTTGAGGGGATATATCGATGCACGTAGTGCGTCGATGCCGTCCCTGGCGAAGGGAAGGTGTCGCCGTAAGGCGACGGATGAGGTGTAATTATGCAATATAGAGGGCGGAAACATGGATGAGGCTTCCATAAGAAGAGTACAGCCCAATGACGCCATGGCCGAACAGGCCGTGGTCGGGGCTATGATAAAAGATAATGAAATGATACCCGTAGCATCCGAGATAGTAACCTCGGATGATTTTTACTCACCCAAATACGGGATAATATATGAAGTAATACTTGAAATGAACGATGCCGGCAGTTCGGTGGATATACTGACCTTAAGGGATAAACTCAAAGAAAAAAACGTACCTGAAGAGTATGCAAGCCTAGAGACCTTAAGAGACTTGCTGATGTCCGTACCCACTGCGGCCAACATAAGAAATTATGCCAGGATAGTAGCCAAAAACTCTACCTTAAGAAAGCTGATAAAAGCGGCGGACGAGATATCCGAGGAATGCTACAGTGACGGAAATACGCTCGAAGAGATATTGGACCACAGCGAAAAGCGCATATATGATATCTCACAGAAACAAAGATCGGGCGATTATGTCAGCATAAAAGATACCATCATGCAGGTGCTTAACACTATAGAAAAAGCATCAAAGCAGTCAGGAGCCGTAACAGGTATCTCAACCGGATTTTACGATCTTGACTATAAAACCGCAGGATTTCAAAAGTCGGATCTGCTGCTGCTTGCAGCACGTCCTTCCATGGGTAAGACCGCACTTGCACTTAATATAGCGGAGCACGTAGTGGTAAAGGAACGTATTCCAACCGCATTCTTCAGTCTGGAAATGTCAAGGGAGCAGCTGGCCAACCGTCTGCTTTCCATGAACTCAAAGATAAATGCGCAGTCCATACGTACCGGTAACCTTAAGCCAAACGAATGGGGCGAGCTGGTAGAAAGTGCACGAATACTCGGAGAATCCACCTTGATAATAGACGACACACCCGGTATCTCGGTAAGAGAGATGCGTTCCAAGTGCAGGAAGCTTAAGATGGAAAAGGGGCTCGGCTTTATCATAGTCGATTACTTACAGCTCATGACCGCCGGCGGTAAAGGGTCGGAGTCAAGACAGCAGGAGATATCGGAGATATCACGTTCGCTTAAAGCGCTGGCCAGGGAAATAGAATGCCCCGTACTGGCACTGTCACAGCTATCACGAGACGTGGAAAAGAGAGACAATAAACGTCCGCAGCTTTCGGACTTAAGAGAATCCGGAGCCATAGAGCAGGACGCTGATGTGGTAATGTTCATATACAGAGATGAGTATTACAATAAGGAATCGCCCGATAAGGGCAAGGCTGAAGTCATCATAGGCAAACAGCGTAACGGTCCTACAGGTACCATAACATTGGGGGCACAGTTGGAATATACCAGATTTACCAATCTCCAGAGGGAGAAAAATTACGATCAAAATTGATATTTTATACAGAAAAATCCCGTACGTTTCCGTACGGGATTCCTTATTTCTGATTAAGCCTGCTGAGGAGCACCTACAGGACAGGTCTCAGCACATGCGCCACAATCAACACATGCATCGGGATTGATCTCGAATTTGACATCACCCTCTGCGATTGCGCCTGCAGGACAACCCTCTGCACAAGCACCACAGCTGATGCAGTCATCACTAATCTTATAAGCCATTTTTTAATTTCCTCCTTCAAAAGTTATAGCATACTTGCTAAAAGCATAATATAATAATTATCCGAAAAATGCAAGTTAAAATTTTCTTAATGCATAAACCTCAAAAAAACAAACTTTTTTGAGTAATATGTTACAAATAAGTTTGCCACCCCGCCACACAGTGGTGGAGTTATTAATGCTCAATAGTCTGGTTATCGGCTTCTTT
>JAIKXA010000001.1 GCA_024684355.1 Lachnospiraceae bacterium
AACGCATCATTATATACAAAAGGAGGCGGTATGTCAAGGGGTCTGACCCCTTCGGTGCTTCCGTGTTTTTAAGTGGTCATTAGTGGTCAAATTGGGCAATATTAAAACCCGCAGGACTTGCATCCTGCGTGCACTTGTTGATTTTAACAACTAGCTTTTGATATATGCTTTTATTTCTTTTTAGGTGACACTCTTACTATCACGATTTTCTCGCTTATTCCCGAGTCCTTGATAGCTTTAAGTACCTTTTTGTAGTTCTTCTTAGATGCCTTTATCTTGATCACTACATCATCGGATATTCCGTCAAATGCACCTTCCTTTATGTCTGTTAGCTTACCGCCATATATTACTATGGTCTTAAGCTTCTTCATGCCAGCAAAAGCACTCTTTGCTAAGGTTGTTATATTACTCTTGATATATAACTTCTTAGTATACTCATTTCCATCGAAAGCTTTTGTGCCTACGGAAGTTACAGGCTTCTTCTTTTCTTTTATGGTAGCTGTCTTAGGAATAGTAAATGTCCTCTTTTCAGTAGTGCATTTAGTAAGCTTTGCTTTTTGACCTTTGAGTGATTTGAAGGTCACGGTGGTCTCTGTAACAGGGATAGGGGTTACCTCCGGAGTAGGTGTTACTTCAGGTGTAGGAGTTGTTTCTGTACCTGTTCCAGACCCTGATTCACTGCCAGTACCGGTGCCTGATCCTGTACCACTGCCAGTACCAGATCCTGAGCCTGTTCCATTGCTGCCCGAACTGCTGCCACTGCTAGTGCCTGTACTGCTACCTGTACTTGAGCCGCTACTTGAGCCACTGCCAGAGCTACTACCCGAGCCACCGCTAGTACCTGTGCCACTGCTTGTACCTGTGCCACTGCTTGTACCTGTGCCATTGCCTGAGCCGCTTGGAGTTTCGTTGTTTCCACTAGGTTGCTCAGTATTTCCGCCAGGCTCTTCTGTATTTCCGTCAGGTTCTTCAGTGTTTCCACCAGGTTCTTCAGCATTTCCACCGGGCTCCTCAGTGTTTCCGCCGGGTTCCTCAGTGTTTCCGCCGGGTTCCTCAGTATTTCCACCAGGTTCCTCAGTGTTTCCACTCGGTTCTTCACTTGAATCTGTCTCTATCTTCTTAGATGCGATCACAAATTCAGAGTTATGGGTTACAGGTACTTCTATATAGTATGTACCATTTGTCTCATCCTCTACTACATATAGGTTTTCTGCCTCGAGCTTAAACTCAGGCTGAGGCTCTGCTGCCTCCTCTGTGGTGCTTTCGCCTGCTGCCTGCTCATCCGCGTCAAAGTAGTACAATGATACATTGTTCTTGTCATCCAGGCTGGCTACTTCTGCCTCGGTCAGTTCTATACGTACCACTGTCTTTCCGGGCAGTTCTCCGTTATCGGCAAATCCTAACTTTATACCGTCCAGCTCTTTTTCTTCCTTTAATGTGTCAAGAGTGGTGTTTTCAAGTTCGGCACCGACAGATACATTTAACTCGATATCCTTGTCGGCTTCCTTTTCCATATCGTCCTTGTTGAAGCACCAGTCGGTCTCTCGCTCGCCTCTGATATCCTTGATCACGAAGCTGCTGTTATCTCCGCCGTTATCCTTGTAGCTGTTAAGTATTTCCTTGGATACGGTAGCGTTATCTTCTTTAAGGTCTACTATAAAGCTCTCGTCCTTATCTACTTCCTTTACTATGTCGGTCAAATTATCCTTTAATGCGCCCTTAGGACATACCTTGATGGTAAGGATGGCATTGGTTATTTCATATCCGTTTAACAATACGGTATATTTTGTTACTTCATTTATGTTTTCAGGTGCAACAAATATCCGCCGGCCATCACCTGACAGTGTCCAGCCTTCCGGTCCTTCAACTGTTATGCTGCCTCCCCAATGTCCGTCCAGCAGCGAGCTCATATCAAACTCTGTGCCGGCCTCTATAGCTGTGGTTGCCCTTACCTGGATATTTGCATCACCGCCGTACAGCTGTGCACATGCTTTCTTGTCCCAGACACTCATGTAGTCGCAGGGGTAATATACTATCATGTTGCCCTTGAACTCGCCATTTTCGTACAGAGGCTTTACTCCGCCCATATCAATGACGTAAGTGCCGTCATTAATGCCTGCGTATAGCTTGGACACGTCTTCTTCAGATACTGACAGGAAGTTTTTGAGCTCAACTATCCTCATGGGTGATACCGGTATAAGCTGTCTGCCCTGTCCTGATATATTAAACGGTCTGTTGTAATATACTCCGAAGGAGTATTCAAAATCAATGTCGTCCTTTGTTACGGTAATATGTATCGAGCCGAACAAAGCTTTGCCGGCGTCTTTAGTCTTAGCACTTACCGTTACTTCATTATCTTCATTTATGTTGTAAATGGCGGTTAATGACTTGTCCGTCATCTCGCCGGCTATGTAATCTAATCTTTCGATCTCTGTTGCTTCACCTTTTTCAATCTCATTAGAGTCATACCTGACTGATTTTACGGATGCGCCTTCAGGAAGTGTGAAGCTTACAGTGAAGTCATTAAAATATAATCCTTCTGCAGGGTAACATTCATATGTCCCGTTATCGTCCTCTTCTTCGTATTCTTCATCCTCTTTTACGCCTTCTAAGTTAAAATCTTTAAAGTGTAACGGCATATCATCGCCATAGTACATATCTGTAACTACTTCATATTTTAGGCCGTTTATCTTATTTGTTAATTCGATCCCGAACTGGCCGCTTTTTACAGCTTTTACCCAGCCGTAATCATCACTGTCGGCCGAGTCAAAGAGCTTTTCCATGGCGTAATTATCGGTAGAACCGTAAGGGCTGATATCTATATCGTAGTCATCTTCTTCATAACCGTCATAGAATACCTTTGCGCTGACTGAATCTACCTCAAAGACATTGAATTCAGTACCTACCGATACGCTGTGATAAAGGTGAGTGACATCGCTTAATAAGCTAAATTCGACAGTACTGGTCTCAGTATCCTTTTTCAAGGTGACTGAAATAGGGTTACCTGATATCTTGTTATATAATTCTCTGCCGATGTACAGGGCTGTGGTTGTGTCAGCTTTATCAGCATAACTGTTAAACAATGATTCTACTGCTTCGGGCAGGTCATCGGAAGATGCGGTTTTTACCTGAGATATTATAGAGGCGAGGGTACTGCTTTCTATGTCAACATCGGTCTCGCCGTTCTTATATGTTGCTTTGTCAAAGCTCCATCCGTCGTTAGGCTCTATGATCACAATACCGTGTGTCCACTCTTGTTTACCACCGGCTGTAAAGCCTATAGCTGAGCCGGAAGCCACCTTGACCTCCGCCAGAGCTTTTGCATTCTGTTATGTGGCAGTATCCGCAAAGTCTACCACGGTCAGTTTTCCGGGGATGGTGCCTTCGGTGTCTGTAGAGGACTCTCCAACAGAGTCTTCCGCCGATGCTCCGGTCCATGGTGCCAGACTCAGTCCTGACATGAGTCCGAATACCATGCTAAGTACTAAAAAAACACTTGTAAGTTTTCTCATTAGACTATTTCCTCCTTTTTTTATACTTGATGGTATTTTATCACCATTGTGAGGAAAAGTCTTACACTGACAGCGTAAAAATGTCATCCTGATCGAAGTGAAGGATCTTGTATACTTAAAGCAAAAGATTCTTCGCTACGCTCAGAATGACATTATTTTAGCGTCTCTTACTTTATTGAGTTGGACTTTTGTGTTTAATGTCTTACAAGG
The DNA here is from genome assembly GCA_024684355.1 of Lachnospiraceae bacterium. Taxonomy (GTDB): domain Bacteria; phylum Bacillota; class Clostridia; order Lachnospirales; family Lachnospiraceae; genus RUG11977. The sequence continues at coordinate 3,723 of JAIKXA010000001.1, forward strand.
ATTATCTATTAGTCATAACTATAGTAATCCGTTCCTCCCAGCTTCGGAATTCCTTCAGGAATCTCCTCATCCGGGATGCTTTTTATCTCAAAGTCCAGCTCCGGGTTCGAGTATAATATCCTGCATTTATCATAGATGGTGCTCTCTAACCCTATGACTGAATGCTCTGTGAGCACCTTGGAGGAATCATGTTGGAAGTTTTCACATAATGGCGGCGCACAGTCAAGCTTTATGTCGGATGTCATAATGACTGCCAGGGTTTCTTTTACCTCTATCAGCTTAAAGATATAATCCTTTAATTCTTCAAGACTTCCCATTTTCACCGGCAGATACGACTGGTCATACCAACCGGCTTTGAAATCATTCATTATGGCACGGGTGTCCAGGATGTAGTAATTCCCATCCTCGTAAAAGTAAGCAAATATCCTGCTGTTCTTGCCCCTGCACATGATATATCCAGA
>JAIKXA010000065.1 GCA_024684355.1 Lachnospiraceae bacterium
ACTGATAGAAGGCATAAAGGACGGCACGGTCGACATGATCGCCACAGACCATGCACCGCATTCTTTAGAAGAAAAGTCAAAGGGCTTTGACGGACCCATGGGAGTCGTAGGACTTGAGTGTGCATTCCCGGTACTTTACACAGGGCTTGTAAAAACAGGAGTCATAAGCTTGGAGAAACTTATAGACTTAATGAGCATAAAGCCTTCGGAAAGATTCCAGGTGGAGCATGGTATTGAGGTCGGTTCTCCTGCGGATCTTACCGTATACGACCTTGACGAGGAATACGTGATCGACCCCGATACATTTGCAACAAAAGGCAGGTTTACACCATTTGAAGGCAGAAAAGTATACGGCAGATGTATAGCAACCTATGTGGACGGAAAACCGGTGTTTTAAGATAGAAAATAAGAGGTATACGTTTTGGAAGAAATAATAAAAAAACAGATAGATCAGGAACTTACGATAGTTTCAAACGAACAGATAGCCGACAAGGTATTTAAGATGAGGCTTAAGGGCGACACCTCGCTCTTAACTGCCCCCGGACAGTTTATAAACATAAAGCTTTCCGGCTTTTACTTAAGACGCCCCATCTCGGTATCCGATTACGACAGCGAAGGACTTACCATCATATATAAAGTGGTAGGAAACGGCACCGACTTACTCAGCACCATGAAAGCCGGAGAAAAGCTCATGTGCCTTATGGGACTCGGAAACGGCTTTGATACTGAAGCATGCGGAGAGCATGTACTTTTAGTAGGCGGCGGAGTAGGCACTCCTCCCATGTACGGGCTTGCAAAAGAGCTTTTAAAACAGGGCAAAAGAGTGACGGTCGTACTTGGTTTTAACTCGGTGCTTGACGTCTTTTACGACCACGAGTTTAAAGCATTGGAGCAGGAGATTCCGGGCAGCGGAATAGAGGTCAGAGTATCAACTGTTGACGGCAGCTTCGGTACAAAAGGATTTGTAACAGACTGTATTGCCGACCTTGACAACATAACCGATTACTGTGCTTGCGGTCCCATGCCGATGTTAAAAGCACTCTTCAGATACTATGACGGGAAAAAGACCGGCCAGCTAAGCTTTGAGGAGCGAATGGGCTGCGGATTCGGAGCATGCGTAGGCTGTTCGATAAGTACAAACAGCGGTTTCAAAAAAGTATGCAAGGACGGCCCGGTATTTTCGAGCGACGACGTAATATTGTAATAGACAGAGGAGAAAAAAATGGCAGATATCAGAACAGAGCTTAGCGGGATAAAGCTTGATAATCCCATAATACCGGCCAGCGGAACATTCGGATTCGGCGCAGAGTTCAGCCATCTGTATGACATAAACATACTCGGTTCATTCTCATTCAAGGGAACCACAAAAGAACCGAGATTCGGAAACCCCACACCCAGAATAGCGGAATGCCGTGAAGGCATGATCAATTCTGTAGGTCTGGCAAATCCGGGTATAGATAAGGTAATATCGGAAGAACTCCCCGCATTAAGAGAGATCTTCCACAAGCCAATAATAGCCAATATCAGCGGTTTTTCGGTAGATGAATACAAATACTGCTGTGATAGGATAAACAAAGAGGATCAGGTTGAGATCATCGAAGTCAACATCAGCTGCCCCAACGTACATGCGGGCGGCATGGCTTTCGGTACCAGCCCCGATGCGGCAGCAGAAGTTACGGCAGCTGTAAAGTCGGTAACCGACAAGCCGGTATACATGAAGCTAAGCCCAAATGTTACCAGCATCACAGACATAGCAAAAGCCTGCGAAGCAGCGGGTGCTGACGGTATAAGCCTGATCAACACGCTGCTCGGCATGAGGATAGACATAAGACGCGGACGCCCCGTTATAGCCAACAAAATGGGCGGTTTCTCCGGTCCCGCCATATTCCCTGTAGCGGTACGCATGATCTACCAGGTATATGACGCCGTAAACATCCCGATCATAGGAATGGGCGGTGTATCCACGGCTGAAGACGTAATAGAGATGATGATGGCAGGAGCTTCCGCGGTGGAAGTGGGTGCACAGAACCTTGTAGACCCTTACGTCTGCCCCAAGATCATAGAAAGACTTCCGATACTCTGCAAAGAGCTGGGGATTGAAAAACTTACCGATATTATCGGTAAGGCGCACGGCTGATAACACACAATAAAACAAAGACGGAGAGAGCCGGTGTCGTAAGAATAACAATGACACAGCCAAAACAGCATTATAATAACAACACGGTTTTTATGACATTGTGATTAATTATGGTAGTAAAAATAATAATATAAAAAAGAAAACGGGAGGACATCAACATGGAACAGAAAAGAGATGTTATCATTGCCTGCGATTTCGCAAGTGCAGAAGAAACCTTGGCGTTTCTTGACAAATTTACAGACGTAAAGCCGTTTGTAAAGATCGGAATGGAGCTTTATTATGCAGCCGGCCCCGACATGGTAAGACAGATAAAGGCAAGGGGACACAAGATATTCCTGGATCTTAAGCTTCATGATATCCCCAACACCGTAAAAAAGACCATGGCAGTCCTTTCGAAGCTTGACGTCGACATGACAAACCTTCATGCTGCAGGCACCAAGGCCATGATGGAAGCAGCACTCGAAGGCTTAACCAGACCTGATGGCACCAGACCTCTGCTCATAGCAGTAACACAGCTTACATCCACAGACGAGCAGAGAATGAGAGACGAGCTCCTCATCAATGCCACACTTCCCGAGACAGTAATGCATTACGCAGAAAACGCTAAGGACGCCGGCCTTGACGGTGTAGTATGTTCACCCTTAGAGGCAGCCATAGTAAAGGAAAGATGCGGAAAGAACTTCATAACCGTAACACCCGGCGTAAGATTTGCAGACAGCGCAAAGGATGATCAAAGACGTATCATGACACCCGCACAGGCAAAAGAAATAGGCTCGGACTACATCGTAGTGGGCAGACCCATCACACAGGCCGAAGACCCGGTAGCAGCTTACAAGAGATGCGTGGAGGAATTTGTATAATACCAAACAACGAGGTGTTTTCAGGATTGCGGAAGTTTCAAAGAAACGAAGCAATCCGTGGTATTATTATATAGTATGGAGTATAAAGTATAGGAGACAATATGAAAAACTTACTCAGTATAACCGACTTAACCACAGCGGAGATAGACGATCTGATCGAGAAGGCTCAGGACATCATCAAGCATCCGGCAGATTACCGTGAGAAATGCAAATATAAAAAGCTTGCAACTCTTTTCTTTGAG
>JAIKXA010000082.1 GCA_024684355.1 Lachnospiraceae bacterium
AGCACTCCGTGCAAAGGCTCTTTACTCTATCGATGAGGCTAATACTATCCGTTTCTCACATGAGAATGAGTCGATCAAGAAGGTATATGCTGAGTTCTTCGGCGAGCCCGGCAGCCACAAGGCACATGAGATCCTTCATACTTCATATGTTGCAAGAGTTATCAATCAGTAAATAAATTCTTAAATCAGATCCCCGCTTGGCAACAAGCGGGGATTTTTTCCTTAAAAAGACATACACCTAACTTTTGGTTAGGTAAAGAAGTTAAATACCTAACTTTTGGTTAGTTCCAAAATCCAAAAACAGGTGCTATAATGAGCTCGGGTAAAAAAAGAACCGTGCACACCGATTTGGAGGAACTGAAAGATGACTGCAAATGATACTAAGATAAATAATACTTATGATCATGAAGACAAGGCAAGTTATGACGGACGTCTCGCAGGAATAATAATGTGTATTATAAGCGTGATTATGGCTATCATACTTATCCCTGCTATGGGAGCGATCGTTGATGCTCATGAGAATGAAGATACAGTTACTATCAGTTCTGAGCCAGAGGCTGTAAGCAGAAGTACTGATTCCTTTATTTCAGACAGTACAGCAGAGTTTAAAATGTTTGAAAAGCTTTTAAACAGCATCGGAGTTGCAAAGTTTGTTGAAACATACGACACTCTTAATACAGATAATATAGAGTATACGGCTCAGGATACAGTATCTTTTGAACAGGAAAAATAAAATACATAAAACCTAACATTTTTGTTGGTTTTCAAATCAATCAAAATGCTGTATAATATCTTAGGATGTTATACAGCATTTTTTGGCGTTACTTTTTTAGGCAGGTTCACAATGTTTAGTAAGATAAAAAAATGGTTCACGGATTTTTATACTAAAGGGAATACTATAGGGTACATTATCATTTCGGTATGTATCTTTATGGGCCTTTTTGCCTGGATGTTTTTCAAGACGGGCGGAATGAACGGTCCCATACCTTATCTGTTTGTCTTTGGTATAGTATTCGGTTTTTTGATGTACAAGGGTATACTGTTACTTATCATGGTATCGGTACAGACCCTGTTTTATATAGCAGTCTGCTGGATCTCATATAAGTATCCCGAGTATGTGACACCGTTTATTTCAGCGGACAGGCGGATGATAGTCCAGATGGCGGTCATCATTTTGACAGCTATCGGCATGGGCTGTATCTTCCTTATGTATATTAGCAAGTACCGTAAACAGCAAAAGCTTGCAGAGGATTCGAGCAATGCAAAGAGCGAGCTTTTAGCCAATATCAGTCATGAGATCAGGACTCCCATCAATATGCTGCTCGGTATGAACGAGATGATCATCAGAGAGTCCGGGAATCCCCAGATCAACGAGTATGCCCAGAATGTTGACAGTGCCGGACAGCATCTGCTTTTCCTGGTAAACCAGTTTTTAGGCATATCACGTATAAATATGGGCACTGAGGTTCTTTTTGAGGAGAATTTTAATGTCTATAAGATGATCGAAAGCCTGGGTGCATTCTATGGTAAGGAAGCGGAAGAAAAAAGGCTCGAATTCGTAATGGATATCGAACGAAAGATGCCTGCTTACCTTTACGGAGATATCAGAAAGCTGTCACAGATACTTTCCAATCTGCTTTCAAATGCGGTTAAGTTTACCGCCAAGGGCAATATAGTTTTCTCGGCACATATCGTACAGAGAGAAGAGGGCACATATACACTGCGTTTTGAGGTATCCGATACTGGTATAGGTATCCCTGACGGAGCGCAGGAGCTCATTTTCGAGAACTTTGAACGTGTTGATATCACAAAAAACAGAGGCATAGAGGGTACCGGATTAGGTCTTTCAATTTCTAATAAACTGGCCGAGCTCATGGGCACAAGGATACAGGTTGAGAGTAAATACGGTGTCGGAAGTGCATTTTGGATCGATGTAAAATTAAAACAGGGTGATAATGAAGGTGCCCGGTTTAATGATCAGACAGGTTTCTTTATCGCACCGGAGGCTAAGATACTGGCTGTTGATGATACAAGCATGAACCTGCAGGTGGTAAAGGCATTGCTTAAGCGTACCATGGTCAGTCTGGATGTGGCCGGATCCGCTTTGGAAAGCTACGATAAATATGAAAAGAACGATTACGATCTTGTCTTGATGGATTATATGATGCCGGAGATAGACGGTATAAGTGCCATGAAGCATTTAAGAGAGATGGACAAGGCTCGAGATAAGAGAACTCCTATAATAGTGCTTACTGCAGACGCAAGCCCGGAAATGAGGGAAAAGTTCTTTGAGGAGGGCTTTGATGATTACCTTTTAAAGCCTGTGGAATCGGGAATTTTGGAGAGTGTGCTTTTGAAGCATCTTCCTGAAAAGCTGGTAACCATGATCAACAGCGACAATGCGGAAGTGCTGCCGGAGGATACCAAGGCCGAGTTTGCCGCTTTGCTTAAAAAATATGATGTATCCCTTGATATGGCTCTTAAGAATCTGGGCGGAGATGTGCTGCAGTTTGCCAGGATCAGTAAGTTTTTCCTGAACAACACCCCGGATACCATCGAAAAGATAAAGAAGTATGCAGCTGCCAAGGATTATGAGAATACGGCAATCCTTATTCATGCATTAAAAGGAAATGCCGGCAACGTGGGCGGAGAGGATCTGTTCCATTCTGCCAGGCGTATGGAAAAGAGAGCCAAGGATAAGGATGAAAAGTATATTGTATACGGACTTCCTTTATTTATAATGGAATGGGAAAGAGTAATGGAAGGGCTTAACTGTTTCCTTGAAGAGTTCGAAAAGATAAAGCACACACTGGAGAATAATAAAGACGAGGAGAATAAGCTTTCCGAAGAGGAGCTTTGGGATGCGCTTCTTTCGGCAGTACGCCTGGGCAATCAGTCACCTGCGTTAAAGCTTATCGATCAGCTTGAGGAATACGGAAAAGAAAAGAAAAAACTCGAGGTTATCAGAGAGCATATCAAAAATATCGAGTTTGATCTGGCAGAAGGTATTATTTTTACTATTAAGCGTTAGGACGCTGGGAGGAACTATCAATGGATGAGTGCAGGATTTTGTGTGTTGACGATGATATCAGCATGCTGAATACCATAGAAGATATATTGATGAACGCCGGGTATGCGGTAAGTCTGGCCAAATCGGGAAGCCAGGCACTTGACCTTATAAAAAGAGGGATCGAATACCAGCTTGTTCTTTTGGATGTTGATATGCCGGATATGGACGGATATGAAACATTTAAGAGAATAAGGGAACTTGACGCGGCAAAGGAGATACCCATTATTTTCCTTACTGGTCTGGACAGCCCTGACTTTGAGATAAAGGGCTGGGAATACGGTGCTGCAGATTATATCACCAAACCTTTTATAAAGAGTGTTTTTCTGGCCAGGATCAAGAACAGGATCGTTGTTCCCGTCACCACTACCGCCAAGTATGATCATAAGGCACTGGAACATGCTGAGAAAACCCTGACCGATATGGAAGTAAGGGTGGCAAAGCTTGTAGCCGACGGTCTTACCAATAACGAGATATCGGCAGAGACCAATTATTCCTACGGTTATATCAAACAGGTAGTTTCTATAATACTTGAAAAGATGCACATGAATAAAAGATCTGATATAAGAAAGTACCTTAAAGAAGGAAGAATTGAGTAATGCCTGTTAAGATAAATGATTACATATCCTATATTCCTGCTACAGAGGTACCGGTATCGGGGGATGTGGGTATTATATATGGTAAAAAGGCCACATATCTTTATGATGTAGGAAGCACTATTGAGTGCCTGGATTTTCTTTATTCGCTTAACGGGAAGATGCAGATAGTGATCTCGCATTTTCACGGGGACCATACCTGGTGGCTTACCAAACACTATAAGGGTGATGAGGGTGTGAGACCCGATGATGAGATCAGCATCAGCTATGAGCCTGTCAGATACGAAAGGCTTTTTATAGGAAAGAGTACAGAGAAATACCTGCCTGCAGGAGAGATCATTACGGAACCTTTGGTGATAGAGGATGAAACGCTTACGGGAGAGCCGCTTAAACTCGAGATCATCCCTATGCCGTCATCGCACTGTAAAGGATCGCTGGCACTCAGCGTCAACGATGAATACCTTTTTATGGGAGATTCGACATACTGCCGTTATATCGCACCCAAAGAGGGTGTGGAGGCTCACGTTGAATACAATGTACAGAAGCTTAAGGAACAGATAGATACACTTAAGAATATCAAGGCAGAGAGATGTCTGGTGAGTCACGAGAAACGCTTTGAAAGACCAAAGAAGGTAGTAATACGCCAGCTTGAATCGATATATGCGAGAAGAGTGCCGGGAGAAAATACCATAAAGCTTACCAAGTAGAAAGAGAACGGGAAAAAACATAGAACCTGCTATGTAGAAAAATATCGGAAAAAATATAGAGCTTACTATGAGAAAAACATCGGGAAAAACACTTTAAGAAATACAGAAAGAAAAAAAGTGTCATCCTGAGCGTGAGCGAAGGATCTTTAGATCCTCACTTCGTTCAGAATGACATATTTTTTTGGTAACATATTTTAGAATGACATGTTTTTAAAATAACGTGTTTTTAAATCGATATATTCATATAATGATATGAATTTCAACATTCTTTCTTAAATGATATCGAATTGTCAAGCCTGCCGTCGGCTATGGTCTTGTCAACCCAGAGCCTGAGGGTCTCTATTGAAACAGAGATGCGTCCGAGCTGTTCTTTTATCTTGTTAAAGTCTCTTAATTCATCGTCCGTTATCTCGCCGTCGGACGTGATCTCGATAAGTCTGTCCTTTTCCTTGTTCATGGCATTAAGAGATGCGATCATTTCCAGAATGATCTGGGAAAGATCCTGTACTTTAAGCTCGGTAACCGATCTTTGACCGATAGGACACTCATTTGCACAGAAATAGTTGCAAAGCTCGGGAGCTTTGTAGCATTCTGCCATGGCGAGTATCTCGTCGGGATGCGGGAGAGACTTCTCGCTTTCTATTTTCTCGATCCTGTCATCGGAAATATAGATCATTTCCTCGCTGGCACGCTGCCTTGTAAGTTCACACTTTTCACGGCAGATCTGGTAGATGTTTTTGTTTTCTTTGACTGATTTTTTACCCATTTTCCTTCTCCTGAAACTTCATTTTACTGAACGCAAAAACGATTCACTTGCTCCATTATAATATATTCATAAAAATAAAACAAGTATTTTAATTTTTGTGCTTACAATTATAAATTTACGCATTTTTTCTTAAAAAAATATTGATAATATAACGAATTTATATTATAATGAGTAATTGTAAAATATTGAGTGCACAGACTTTTTGTCGCACAATAAATTCCAAGGAGGAGTGTATGGGAAAGTTTATAATCAAGAAAACAAACACAGGCGTCAAGTTTGATCTTAAGGCATCAAACGGACAGGTTATCGCTACTTCACAGGTTTACAAGGATAAGGCTTACTGCGTAAACGGTATTGAGAGTGTTAGAAAGAATGCTCCTGCTGCTAATGTTGAGGATCAGACTGTTAAGGATTTCAAGGTTGAGAAGTGTCCTAAGTTTGAGATCTACACTGACAAGTCAGGTGAGTTCAGATTCCGTCTTAAGGCTACAAACGGCCAGATCATCGCTATCGGCGAGGGCTACACAACCATGAAGAACTGTGTAAACGGTGTTGAGAGCGTTAAGAAGAACGCTGTTGATTCACCCGTAGTTGAGGAATAATTGAGTATCCCACTTGGGAGAAGAGAGGTTAAAGATGTTTAAGGAATTTAAGAAATTTATTATGCGTGGCAACATGATGGATCTTGCTGTCGGCATGATCATCGGTGCTGCATTTAATGCGATTGTTACTTCACTGGTAAATGATATTTTTATGCCTATACTTGCAGCTATCATCGGAAAGCCGAATTTCTCAGATCTGTTCATTATCTTCGGTGATTACGAGGGAGTTAGACCTGCCACTATCGAGGCAGCTCAGGCATTAGGACTTACAACTCTTAATTATGGTAACTTCATTACAGCTATCATCAACTTCCTGCTTATGGCATTCGTTGTATTCCTTATCGTTAAGGGTATGAACAAGCTTGCAGAGTCAGGCAAGAAGCTTAACAAGAAGGAAGAGAAGAAGGCAGAGCCTACAACAAAGGTTTGTCCTTTCTGCCAGTCAGAGATCAGCATCAAGGCTACCAGATGTCCTCATTGTACATCAGAGCTCAAGAAATAATGCATTTCAAGTAAATTTACATAAGACAGATCCCGGTATCGGATCTGTCTTATTTTTTTTAAACAGCTTGGATTTTGTGTCACAATAAAAAATAGTTGATAATTTTTTTTTATATGTTAAAATGTTAATGTTTGCGCAACATCCGGCATGGTATTATTAAAGAAAACACACAGCGCCAGGAAGTTTTTGTATATATCGTACTTTGAAAAACAAGTATGACAGCAGTTAGAGGAACATATATGGGAACAAGAGAAGAGATCGAGAAAAGAAGAACATTTGCCATTATATCACACCCTGATGCAGGTAAAACCACACTTACTGAAAAACTTTTGCTTTACGGAGGAGCCATAAACCTGGCAGGTTCCGTAAAGGCTAAAAAAACAGCCAGACATGCGGTATCCGACTGGATGGAGATAGAGAAGGAAAGAGGTATTTCGGTTACCTCTTCGGTTATGCAGTTTAATTATGACGGTTACTGCATCAATATCCTGGATACACCGGGCCATCAGGATTTCTCTGAGGATACATACAGAACACTTATGGCTGCCGACTCGGCTGTCATGGTAATAGACGGTTCAAAGGGTGTTGAGGCACAGACTATAAAGCTGTTTAAGGTCTGTGTCATGAGACATATCCCGATATTTACCTTTATTAATAAGATGGACAGAGAAGCCAAAGATACTTACGAGCTTTTGGATGAGATAGAGAGCGTGCTCGGTATCAGGACCTGTCCTATGGACTGGCCCATTGGTTCCGGTAAGGAGTTCCAGGGCGTGTTTGACCGCCAGACAGGAAAGATCAACAGATATTTCGCTACTACCTACGGTATGAAAGAGGTTGAATCCGTTTCAGCAGTAATAGGCGATCCCGCGCTTGATGATATAATAGGAAAGAAGGCACATGAAAAGCTGCAGGAAGAGATAGAGCTCGTAGAAGGAGCCATGGATGAGTTTGATCTCGAAAGAGTCAGAAACGGTCTGCTCACCCCTGTATTTTTCGGATCCGCGCTCAACAACTTCGGTGTCGAGAATTTCCTTAAGTACTTTTTAAAGCTTGCACCCACACCGCTTCCAAGAGTAGCAGGCGGTGAGGTTATAGATCCTATCGAAAATGATTTTTCTGCTTTTGTATTTAAGATCCAGGCTAACATGAACAAAGCTCACCGTGACAGGATAGCCTTTATGAGGATATGTTCCGGTAAGTTTGATGCAGAGGCGGAAGTTTTCCATGTACAGGGCGGACGAAAGCTCAGGCTTTCACAGCCCCAGCAGCTTATGGCTCAGGAAAGAAAGATCCTGTCAGAAGCTTATGCGGGAGATATCATAGGTGTATTTGACCCGGGTATCTTTTCTATCGGTGATACCGTATGTGCTCCGGGACTCAAGTTCAGCTATGAAGGCATCCCGACATTTGCTCCCGAGCATTTCGCAAAGATACGCCAGGTTGACACCATGAAGCGTAAGCAGTTTTTAAAGGGCGTTACCCAGATAGCACAGGAAGGTGCCATTCAGATATTCCAGGAATATAATTCTGGTATGGAAGAAATAATAGTCGGCGTAGTAGGTGTGCTGCAGTTTGATGTTATGAAGTTTAGGATGGAGTCCGAATACGGCGTGGAGATAAAGATGGAGACTCTTCCTTACGAATATATCCGCTGGGTAACCGATGCACCTGCACCGTTAACCGAACTCAGTCTTACATCCGATACAAAGCGTGTAAAGGATATGAAGGGTAATCCGTTGCTCTTATTTGCTCATGAATGGAGCATCAGGACTGTAATGGATCGAAACAAAGGTCTGGAGTTGGCGGAGTTTTCAAAGAACTGATAAAGGGTTTGGGCAACATCCCTGTATTAATATTGCTATAGATTAATTTACGGGCTCTGTCCGGGATGCTGCCCGGACAGAGCCCTTTTTCAGTTACCCGGAGACTCAACTTAATAATCCGTTAATTTGACAAACTCCGGCTGTTATGATAGTATATAATTGATTAAATATGTAGCATAAATGTAACAAGTACGTAACATATTTATCTGTCGCTTATCAGACAGAATATAATTTATATAACAGGAGAAAGAAAATGGAAGCTTTAAAACCCGTAAAAGAAGGAAAAGTACGTGAGATCTATGACAATGGCGATACCCTT
>JAIKXA010000130.1 GCA_024684355.1 Lachnospiraceae bacterium
AAATGAAGGATAAGATGGGGCTATTTATGAGTTTTTATAATAGTTTATTGTCATTTTTCTCAAAAAAAGAGTGCTATGCATAAAATCAACGCGGTTTTGAAATCTAAAGGTTTTTCAAAACCGCGTTTGTGTTCAATCTGAGGCATATGTCCTACAAAAAAGGGCATATGCCTTATTTTTTTGTGCATATTTAAGAATTGACAAGTATATAACATTTTGATATAGTACATATTGGTATAGTGTGAAATAATATGATTAAAAATACACACTTAAGAAAACAAAGGATGAAGTAAAATGAAAACTGTAATTTTAGCGGGCGGTTATGGAACCCGCATTTCCGAGGAATCAGTATTTAAACCTAAGCCAATGATTGAAATAGGAGGTCAGCCTATTCTATGGCATATTATGAAGGGATATTCTGTATATGGGATTAAGGATTTTATCATATGTGCAGGATATAAACAGCATGTCATAAAGGAATGGTTTGCAGATTATTTTCTTCATACATCGGATATAACCTTTGATTTTGAACATGACAATCAAATAATAATTCATGATAAGCATGCCGAAAAATGGCGTGTCACTGTAGTAGATACCGGTTTGAATACTATGACTGGAGGTCGAGTAAAACGTATTCAAAAGTATGTAGGAAATGAGCCGTTTTATCTTACCTATGGTGATGCAGTGGCAGACGTGAATATTGAAAAACTTACATCTTTTCATATGTCACATGGAAAGTGTGTGACTTTAACTTCGGTAAGTATCGCTCAGCAAAAGGGTGTACTTGATATAGATAAAGAAGATTCTGTTATAGCATTCCGTGAAAAAGATAATGAAGACGGAGCAGTAATAAATGGTGGTTTTATGGTGTGTAATCCAGCCCTTTTTGACTATCTCGAGGATGATACCACAGTTTTGGAAAAAGGGCCTATGAGAAAACTGGCTTCGGATGGGGAACTGAAGAGTTATTATCATAATGGATTCTGGCAATGCATGGATACTAAGCGTGAAAAAGAAAAACTTGAAGAACTGTGGGCATCCGGAAAAGCTCCATGGAAAATATGGGAAGACTGAGGTTTAAATGATGGGTTTTGATTTGAGTTTTTATAAAGGCAAAAAAGTACTACTTACCGGGCACACAGGGTTTAAGGGATCCTGGATGAGTGTCATGCTGGTTAATGCCGGAGCGGATGTAATAGGGTTTTCGAGCTGCTCCAAGACAGAAAAACGGCTATTTGATCTCTGCGGGATAAAAGATCAGATCACACACATAAAAGGTGATGTCAGGGATATTGAGCATTTGCTTCAAGTCTTTGAACATTATAAGCCGGAGATAGTGATCCATATGGCTGCCCAGCCGATAGTACGTGACAGTTACAGAGATCCTGTTGGAACATACAGTACAAATGTTATGGGTACCGTGAATATATGCGAGGCAGTCCGTCAGACTCCGAGTGTTAAGTCCTTCCTGAATGTAACCACTGACAAGGTATATGAGAATAAAGAATGGGAATGGGGATATAGGGAAAATGAGCCGCTGGACGGATATGACCCATATTCAAATTCTAAATCATGCTCTGAGCTGGTAACACATAGCTATAAGAGTTCGTTCTTTACAGATGACAGGGTGGCTGTATCAACTGCAAGGGCAGGAAACGTTATTGGAGGCGGTGATTTTGCGAATGACAGGATCATCCCCGACTGTATCAGGGCTGCTGTAAAGGGCGAGGACATCATAGTCAGGAATCCTTTCTCAACACGTCCTTATCAGCATGTCCTTGAGCCTGTCTATGCATACCTGATGATCGCTGCTATGCAGTATCAGGATCACAGATACCAGTCGTGGTATAACGTGGGACCGGATGATCAGGACTGTTTCCAGACCGGTGCTCTGGTAGATATGTTCGTTAAGTATTGGGGCAATGGCCTAAAATGGATAAACAAGTATGACAGTGGTCCGCACGAGGCAAACTTCTTAAAACTTGACTGTTCAAAACTGAAAACAACTTTTGGCTGGAAACCACACTGGAATCTTGAGAAAGCCATTGAAAAGGTGGTTGAGTGGAGCAAAGCCTGGATAACAGACGGTGATGTGAGAGCAGTAATGAACAGACAGATAGATGAATTTATGGAGGCAGGAAAATGAGCTGGAAAAATGAAGCAGAAGCAAGGGAACAGATAAAAGACCTGGTAGCACAGTATTACCATGATTTCAAGGAGAAAAAGGAACCTTTTAAAGAGGGTGATAGAGTTGCATATGCATCACGTGTTTTTGATGAAAAAGAAATGCAGGCTCTGACTGATGCCACACTTGATTTCTGGCTCACAACCGGCAGGTTTGCAGATCAATTTGAAAAGGACTTTGCAGAGTGGATAGGCATAAAGTATGTACATCTTGTAAATTCGGGCTCGTCAGCAAATCTTCTTGCGTTTACAGTACTTACAGCACCTGAGCTTGGAGACAGGCAGATAAAGAGAGGTGATGAAGTCATAACTGTATCATGCGGTTTTCCGACTACCATAGCACCCATCCTTCAGTATGGAGCTGTACCTGTATTTGTTGATGCTACCGTACCTCAGTACAATATAGATCCGGATAAGCTTGAGGTGGCACTGAGCAGCAAGACAAAGGCTGTTATGATAGCTCATACACTTGGTAACCCGTTTGATCTGAAATCAGTCAAGGCATTTTGTGAGAAGCATAACCTCTGGCTTGTGGAAGATAACTGTGATGCCCTTGGAACAAAATATACTATCGATGGTGTAACAAAGTATACCGGTACTTGGGGAGATATAGGCACATCATCATTCTATCCGCCTCATCACATGACTATGGGCGAGGGTGGAGCTGTATATACCGATAACCCGCTTTTGCATAAACTGGTTCTTTCATATCGTGACTGGGGCCGTGACTGTATCTGTCCTTCAGGCCATGATGGTATATGCGGCCACAGATTTGACAGGCAGTTCGGTGAGCTTCCTTTTGGTTATGACCATAAGTATACCTATAGTCATTTCGGATATAACCTGAAAGTAACAGATATGCAGGCAGCCGTTGGATGCGAGCAGCTGAAAAAGTTCCCTTCGTTCATAGAGAGAAGAAGACATAACTGGGACAGGCTGCATAAAGCCTTACAGCCTGTAGCTGATAAGCTTATACTTCCTGAGCCTGCAGAAAACAGTGAGCCGTCATGGTTTGGCTTCCTGATCTCGGTAAAGCCGGAAAGCGGACTGGACAGGAATAAGATAACAAAATATGTTGAGAGCCATAATGTCCAGACAAGGCTTCTGTTCAGCGGAAATCTTATAAAGCATCCGACCTTTGACCAGATAAGAAATACTGATGCATACAGAGTAGCAGGCAGCCTTGAAGTTACAGATTTCATCATGAACAATACATTCTGGATAGGCGTATATCCCGGTATGACTGATGATATGCTTGACTTTATGGCAAAAGTGATAATAGAGGCCGTAAACAAATAAGTAAAAAGGGGAAAATACCATCATGAAAATTAGACTTGCGGACTATGTAGCTGATTTCCTGGTTGAGCATGGTGTTACGGACGTGTTTACAGTTGTAGGCGGCGGAGCCATGCATCTGAATGATGCCCTGGGACATAACAAAGGTCTTCATGTTACCTACAATCATCATGAACAGGCTTGTGCTATAGCTGCTGAGGCATATGCACGTCTGGATAACAGGATAGCAGCAGTGTGTGTTACTACAGGACCCGGAGGAACTAATGCGTTGACAGGTGTAGTAGGAGGCTGGCTAGATTCAATACCTATGTTCATCATAAGTGGTCAGGTCAGATATGATACTACAGCACGTTTTGCGCTGAAAGAAGCAGGGGCTTTGGTACGTGCTATGGGTGATCAGGAATATGACATAGTAAAGTCCGTGGAGCATATGACTAAGTATGCCGTAATGATAGAGGAGCCTAAAACGATAAGATATCATCTTGAACGTGCATGGCATTTGGCAACTACAGGCCGTCCCGGACCGGTATGGATAGATATCCCTGTAAATTATCAGGGAGGATACATAGAAACGGAAGAACTGGATGGATACGACAGTAAAGAGGATGATGCCAAACTACCTCAGTCTGTATCCGACAGTATAATCCGGACCGTGATTGAAAAGATAAAAAATGCGAAAAGACCGGTATTTCATGCAGGTTATGGCATCCGTCTTTCAGGTGGTTATGAGGCATTCAGATCAGTTATTGAAAAATTGAACATTCCTATCGTTACATACTGGAATGCGGTAGACCTTATTGAAGATGAACATCATCTCTATACCGGTCGTGCCGGAAATATGGGTGACCGTCCGGGAAACTGGGCTATACAGAATGCTGATCTTATATTAGCGGTCGGAACCCGTATATCCATACGTCAGGTAGGATATAACTGGAAGACATGGGCTAGGGCTGCGGAAGTTATAATGGTTGATATAGACCAAGGCGAGATGAAAAAGCCAACTCTTCATGTGGATATGCCTATTTGGGCAGATGCAAAAGATTTCCTGAAGAAACTTGATGGTTCAATTACCGGAAAAGTATTTACAGGAGAAGACTGGATAAAGATATGCCAGGGATGGAAGAAAGATTATCCTGCAGTACTGCCCAGACAGTGGGAAGAGAATGGGGAAACTGCCAATGTATATGCTTTCGTGAGATATCTTAGTTCAAGACTTTCGGAGAACAGTCTTACCGCAGTTTCTAACGGAGCATGCTGTGTAGTAGGCAATCAGGCTTATGTGATACAGAAGGGCAGCCGTATGGCGAACAATAGCGCCATAGCTTCGATGGGTTATGGCCTGCCAGCAGCTATAGGTACCTGTTATGGTGGAGGGAAAAGAGAAACGATATGTCTCGAAGGCGATGGTTCTATAATGATGAACCTTCAGGAACTTCAGACTATCGTCACAAACAAGCTACCTATAAAGATTTTTCTGATAAATAACAACGGGTATCATTCCATCCGTATTACTCAGACAAACTTGTTTAATAAAAACTTTGTAGGCATCGGTCCTGAGTCAGGAGATATATCATTCCCAGAGTTTAGGAAGATAGCAGAGGCTTTCGGATACAGATACTATAGTGCACACAGTAATGCTGAAATGAAAGCAGTAGTAGATGAGGTTCTTAAACTTGACGGTCCTGTATTTACAGAGATATTTACGGATACCAAGCAGGTATGGGAGCCTAAGAGTAGTACAAAAAGATTAGAAGACGGGACTTTGGTATCTCCTCCGCTTGAGGATCTGGCTCCTTTTCTTCCAAGGGAAGAACTGGAAAAGATAATGGTTATCCCGCTTATGGAAGAAATATAAAGAAATATAAATCAGAAAAAAGAAGGTTACAAGGATGCGAAAGGTATACTTACTTGACTGTACCCTGAGGGACGGCGGATATGTAAATGACTGGAACTTCGGAGAAGAGACTATAAAAGGTTTTGGAAGGAAGATAGCCCAGACAGGGGTTGAGATATATGAGGTTGGTTTCATAAAAGGTGATAAATATGATCCGAATAAATCAGTATTCCCGGATATACAGTCGATCGTTCCTATGATACAGCCTAAGTCTGCGGATATGAAATATGTCGGAATGCTTGATATGAGTGCACCTGTGCCTGTTGACAGGTTAGTTCCGTATGATGGCACATCGGTAGACGGTATTAGGGTAATCTTCAAGAAGGATAAGATTGAACAGGCGTATGAGTATTGTAAGAGGATACAGGAGCTTGGATATTTCATATCTGTAAATGTAGTTGGAACGGATCTTTATACAGATGCTGAGTTTATTGATGTCATAAAGAAATTTAATACCCTGCATCCATATGCGTTCTCTATCGTAGATACTTTTGGACTTATAAAGAGAAAACAGTTCCTAAGACTTGCATATATTGCGGATAGTAACCTTGAGGAAGGTATAATCCTTGCTTATCATGCGCATAATAATCTTCAACTGGCATTCGGAAATGCAGAGGCTTTGGTTGAGATGAACTTGAAAAGAGACCTGCTGATAGATGCCTGCGTATTCGGTATGGGTCGAGGGGCAGGAAACCTTAATCTTGAACTTTTTGCTGAGTATATGAATGAAAACTATGATACTCACTATAAGATAGAGCCGATGCTTGAGATTATGGATGAGTATCTAAACGATATTTATAAGACGAAGTTCTGGGGTTATTCACTTCCGCTATATCTTTCTGCAACTACCGGCTCT
>JAIKXA010000094.1 GCA_024684355.1 Lachnospiraceae bacterium
TATTCAGCGCCGTTGCCAACAACTACTTTATATCACAGATTATTTATGTTTGTCAATATTTTAAGCTACCGAAAGCGTAGCTTTTTCCAAAAACATAAGGGGTATTGTATTTACAGAAAAAAGTGATATACTATTACCGGCATATGAAGAGCCTGTATTTTCAGGCAAAATTTCAGACAATTATTGTGTTACATATAAACGGAGGTTTCGAAGTGAGCGAAAGGCGCGATAAATCAAATAAGAAATTTATGCTGTTATCTGCGATCGGCATCTTTATGGTTGTCGACAGCCATACATTTACGGCATTTAATATATTGGGAGATTTTATTCCTTACAATTCATTTTTCATGCCGATGTTTGTTTTTATATCCGGCTATTTTAACAAGGTAAACAATTCTACCAACCTGTGGACCTATTTCGTAAAGAAAGTTAAAACACTGTTGGTTCCTTACGTAGGACTGACATTAACTGTATTCACCTTACAGCAGCTGGTTGCCTATATCAAACTCGGAAACGAAATGTCACCTCTCCCGGCAGGTTATCTGACTTTTGTATTAAAAAGGATAATAACAGTCGGATCGTTCGCTGCCATCGCAGAGCCTATGTGGTTTGTTATCGCACTCTTCGCCACACTGATGATCTATGCGGTACTAAAAAAATTCCTGTATAAGATCTGGAACAGTTACATAATTTTCGTTATATTCTGCGGTCTTCAGATATTTGTGGTATACCTCGCAAAGACTGCTGATATGGAAGCTCTCGAGTATCTACTGGTACCGTTTAAATGCCTGTTCTTCTTCCCGTTTATCGAGATGGGTATCATATACAGAGACCATCTTGAAAAAAGACATACGGCTATGTCCGGCGGAAGCAAGATCATACTGATGTTTATACTGCTTGCGATCAATACTGTCCGTACAAACTATATGCCCACTGCTTACGATATTGCTGTTGACCGCATTAATGAGCTGGCAGGATTCACCAGTCCTTATTATATCACTCCTCTTATATCGGCTGTGGTAGGTATTCTTTTCTGGTTAACCTTTGCGGATCTGGTCGGCAAGCAGGTGTACGAAAGCAAATTTGTTAACTATATGTCCTGCAATACCTTCTGGATAATGGGACTCCATATCATATTCTTCAATATCTTAAACTGCATACTTATGGGGATAAACAGCATAGTTGAATTACCCTATTTTGATGTTGAAGCTTTTAAAGGAAGTGAATGGTATTACTGGGGTATCAGCGGAAATATAAAGATACTCTATGTTCTGGCAGGTGTCCTCGGTCCTCTTGGACTAAAGTGGATCTACGACCGTTTATGTGCGTTGGTAAATGACAGGATAAAAAAAGCAGGCTCAGCGCAAAAAGTTAAAACTCTTAAACTCATCTCCAAGGCTGCATTTGTTCTGATATTTGCTCTTATTGTCGGACTGGTTGTAATACTCACCAAACCCAAAACGGATGATCTTGAATTTGCATATGACGATTACTATGATGAGCAGGATTACATCGACCCGGATGTTGCTAACGGAGATGCCGAGCAGGATTTCCCCGTAACATACGATGATGGACAGGATCTTCCGGATATAAACGACGATACGGATTATAATGACCAAACAGATACGGGCACAGACCCGAAGGACGTCTCTCCGGTATATGCCTATATTGATGTGGTTTACAAATATATGGGTACCAATGTCGACTATCTGACCGATCAATATATGATAAACGGCAACGGAACCTATACCGTAACGATCAACCGCAACGACACCCCCGAAACCAAACTTGCTTTTGACGGACTCTATTATATGGGTATAAGGCTTTTGGATGATGATATGTCCGATGTTGATATCAAAAATGCTGTGATCACGGACGTTAAAGTAAAATGCGACGGTGTACAGCTAAAAGTTGACGATGCCGGTTCAACCCCTTACGAGGAAGGTGTGATATATGACTTCTTCGACAGCTACGACCCTGATGCCAGCAGCGATACCGTATACGACTTCAGTGATAAAAATACGATAGAGATCACATTTACTGTGAGCGGGGCGAAGATTAAATAAGGTTATAAAATTAAAAACAGAGCCGGTTTCCCGACTCTGTTTTATTATTTATTGTTTATAAATTCCGTAAATGCTGTTATCTGTGCTTCGTCTTTACCCAGACCTTTATCCAGGTTCTTGTCGATAAGTCTCATGATCTCCTTATAATCGACAGGGATTATCTTCTTGAAAGATCCGATATATGAATCAAAGTTATCAAGTATTTTCTTTCCCTTTGCGGAACCGGTGAGTTTTACATGCTTCTCAATGATGCTCTTAACCTTTTCTATATCAGCCTTGTTCTCTAAGCTTTCCATGCTTACAAGCTGACGGTTCAGGTTCTTATAAAGCTTATTGCCTTCATCAAGTACATATGCTACACCTCCGCTCATACCTGCTGCAAAGTTCTTACCTGTCGAACCGAGTATGACAGCGCATCCGCCTGTCATGTATTCGCAGCCGTGCTCGCCGACACCTTCAACAACTGCAGTAGCACCGGAGTTTCTTACACAGAATCTTTCCCCTGCCATACCTGCTATATAAGCTTCACCGGATGTTGCACCGTAAAGTGCCACATTACCGATCAGGATATTTTCACTCGGATCGTACTTAGCATTGTCGGGAGCCTTAACTGTAAGCTTTCCGCCCGAAAGACCTTTTCCGAAGTAATCGTTGGAATCACCGGTGATCTTTAAGGTAAGTCCCTTAGGCACGAATGCACCGAAACTCTGTCCGCCCGTACCATGACAGTTAACATTAATGGTATCCTCGGGGAGTCCGTCGGGATGAAGCCTGGTTATCTCGGCACCGAGCAGTGTTCCGAAGGTTCTGTCGGTATTCTTGATATCAACGGATATCTCACAGGCTTTTCCTTCCTTAACTGCCTTAAGCACGTTCTTATCCTTTAAGAGAACATTCTCATCCACTGTATCTTCAAGCTTAAAATCATACAGGTTCTTTTCGTCAAATACCTGCTCTGCCCTGTCAAGTCCTGACATATCGTAAAGGATCTTTGAAAGATCGATGGATGCAGCCTTAGTTTTCTTTACATCTTTGCTCTTTAACAGATCGGTCCTTCCTACGAGCTCCTTCATGCTCCTTACTCCGAGCTTAGCCATGTATTCCCTAAGCTCTCTTGCGATAAATCTCATGAAGTTTTCCACGTACTCGGGCTTACCGATAAAGCGTTTTCTAAGCTCGGGATTCTGCGTTGCAATACCCATAGGACAGGTATCCTGATTACATACTCTCATCATTACGCAGCCCAAAGTTACAAGCGGAGCGGTAGCAAAACCGAATTCTTCAGCACCAAGGATAGCTGCTACGGCCACATCCCTGCCGCTCATAAGCTTACCGTCTGTCTCGATGATAACTTTATTTCTAAGTCCGTTAGCTACCAAGGTCTGATGAGTCTCTGCAAGTCCGAGCTCCCAAGGAAGTCCGGCATTATGAATTGAACTGATGGGTGCTGCACCTGTACCTCCGTCATAACCGGAAATAAGTATAACCTGTGCGCCCGCCTTTGCAACACCTGATGCTATGGTACCGACACCGGCCTCGGATACAAGTTTTACGGATATCCTTGCCTTTTTGTTTGCATTCTTTAAGTCGTATATAAGCTCTGCCAGATCCTCGATCGAGTAAATATCATGATGAGGGGGCGGTGAGATAAGGCTCACGCCGGGTGTCGAGTGTCTGGTCTTTGCGATCCAAGGGTATACCTTCCTTCCGGGAAGATGTCCGCCTTCACCGGGCTTTGCACCCTGTGCCATCTTTATCTGGATCTCCTGGGCACTGATAAGATAAGCGCTGGTAACGCCGAAACGTCCGCTTGCTACCTGCTTGATCTTTGAACTTCTGTCGTCCTTAGTGCCGGCGGTCGCGATCCTCTCATCACTCTCTCCGCCTTCACCGCTGTTGGACTTGCCCTGAAGATGGTTCATAGCTATAGCAAGTGCAGTATGAGCTTCCTCCGAGATCGAGCCGTAGGACATAGCACCGGTCTTAAACCTCTTTACTATCTGGTCCTCGCTCTCAACCTCATCTATCGATATGCCTTCAGCAGGATAATTGAAATCTATAAGGCTTCTTAAATATCCTGTCTCTTCAGCATCAACCATTGAGGTATACTGCTTAAACTTCTCAAAGCTTCCCTCACGCGTTGAAGTCTGGAGCATATGTATGGTCTCAGGGTTATATCTGTGGTTTTCACCCTGGCTTCTCGATTTATGTCTGCCGTATGCGGTAAGTTCGTTGTTTACAGCCAGCCCCAGCGGATCAAAAGCCTTTGAATGCTGTTTGTCGACTGCTTTTCCTATCTCTTCGAGCGAGATACCGCCTACACGGCTTACCGTACCGGTAAAGTACTCGTTTATAACATCCTCTGAAATACCTATAGCTTCAAAAATCTTGCTGCCCTGATAGGACTGTATGGTTGATATACCCATCTTCGAAGCTATCTTTACGATACCGTGGAGTACTGCCTTGTCATAGTCCTCGCCTGCTGCATAATAATCTTTATCCAGCAATTCCTCGTCAACAAGCTCTTTGATAGCTGCGTGTGCGAGATAAGGATTGACCGCAGATGCACCATAACCGAGCAGTGTAGCAAAATGATGTACTTCACTCGGCTCACCGGATTCAACTATGATGGACATAGCTGTTGATTTCTTGGTCTCTACCAGGTGCTTATGCACTGCTGCCACCGAAAGAAGTGAAGGCAGAGCCACATGGTTTTCATCCACTCCCCTGTCGGAAAGTATAAGTATCGTAGCACCCTCGCGGTATACCTTGTCAACCTCGATAAACAGATGCTTTAAAACACGTTTCATAGGGGTGCCTTTATAATAGCATGTGGAAACCTTTGCTACTTTAAAACCATCCTTCTTCATATGTTCGATCTTTAAAAGATCAAGATCTGCCAGGATCGGATTATGGATCTTAAGCACATGGCAGTTTGAAGGCTTTTCCTCTAAAAGATTACCGTTCTTTCCAACATAGACCGTAGTAGAAGTAACTATCTTTTCACGCTCTGCATCGATCGGAGGGTTGGTAACCTGTGCAAACAGCTGCTTAAAGTAATAGAACAGCGGCTGGTAATTGTCCGAAAGAGCCGCAATGGGGATATCAACACCCATCGCTCCAATCTGCTCCGAACCGTTAAGTGCCATGGTAAGGATCGAATCATGGTAATTTTCATATGTATAACCGAAAGATTTCTGAAGACGTTTTAATTCGTCCCTGCTGTATGAGGGAACTTTTATATTAGGGATCTTAACGTCATGAAGCTCTACGATATTGCTGTCAAGCCATTCACCGTAAGGCTCCTTGTGTGCATAACGCTCCTTAAGCTCCTCATCGCCTATGATCCTGCCCTGTACCGTATCTACCAACAGCATCTTTCCGGGATGAAGTCTTTCCTTCTTTACGATATGCTCTTCGTCAAAATCAAGCACACCCACTTCACTTGCAAGTATAAGCCTGTCATCATCCGTTACGTAGTATCTTGAAGGACGAAGACCGTTGCGGTCAAGGATGGCACCCATTATATCTCCGTCTGAAAATACGATGGATGCGGGGCCGTCCCAGGGCTCCATCATGGTTGCATAATACTGGTAGAAATCTCTTTCCTCCTGGGACAGTGTCTCATTATGTGCCCAAGGCTCGGGAATGGCGATCATGGCTGCCAAAGGAAGCTCCATACCGCTCATCATTAAGAATTCAAGGGTATTATCCAGCATGGCTGAGTCAGAGCCGCTCTGGGAAATAACAGGGAGTACCTTGGTCATATCTTCTTCCGAGAACGATCTGTTATGCATGGTCTCCTCACGGGCAAGCATCTTATCCGCATTACCCTTGATGGTATTGATCTCGCCGTTATGAACGATCAGCCTGTTGGGATGTGCTCTGTTCCAGCTGGGTGTTGTATTGGTTGAGAAACGCGAATGCACCATAGCGATAGCTGACTCGTAATCCTTATCCATAAGGTCTTTAAAGAATGTACGAAGCTGTCCTACAAGGAACATTCCCTTATAAACTATAGTCCTGCATGAAAGTGAAGGGATATATGTAGTTACATTACTCTGCTCAAACTCGCGGCGGAGAACATACAGCTTTCTGTCAAAATCTATATCCGTCTTGATATCTTCAGGCTTCTCGATAAATACCTGATAAATATTGGGCATGCATTCAAGTGCCTTGCTGCCGAGTACTCCGGGATCCGTATCCGCTTTTCTGAATCCCAGGACCTTAAGACCGTTCTTCTTTGCGATAACCTCGAACATGGCTTTTGCCTGGCGCAGGGCAAGTTCATCCTGAGGGAAGAATATCATACCTACACCGTAGCCTCTTTTTTCGGGAAGCTCGATGTTCTGCTGCTTTAATACCTTTTTGAAGAACTTATGAGGTATCTGGGTAAGGATACCTACACCGTCACCGGTCTTTCCTTCCGCATCTTTACCGGCTCTGTGCTCAAGGTTTTCTACTATCGAAAGGGCATCGGCTACGATCCCGTGCCCTGCTTTTCCTTTTATGTTTACTATAGCTCCGATACCGCAGTTATCATGCTCAAATTCAGGGCTGTACAAACCGTTTTTAGAAACTTCATTCAACGTAATTTTCATTTTATCTCATTCCTCCGTTCTGAAGGCTTCCCCTCGAGGGGAAGCTGTCTGCGAAGCAGACTGATGAGGTGTGATTTTTTATCATGTTACACCTCATCCGGCACTACGTGCCACCTTCCCCTCAAGGGAAAGGCATCTATGTGTAATTACAAATTTGAATATCCCATCAGATACTCGTCTACTTCCTTGGCAGCGGCTTTACCTTCCGCTATGGCACGTACTACCAGTGACTGTCCGATATGCATATCACCTGCGGTAAATACCTTTGCT
>JAIKXA010000114.1 GCA_024684355.1 Lachnospiraceae bacterium
GGCACCAAGTTATGTGCCGAAGCCGCTTGACCTGTCGGAATATAAGACTCGTAAGATATATATTGATTCCATGCTTATAGATGCCGGGTGGAAGGAGAATAATGACTGGCTCAATGAAGTAGAGCTTCCGGGCATGCCAAATAAGTCTGAAGTGGGCTTTGCGGACTATGTGCTGTATGATAATGCTCATAAGCCTTTAGCAGTCATAGAAGCTAAAAGGACATGCGTGGATGTGTCCCAGGGCAGGCAACAGGCGAAGCTATATGCTGACCTGTTAGAGAATAAGTATCACAGACGTCCATGCATATTCCTGACTAACGGCTTTGACACGAGGATCATAGATGGTCAATATCCGGAGAGAAAGGTGGCATGCATCTACTCTAAGGCTGATCTGGAAAAGATGTTCAACTTAAGAAGCATGAGGACATCCCTGTCCTATATCCGTGTTGATAAAAGCATAGCAGGCAGATATTATCAGGAAGCAGCTATAAAAGCGGTATGCGAGAGCTTCGACAAGAAGAACAGGCGTAAAGCATTGCTTGTCATGGCGACAGGCTCGGGTAAGACTAGGACAGTCATAGAACTTTGTCGTGTCCTGCTTGATGCGGGTTGGATAAAGAATATACTTTTCTTAGCAGATAGGACTTCACTGGTCACTCAGGCTAAGAGGGCTTTTGTTAATTGTTATCCTTCACTTTCGGTAACTAATCTTTGTGAAGAAAAGGATAACTATAATGCTCATTGCGTTTTTTCCACGTATCAGACTATGATGAATTGCATAGATTTTGTAAAGGTGGATGATCAGAAGCTTTTTACATGCGGGCACTTCGATCTTGTGATCTGTGATGAAGCACACAGGTCGATCTATAATAAATACAGGGATATATTTACGTATTTTGACGCACCGCTGGTGGGGCTTACCGCTACGCCCAAAGATGATATAGATAAGAATACTTATGCCATTTTTGACCTGGAACCGGGTGTTCCTACATATGGTTATGAATTGGCACAGGCTGTTAAGGACGGATTCCTTGTAGACTTCATGTCTGTCGAGACGAAACTGAAGTTCATAGACCAGGGTATCGTATATGATGACCTTTCGGAAGAAGATAAAGCTGCATATGAAGAGACATTTGAGATGGAGGACGGGGAAATACCCGAGTCCATCAGTTCGTCAGCACTTAACACCTGGATATTTAATGAGGATACCATAAGACAGGTATTAAATATTGTCATGACTGACGGTATAAAGATAGATTACGGACAGAAGATAGGTAAGACCATTATCTTTGCCAAGAATCATTTTCATGCTGAAAAGATATATGAGATATTTAACAAAGAATATCCTCATCTGACAGGGTATGCGCAGGTCATTGATAACAAGATAAACTATGCTCAGACACTCATAGATGATTTCTCGGATCCTAAGAAGCTACCCCAGGTCGCCATATCCGTAGATATGCTGGATACAGGTATAGATGTACCTGAAGTAGTGAATCTGGTATTCTTTAAGAAAGTTATGAGTTACGCAAAGTTCTGGCAGATGATAGGTCGTGGTACCAGACTTTGTAAAGGCCTTTTAGACGGAGCCGATAAGGACAAGTTTTATATTTTCGATTTTTGTGGAAATTTTGAATTTTTCCGAATGAGCAAGGGTAGACCTACCGCCAATATGATAGCTCTGCAGGGTGCGATCTTCAGTCTTCAGTTTGAGATAGCATATAAGCTTCAGGATGTGGCA
The DNA here is from genome assembly GCA_024684355.1 of Lachnospiraceae bacterium. GTDB lineage: Bacteria > Bacillota > Clostridia > Lachnospirales > Lachnospiraceae > RUG11977. The sequence continues at coordinate 1,742 of JAIKXA010000114.1, forward strand.
TATCAGGGTGAGTACCTGAATACATACAGAAAAACGCTTGTAGAGAAGATGTCAGGTAAAGTTCAGGAGATTCCAAGGGATAATTTTGCGGTAAAACAGCACATTAAGTATGTTGATCAGTATTCAACGGAGGAAAATTATCAGTCGCTTACATATGGAGATACTCTTATGGTAAGAGAAGAGCTTTCGCCGTATATCCTCCCTGATGGAGATGATGCAGATGCTGCAAGATTCGATGCGTTGATATATGGTCTGGAACTGGCAATACTTGCAGGGAAAAAGTATGGTAAGGCCCGCAGCGATATTTTGCGAAAAGTCGGTCAAGTGGCAGGCGTAGCTAATATACCTGAGATAAGAGCTCAAAGTGAACTGATAGATAAACTTCTTCATACTGATTACTTGGACAGATGCGGAGTGGAAGAATTAGAGGATATAAGGGAAAGGCTTAGGAATCTTATGAAATATATCCCTAAGGGCGGCGGAGTAAAGTATATCACTGATTTCTCGGATGATATCCTATCGGTTGATTGGAAGGAATCGGAGTTGGAAAATGATGACCTGAAGAATTATAAGGCTAAAGCGGAGTACTATATCAGAGAGCATCAGGATAACGAAACTATTGCAAAGCTTAAGTCCAACATACCTTTGACTCAGGCGGATATCAAGAACCTGGAAAAGATACTTTGGTCAGAAGTCGGCAGCAAGTCGGATTATCAGATGGAGTATGGGACCAAGCCTTTAGGAGAGCTTGTGCGTGAGATAGTAGGTCTTGATATGAATGCGGCGAAGGCAGCTTTCTCGGAATTCCTTGAGGGTAGCAGTCTTGATTCGAGGCAGATATATTTTGTCAACCAGATAGTAGAATACATCGTTCATAACGGACTGATGAAAGATCTTTCGGTATTACAGGAGTCTCCGTTTACTGACCAGGGCAGCATTGTGGAACTGTTTAGTGATGTAAGTCTTTGGATGGGAATCAAGAAGGTAATAGATTCCATAAATGCCAATGCACTGGCTGCATGAACATGATTATGTTAAAAATGCTAGCTCGATTACAACAAAAGCCCGTCCGTCCGGACGGGCTTGATTTTTACCTTACTTTATACATTTCTTCACGCATTTTTTTCTTCATGCCGTCACTGATAAGTCTCAGCACCAGGCTGATGGTTATGCTTATCAATGAGATACTTATACCGAGATTAAAATGAGGTCTGAACATGGTGGCATAGGTATGCACCTCAAATTCTATAAGCTCATATATCTTAAATGACCAGTAGATCCAGTATACACATCCTGCGGCACATATAACCCACATGAGGATCCTGAATGCAAATAAAATATGTATTTTTCTTTCGTATGATTTAATGATCGCTTCGTTCAAAAGGGGTGCTCCTTTCTGTATTTACCTATTCTGTTACGGTCGGGCTGCCACGGGCATGCAGGACGGACACACCAAAGAGTCCGTCCTTGCATTGCCCGGGCGCGCCCTCCCTAGCATATGTACAAATCAGTATGTATAAAGAGACTGTCCCAAAATATCTTGGTAATCTTCTCTCAAGTATATATAAATGATAGCATAGATTTGTTAAAAAACTATGTATACAGAAAATTATTATAAATTCAGCTACCAGATAAAACCTGCTATAAGATATAACGCAAATGTGATACCTGCTATGGCTATACTGTATCGTACTCTGAGCTTACATATCTCATCGGGATTGCAGCCGATGGATGTTCCGACATTTAATGCATCTGCGGTGAACATACAGATTTTTTCTCCGGCTATACCCGCTCCCGAAATGGCTCCGATACAGAGCGCGGGCGAAAGTCCCATGGCATATACCAAGCTCATGGCTATCGGAAATACTATGGCATACATGGACCATGATGATCCCAAAGCTATGGTCAGTAATACCGATGCCGCAAATAAAGCGGCAGGTACCAGTGGTTCAACACCCTTTACACTGTTGAGCACATCTGCCAGATAAGTGCTGAGTGAGAGATGCTCTAAAAGTGACGAGAAGCACATAGTAAGCAGGTACATCATGATCGGCAGTGTAGAATCTGCTATACCGTTTATCAGATGTTCCACGTACTGTTCGGGAGACATAAGTCCCTGGGCACAATAAAGAACAAATGTTACAAGCAGTGCCGCTACCAGTCCGCATGCGCTGTCCACTATGAAACTTCCGTTAAGCAGGCTTCTGATAGCAAGTGATGTTACGGCAAGTACTATGATAGGTACAAGTACGTTTATCGCTTTTCCCCATATCTCGGGCTCGGATACATTCAGATACTTTTCCGATCCTTCCGGCCAGAGTTTTCCGTTTTCCTTGAATCTGGCCTCAGCCTTTTTTATCTGTTTCGACTTAGGCAGTTTCCCGAGTGCAAAGAGCACCATGCTTATAACTGCCAATACCGAGAAGAAGTTAAAAGGTATCGACTTACAAAACTCTTCAAATACATTTCCTTTTACGGAAGGTTTTAAAGACGCTATTACGAATATTCCCCAAAGGGAAATAGGGATGAACGAGCTGAGTACCGTGGGCAGCATACTGAAGAACAATCCGGTTTTTTCTCTGATAACATTATTCTTTTTTGCTGCTGCGTATGTGGCGGTTGATGCACACATCATGTTCAGTCCGTCATCTATTGAAGTGGCCGCCATGATACCTAAAGAAGTGAAAAATACTTTTTTAGGTGTGGTACAATGCCTGTCGGAAAACTTTTTAAATGCAGTGACAGCTCCGGATGCGGTGATCAAATGCACCAGACCTCCGATCATTGCCATGACAAACACGGTAAAAGCATTATCCCATAAAGACATGGTATCCGTCATCGCATCGGCATAACTTGCCGACAGACCGCTCCGATATACAAGAAGTGCTGCGAGTATACCTGCTGCCACCAATGATTCGATGGTTCTTTTTGTAATAAGAACATATGCCAGCATCAGGATAAGCGGCAGGATAAATATGGGGAGCGTTTCATCTTTCGGAACCAAAAATCCGCAAAGGATATATATAAGAAGCAGTATCCCATATTGCAGGAAGAACCGTTTCTTTGTCATCGGCACCTGATTAGATGGATGCTGAAGTATACCTTTCTTCATACCGGAAAGTGCCAGTATCTGTGAATGCTTGCCCGATACCTGGCTGTATACTTTTTTCATGAGCTTTCCGTATATGTCCGGGTGCTTTCTGATGGTATTGTTAAAGTCTTTGGTACCTATCTTATATACGATAGTGCGGCCTACGGAACGGATGGTGGACAGACGCTTTTGACCGGAAAGTACTCCGTATTCACCGAAATACTGCCCTTCGTGCATAAGGTTGATCTGCTCACCCTCACGATTAAGAGCCACAGCTATACCGGACTCCAGGAAATACATACCGTCGGGATCATCATCTATCTTTATGATATCCGTACTGTTTTCGAAGACGATCCTCTCCATAACCTTACGGATCTGGTCCATCTCCTTTTTTCCTTTAGGTCCTTCTTCTATCCCAAAGAAATCACTTATGTACTTTTCATCAATCTGTTTGCCCGACATAATGGTTTCCTCGTATGGTTTATATAAGCATAAGTACACATAACATTCCAACTTTAAATTGTAGCAAATTTATGCTTGAAAGTCAATCATTTCATGTGCTTATCCGTACGTATTTTACGGGATTTATTTTGATTTATCCGCTTGAAAAAACTGATTACCCGTGGTACAATAAACTATATTATTATTCAACAAAAAGGAGGTCCGCTATGAGTAACAGATTACGTAAATTTTTATCTTATTTTC
>JAIKXA010000128.1 GCA_024684355.1 Lachnospiraceae bacterium
TAACTCTCCCAACAACCCCACAGGTGTTGTATATTCGGAGGCTACCATAAAGAACATCGCCGCAATCTTAGAGAAAAAGCAGGCAGAATTCGGTGCACCCATCTACATCCTTTCGGATGAGCCTTACAGAGAGCTCGCATTTGACGGCGTAGAGGTACCTTATATCACAAAGTATTACAAGAACACAATAGTAGGCTACTCATTCAGCAAGTCTCTTTCACTTCCCGGCGACCGTATCGGATACCTGGTAATCCCGGATGAAGCTGATGATTCCGAGAACATCATCTCGGCAGCAGGCGTAGCCACACGTATCTTAGGATTTGTAAACGCTCCTTCACTCGCACAGCTCTTTGTATCAAAGTGCCTGGATGCGAAGGTGGACGTTGAGATATACAACAGAAACAGAGAGCTTCTGTACAATGCTTTACTTGAGTACGGTTATGAATGTGTAAAGCCCGAGGGTGCATTCTATCTGTTCGTAAAAGCTTTGGAGGCAGATGACAAGGCGTTCGTGGCAAAGGCTAAGGAGCACCGTCTCCTCATCGTACCCGGCTCAACATTCGGCTGTGCAGGGTATGTAAGAATAGCTTACTGCGTTGACTATGACATGATCAAGAGAGCACTGCCTGAGTTCAAGAAGCTCGCTGAAGAGTATAAGAGGTAAGGATACACCTCATCAGTCAGCTAAAGCTGACAGCTTGTCTTCGCCAGACGGGCATCAAATCACTTCGTGATTCGATCAGCCCTCAAGGGGAAGCCTAAATGGAGACTAACATGGGATTTGAAAATAACTTACGTAAAATAGCCCCTTATATCCCGGGCGAGCAGCCTAAGGATGTAAGCAAGGTAATAAAATTGAATACAAACGAGAACCCCTATCCGGCAGCACCCGGAGCCGAGGAGATTGCTTGCAACTTAAGAGACGACAAGATGCGTCTCTATCCGCCCACAGACGCGGGAAAGCTCTCAAGAGCTATCGCAAAGTATTACGGAGTGCCCGAGAAAAACACTTTTGTAGGCGTAGGTTCGGATGATGTACTAGCCACAGCCTTTATCGCCTGCTTTAACTCCGACAAGCCGATACTTTTCCCGGATGTAACGTATTCATTCTATGATGTGTGGGCAGAACTTTATAAGATACCTTATAAGACAGTTCCCTTAGATGACAACTTTAAGATCATAAAAGAGGACTACCTTCAGGAAAACGGCGGCATCGTGATAGCCAATCCCAATGCGCCTACATCCATCAACCTGCCTTTATCGGATGTCGAATTCATCATAAAGAATAACCCCGACAGCGTAGTGATAGTGGACGAGGCATATGTGGACTTCGGCGGCGAGAGTGCCATTCCGCTTCTTAAAAAGTACGAGAACCTCATGGTAGTACAGACATTTTCGAAGTCGCGTTCCATGGCCGGCATGAGGATCGGATATGCTTTTGCATCGGATAAGATCATTCAGGCGATGAACGACGTCAAGTTCTCGATCAACTCCTACACCATGAACTACCCTGCGGTAGAGATGGGCGTAGCTGCCATAGATGACGAGGAATACTATAAGGCTACCATCGCCAAGATAGTAAAGACACGTGAAAAGGCAGTGAAGGAACTGACCAAGCGTGATTTTACAGTTTTAGACTCCAAAACAAATTTCTTATTTATTTCTCATAAAAGGGTTAAGGCTTCAAGCATTTTTGCCGATTTAAAGAATAGAGGGATTTTCGTCCGTCATTGGGATAAGCCGCGTATCGGAAACTACCTGCGCGTGACTGTCGGCACCGATGCACAGATGAAAAAACTGTATGAAGCATTGGATGAGATCCTTGCATAAACAATTATCGGTGTCATTCTGAACGAAGTGAAGAATCTTTAATATTCTTCGGGCATAGCCCTCAGGATGACAACGTGCAGAAAAGTGGGATATCCTTGGAAAACAAGATAAATTACCGAAAAGAATTAGAAAAGGAGATTAAAGAATGGTCGGAGCTAAAACTATGCCCGACCATACTTTTGCATTGTTGTTGTGCACCGTGTGCCAGCTACTGCATGGAATATTTGAGTAAATATTCCGAAATAACCGCCTTTTACTATAACCCTAATATAACGGATGAAGCCGAATACAGGCACCGTGTGGGAGAGCTTTTCAGACTGATAGAAGAGATGCCTATGGAGCATAAGGCGAAGTTTCTTGAAGGTGATTATAATCCCGATTCATTTTATAAAATAGCTCTAGGCCTCGAACAGGAGCCTGAATGTGGAAAGCGCTGCATCCTCTGCTATGAGCTGCGGCTGCGTAAGACCGCCGAAGAAGCGGCAAAGGGCGGGTATGATTACTTTACCACCACACTTACCATAAGTCCTTTAAAAGACGCACAGGTACTGAACCGCTTAGGGCAGAAACTTGCCGTAGAATACGGTGTAAAATATCTTCCGTCTGACTTCAAGAAGAACGGCGGATATCAAAGATCGATCGAGTTGTCAAAGGAGTACAATTTATATAGACAGAATTTCTGCGGATGTGAATTTTCCCGCAGGTAATTATGACAGAATGTTAACACAGAATGCCGGACAGCGTGTGCTTTGGCTGACCGGTTGACAGGGACACAGGAGAGCCGATGGAAAAGACCATTAGAGAACTTCAGGAAGTACGAGAACATCTTATCTTAAGTCCGTTTGCTGCATTCAGCGATGAATCGAAGGGCCGCAGCATTGAAGAGCCGCAGTGCGACATCCGTACCTGCTTCCAGCGTGACAGGGACAGGATCATCCACTCTAAGGCCTTCAGACGCCTTAACGGTAAAACCCAGGTATTTCTGACGCCCATGGGCGACCATTACAGGACCCGTATGACGCATACCCTCGAGGTAGCGCAGATAGCCCGCACCATCGCAAAGGCATTGAGACTGAATGATGACTTGACAGAGGCTATAGCATTAGGACACGACCTCGGACATACACCGTTCGGACATGCAGGTGAGAGAGCACTCAACAGCGTATGCCCCGGAGGCTTCGAACACCATCTCCAAAGTATCCGCGTGGTTGAATTCATCGAAAAGAAAAACGGAAAGACCATGAACCTTTCATGGGAAGTAAAAGATGGAATCGTAAATCACCAGACAGAGGGGAAGCCCGGTACATTAGAGGGCAAGATCGTAAGGCTTTCCGATAAGATAGCATACGTGAATCATGATATCGACGACGCTACACGCGGTCATATCATAGAAGAGAGTGATATCCCGAAGGAATACACCGATATATTGGGGAACTCCTTAAGCCAGAGGTTGAACACTCTGATACATGATATCGTATCAAACAGTGAAAACAAGAATGACATAATAATGTCGGACGAAGTATATAAAGCCATGCAGGATTTAAGAAAGTTCATGTTTGAGAACGTATACACAAATCCCGTGGCAAAAAGCCAGGAGAAGAAAGCTGAGAAGATGCTCGTAGATATGTATGAGTATTACTTAGAGCACTTCGACCTTCTGCCTGAGGAACACAGAAATGCACCCGAAGGCAAGGAAAGAGCGGTAGCGGATTATATAGCCTGTATGACCGACAGGTACGCAGTATCGAAATACAATGAACTGATGGTACCATCAGGGTGGCAGGTGTACTGACACCTCATCCGCCCCTAACGGGGCACCTTCCCCTAGAGGGGAAGCTGTCAGCGCAGCTGACTGATGAGGTGGAAATAAAAGAAAGGAGAGCGCGTATGTATTATGATGACGATACGATAGAACAGGTGCGCTCTTCGAATGATATAGTGGACGTGGTATCTACGTACGTGCAGCTGAAACGCAGGGGTGCGAACTACGTCGGGCTGTGTCCGTTCCACAACGAAAAAACAGGGTCGTTTTCCGTAAACCGGAACATGCAGATATTTAAGTGCTTCGGATGCGGTGTGAGCGGAAATGTATTCGGATTTATAGAAAGAACGGAAAACATCAGCTTCCCTGAAGCGGTCGAATACCTGGCAAAACGTGCAGGTATCACGCTTCCTGAAAAAAAGAATGACGGATATGACAGTTCCAAAAGAAACATAAAGGAACGGATAGCTCTGATCAATAAGGAAGCCGCTACATATTATTATAGGATGTTACGTTCCAAGGAAGGGCATAACGCATACGAATATCTAAAAAAACGCGGGCTTTCGGATGAGACGATCAACAGCTTCGGATTGGGGTTTGCAGGCAGATATTCGGACGGATTATATAAATATATGAAAACTCTCGGGCTTTCCGATGAGGAGCTTGCCACGAGCGGACTTTTCAGTATTAGCGAAAAAGGCGTATACGATAAGTTCTGGGACAGAGTAATATTTCCGATCATGGACCAGCGCGGCAGGGTTATAGCATTCGGCGGCAGGATCATGAGTAAAGCGGAAAATGCTCCAAAGTATTTAAATTCACCGGAGACGGAACTCTTTTTAAAGAGTGAGAATCTGTATGGTTTGCACCTGGCAAAAAAAACAAAAGAAAAGTTTTTCCTGCTTGCAGAAGGATATATGGATGTTATAGCACTCCATCAGGCAGGTTTTGACAATGCGGTAGCATCGCTTGGCACATCGCTAACGGAGAGACAGGCAAACAGGATCAAAGGATATACGGAATCCGTAGTCATTACATATGACAGTGACGGAGCCGGAAGAAAAGCAGCACTCAGGGCCATTCCTATCTTAAAGAATGTGGGCCTGTCGGTGAAGGTGCTGAACATGAAACCTTACAAGGATCCCGATGAGTTCATATGTGCCATAGGTGCGGATGAATACAGAAAGCGCATAGAGACTGCAGTAAACGGCTTTGATTTTGAGGCCGGAGTATTGGAGGAGTCACATGATATGGACGATCCCGATTCAAAAACGCAGTTTGATCATAGAATAGCAGAGACCATAGCCAAGATAGACGACCCTATGGCAAGGCATAACCACATAGAGGCGGCGGCCAAGAAGTATAATATCGATCCCGTCGAGCTCAAACGTGAGGTCAACAGGATCGGAGCGGCTTTAAAGGTCAGGGAAAACAACGAACGTGAAAAGGAACGGGCAAAGGCGACAAGGGAGATAAAACCCGAGACAGCTATGAAACATACGGAATATATGTTATTGAACATGCTCGTTTCAAATAAAAATGCGTATCAGGCAACTAAAGACATTCTTGAAAAAGGTGATTTTTCCGGGGATGTTGAACAACGCATTTTTGAGTATTTAACAAACGATTATGAAAGAACCGGAGAGACGGTAGGCGCCAGAATAGTTGAAAAATTTGAGACTGCAGATGAGCAGAAAAAGGTGGCGGACATACTGATGACCTCAGGGGATTTTGATGAAAGTAGTGACGAAGAAAGGAGGATGGCATTCGCTGATTTTGTAACAGGTGTTAAGAAAGCAGCAATAGAGCGCAAGGTCGGAGACGCGATGAATAAAGGAGACGGAGCAGCACTGATTGAATTGCTCAAAATTGAAGACGGTCTCGAGAACCTTCGTAAAAAGCTGATAAATACCAACCTGTCATAGCGATGCCTAGAACGATGGATCAGCAGTTACAGCAGAAGTTCCAGGAGAAGCTCAGGGAATTACTGAGCATGGCCAAGAAAAAGAAAAACGTCTTGGAATATCAGGAGGTTAATGACTTTTTCAGCGATATGGAGCTGAATGAGGACCAGATCAACCACATTTATGATTTCCTTGACAACAACGGAGTTGACGTCTTGAGAGAGACGGTTTCCGATGACGATATCCTGGACAGCATTGATCTTATCAGTGATGACGAGGAAGATATCGATATCGAGAATATCGACCTTTCCGTTCCGGAAGGCGTGAGTATTGAGGATCCGGTAAGAATGTACCTTAAGGAGATAGGTAAGGTACAACTCTTAAGTGCAGATGAGGAAATTCATCTGGCTCAGGTTATTGAGGAAGGAGATTCCTACAAGCAGCGCTGTCACGAAATAGAAAAGAAGCTTAGGAAGCCTGAGAGCCCCGAAACAAAGGAAGAGCTTACCAAGAAGCTTGCAGCCTTAAAGAAGGAAGGCCAGAAAAAGATAGACGCAGGCGAAGCAGCAAAGAAGCGTCTGGCTGAGGCCAACTTAAGACTTGTTGTTTCTATAGCAAAGCGTTATGTAGGCCGCGGTATGCAGTTCCTGGATCTTATTCAGGAAGGTAACCTCGGACTTATCAAGGCAGTAGAAAAATTTGATTATAACAAGGGATACAAATTCAGTACCTACGCAACATGGTGGATCAGACAGGCTATAACCAGAGCTATAGCCGATCAGGCACGTACTATTAGAATTCCTGTACATATGGTTGAGACCATTAACAGGCTTATGCGTACCCAGAGAACATTGCTCCAGGAGTTAGGGCGTGAACCTACCCAGGAGGAAGTAGCCCGTGAAATGAAGATGCCGGTTGAGCGTGTGGCTGAGATCCAGAAGATCTCTCAGGAGCCTGTTTCTTTAGAGACTCCTATCGGTGAGGAGGAAGACAGCCATCTTGGTGATTTCATACAGGATGACAATGTGCCTATGCCTGCAGATGCAGCAGCATATACTTTGCTTAAAGAGCAGCTGCTTGATGTTCTGGGCACTCTTACAGATCGTGAACAAAGAGTACTCCGACTCAGATTCGGTCTTGATGACGGTCGTGCAAGAACGTTAGAGGAAGTAGGTAAGGTCTTCGATGTCACTCGTGAGCGTATCAGACAGATCGAAGCTAAGGCATTAAGAAAGCTTAGACACCCCAGCCGTTCAAGAAAGCTCAGGGATTTCTTAGAGCAGTAGTTGTCGTCACGCGAAGTGTGGTGACAGTCGGTCTGCGCGATAATTGGCGCGGTAAGATCAAAGAAAAACCGAGGAGGTTTTTCATCCATTATGGAACACAGAAATAATATAAAATTGTCGGAACGCCTCGCCATGTCGGCGGGGATGGTAACGGCAGGTTCGAGCGTTGCGGATGTGGGTTGTGATCACGCCCACACCTGTATCTGGCTCGTAAAACACGGAGGCGCACCTAAGGCGGTTGCTATGGATGTCCGGCCGGGTCCTCTTTCACATGCCGAGGCAAATATAAGGCTGTACGGACTTAATGAAATTATAAAGACAAGACTTTCGGACGGACTCGATGCATTAAAGCCGGGGGAGACAGATACGATCATCATAGCCGGTATGGGAGGTACGCTTACCGTACAGATACTGGAAAAGGGTCTTGATAAAGCTAAAGCCGCAAGAGAGCTGATACTCCAGCCGCAGTCGGATCTGGGAATGGTAAGAAGGTTCTTAAGGGAACACGGGTTTCGCATCCTGGAAGAAAAGATGTGCAAGGAACAGGGGAAGTTTTACACATCGATGAAGGCGGTATATGAGGAGCAGCAAAGGGAATCTGAAGATAACTTCCTGCAATCCGTATATGACGAGTTCGGAGAGTGCCTATTAGCTGATAGAAATGAGATTCTGTACGAAGTTCTTCTTATATTAAAGGGAAAAAACCAAAGGATCCTGGACAAAATATCTGAAGAAGGATCCGAAGAAAGCATAGAACGCAGGGCTTTTTTTGAAAACGAGAAGGAACTGATACAGACGGCTTTAAGATTTTACGATGTTTAAGCTTTTCGGTAAATATAATCTGTCATTCTGAGCGAAGCGAAGAATCTTTACGCCAAGATCCTTCGGGCATGAACCCTCAGGATGACAATGCAGTAGTACAATAACGTATACAAGGAGAGAAGGATGGCTGATTGCAAGGTTAATGTATTTGGGGTTACGGTAGAATATGAGCAGGGCACCACGTATGCCGAGGTGGCTAAGGATTACAAGGAAAAAGTAGATGGAGACATAATACTGGTTACCGTTAACGGTAAGCTCTGCGAACTTCACAAAAAGATAGAGAACGGCTGTAAGATTGAGTTTGTAACTACTAAGGACTCTGTCGGAAACGATACTTATGTACGAGGTGTTATTTTCCTGATGCTCAAAGCATTTTACAATGTACTGGGCAGGGAAAAGATAGGAAAAATCTCGGTAGAGCATACCTTGGGAAAAGCAGTATATTGTGATTACGAGGGAAAAGAACCGCTTTCCAATGAGCTGCTTGCCAAGGTTAAGCAGGAGATGAAAGAGCTTGTCAGTGCAGATCTTCCGATATTAAAAAAATCCACTCCTACATCGGAAGCTATAAAGATGTTCAGGGATCTTGGCATGCATGATAAGGAGAAGCTTTTCAAATACAGAAGTGCTTCTTCGACAAATTATTATGAGCTTGATGGCTTTAAGGATTATTTTTACGGATATATGCCGGCTTCCACCGGTATCCTTAAGGTGTTTGATCTGATGCTCTATGCTGAAGGATTCCTTATACTTCTTCCCGATGTATCGGATCCTTCTGTGGTGGCTGATTATGATGACAGACCTCAACTTTTCAGAACCCAGCATGAGGCCAATGAGTGGGGCAAGGTCATGGGCCTTGAAACTGTAGGCGATTTAAACGAGCAGATATGTAACGGAAATATTGAAGATCTTCTCCTGGTGCAGGAAGCTCTCCAGGAAAAGAGGATAGGCGATATAGCTGAGCAGATAAAGGCAAGAGGCGGAGTTAAGTTTGTCATGATAGCTGGTCCTTCTTCTTCGGGAAAGACGAGCTTTTCACACAGGCTTTCCATACAGCTTCGTACGTTAGGACTTAGGCCTCATCCCGTGGCACTTGATAATTATTTCAAGAACCGTGAGGATACTCCCAAGGATGAGAACGGCAATTATAATTTTGAGTGCCTTGAGGCTATAGATGTTGAAGGCTTTAATAAGGACATGCTTGCACTTCTTAACGGTGAGACCGTACAGATGCCGTCTTTCAACTTTAAGATTGGAAGACGTGAGTACAAGGGAAATACCTTGAAGCTTGAAGATGGAGACATCTTGGTACTTGAAGGCATACATGGCTTGAACGATGCTCTGTCATATTCACTTCCTAAGGAAAGTAAGTTTAAAATATACATAAGTGCTCTTACTCAGTTAAATATTGATGAGCACAACAGGATCCCCACTACTACGGCCAGACTTATCAGACGTATAGTGAGGGATGCAAGGACCAGAGGTACCTCGGCTCAGGGAACCATCGCAATGTGGTATTCGGTACGCCGCGGTGAGGAAGAAAACATCTTCCCGTTCCAGGAGCAGGCAGACTGCATGTTTAATTCAGCGCTCGTGTATGAGCTGGCTGTACTTAAGCAGTATGTAGAGCCGCTGCTTTTCAGTATAAAGGAAGATGATCCGGAATATCTGGAAGCAAACAAGTTACTTAAATTCTTGAAATACTTCCTGGGTATTTCAAGTGAGGGAATCCCGCACAACTCGATTGTCAGAGAGTTTATCGGCGGAAGCGTTTTCCCCGTGTAAAGTATATGAGCAGCACGGATGGTCGCGGCGAAAGCTGAGGAAAGT
>JAIKXA010000179.1 GCA_024684355.1 Lachnospiraceae bacterium
ATCATTCAGGATATTATTAGCAATAATCTTAAGCCTTTCCCCATATTTTTCTTTGGTTCTGGCTATAGCTTCTTCATTGCGGGATAAGTAGAGCTCTACAATTTCATTATCATCCACAAAGTTTTCCTCCGTTTTTTAAGACCTTCACTCTTAATAGCGATATTATATACCGGTTGGTTGCATATATAAAAAATTCCGTCCAAGGTTAGTATACACAAAACCCTGAACGGTGTCTATATCACAGAACCTTTTCTCTTAACAAAGGCTCTGCCTCTTCACTGAGCCATGAAAGAAATGCAGCCCTGAATTCATCGTAATGGTTCGGGTGGGCCGTGCCGCATGCGGATATGTGAAGTCCGTCATCAAATCCGAAGCTTACCTGGAACCACTCCGCATTGTTGTAATCTTCTGCTGCTTCATCAAAATCATACCAATTGAGGATATCATAATCATCTATCATTTTTCTGACCTTTTCAAGTCCGATATCTTTTATTGGCACTGTGACCGAATAACTTTTTTCTCCTTCTGCGAAATACTCCCCGCTGTTTGACTTATAACTAAAACTGCAGTTGTTACCCCGTATGTTTTCATCGAAGATATGGAATTGATACATATCCCTGCCCGCTGTACCCTTTTGTAAAAAGTATGCGAATGCCGAATTAAGGTTTCCGTTTATCCCTTTTGCTATAAGTTCACTGCGATACTTGGCCAGACAAGCATTTTTAACCGGGTTCATGAGCTCATCCAGTTTTTGTATAAAATCTCCGTATCCTTTTGGAAATGCGTTGCTTCCGTACGCACTGAGCTCTTTCCCGTCATTAAATATAAGCTTTAGGGAAAAGCCGTCTCCGTCAAGCACCCTTTTATTTACCCTGGAAAAGCCGTCCCAGCTGCATACATTGCAGTTTTTATAGAGTCCGTATAAAGCTTCCATCAAAGAATCCTCACACTCATACTCCATAAGTCCGAATTCGCGGTGTTTGCCGCTATCATACTTTAATACTGCCTTGCAGTTTTCTGATACGACCGTATAGTTGCTTCCTATGCGGCTTCCGTGATAACCATAGTAAAAAGACTTTAAACCGCTCTCATTAGCTTTTGCTCGTAATCCTATGCCGCTTTTACCTTTTTCACCCGGAATTCCTCCGAATACAGAAGACAATATCCCCATAATGATCTAACCCCTCAGATTTCTTTTCTGTATTTATCAAACAGTTCCTTATACCTGTCATTGTGAGTTTTTATCGCCAGATCGGAATCCACATATTCTATGAGTCCTTTTTTATCCACCCATTTATATTCTGTGGTCTCGCCCTCCTGAAGCACTATGGAGTCCTTGGGACAATCGGTTACGACCAGATACGAATAATACACTCCGTGGCTTTTATCCCTAAAGTTTATACCGATAAATTCGAGTTTATCCGCTTTGATACCCGTTTCCTCAAACAGTTCCCTCTTTGCGGCTTCTTCGGGGTTTTCTCCGGCTATGGCCGACCCGCCGGCACTCGCTTCCCAGTACCCCGGATATACGTCCTTTCCCGAATGTCTTTTGGTCAGCAAAAACGTCCCATCCGTATGCTGTACCAGAATGTCACATACAAGATGATATCTTCCTTCAGGTATTGTATGGAACGATCCGAATGATCTTTCCCATATCTCTCCCGTTTTGTTGCCTTCCCTGTCATATAAGTCCCAGAGTTCCATGTTTTCCATTATCTCCATTTCAAAAAAAAGTTTTGTCTGACTAAAAAAGTATATCATAATGCCCGCCATCTTACAATATATAAAAGGGCTCATGAATAGAGCCCTTTTCTTACTATCTGGTAAATTGTGATATGAACTTCCAAGCCTGCTCGTTAGTATGGTGGCGGCACTCATGCACCTGATTGTCGATGCTTGCGAATGCGGTACGGCATACACCGTCCTCACTGTCATAGTAGTTGATGGTGAGGTTTGCATCACGTGAGTCGTCATGTACTACTTCTACGCGGTCACCGGCGATACCGTAGATCTTGTTCTCCCAGTTATCCTTATCCGCATAGTTAAGGTCGAACTTCTTCTTAACCTTGTTGGTCTCAGCAGCATACTGTATTCTCTCGATGCCCTGCTCTGCCTGGAAAGGAAGCTCGGGTAAGTGTGACTTCTCTCCTCCTGCGTAGAAAAGCGGTACGGGTACTGTGGTATTGAGCTTGTCGCCCAGATCCTTTCCGAAAGGATTGTTTCTTACGGGGAACAGTGCACACTGAGGTGCCATGCCTGCAAATACTTCAGGATATTCCTGATACATATCCCAGGTCTTGCCGCTGCCCATAGAGAAACCAGAGCAGTAAACGCGGTGTTCATCTATCTTATACTTCTTCTTAAGGTCGTTTAATACCTCTATAACCTCTGTAGCTGTTACATCCTGATGGTTTTCAATGGCTACATAAAGGAAACCGTATCTATGAGCTATCTCCCACCAGCCCGATACAAATGTAAGGTACATGGTGGAGTCTCCGCCGCCGTGGAATCCGATAAGAAGCGGAACAGGTCCCTTATCAAACAGATCGTTATTATAGTATGCAAAATATCCTACTTTATGTTCTTTTGCGTCCTTATATCTGCCACGGTTATCGGGTGAAGTCTGAACCAGAGTATAACCTGCTTCTTCTGTCATATCAAGTGCTTCAAAATCAGGCTCGATCTCCATGTTGCCGCACCACATCTTAAACTGGCTTACAAATGCCTTAAAATCTGCCTTGTAATCAGCACTGTCCTTGATAAGAAGGTTCTGGCAGCCGTCAAATGCGGCATTGATCTCTGCGCCGTTTCCTACGCTCAATATTCCTATATCCTTACGCTCCACATCAGGTGTAACACTTAAGCCTTCCATAGAGAGGCATGCGGGAGTGATCTCTCCGGGTCCCCAAAGGTACTCGCCCTGAAGAGTCTTTATAAGGTTCTTTGCTACATAATCAGCCGATGCACCGTAGCTGTAGATATCTGCTCTGAATATAGCACCCTTTACAAAGAAGCCCTTGAACTCTCTGGTGAAGAAATCGGTGATCTCAATTATGCCGTCCTTATAATAAGGATTCATCTTTATCTCGCTGATAAGCGATACGTATAAGCTCTCATCCGCATTCTTCCATGCACCCTCACATGTGGGATATACAAAGAGCACGCTTGAATCTACTGCTGAAGCTATATCGGCAAGGCCGCTCTCCTTAGCGAACTTTACAGCCTCCTCCATAGACTTCCTGTTCTCCTCAAATACCAGTAACAGAGGAGCTCTGAAGCTGTAATTAACTACTTCCCCGTCAATATCGGTTTTGGGTACGAATACCTTCAGATAAAACTTTTCAAATTCGTGCTCCCAATACTTTCCACCGTCATCAAAAGTTGTGACAACGGGCCTTTCCATCATTGCCATAAAATACCCTCCTAAAACGTTTTTGTTAAACCCTTTAAAAATACCCCTATTTTGCTAAGTCACCAAAGCATCATAGGGGTTCTTAGTGAAATAATTATAACAAAACAGTCAAGATATTACTTCTTAAAAGTTGCTCACATCTGTCATGTATTGCTTAGTTCAAAGTTATAATCCTTTTTCCTATAAGCTTATTTAATCAAACATCAGCTGTCTTAGGAACTATTACTCCGCCTGTTTTATATATTGACTCTGCAGGTACGAAGCCCCTAACCATGGAAAGAGGATAAACATTTGAATGCTTTCCTACCACGCTACCGGGATTAAGTACGGAGTTGCAGCCCACTTCAACGTTATCGGCAAGCATAGCACCGAATTTCTTAAGTCCTGTAGCAACCTTTGTCCCATTGTAGTTAACTGTAACCAAAGTCTTATCCTGCTTTACGTTTGATGTAACGGCTCCTGCTCCGGTATGTGACTTGAAACCAAATACAGAATCACCGACATAGTTGTAATGAGGTACCTGAACCTTATTGAAAAGGACTACATTCTTAAGCTCGGTAGAGTTACCTACTACACAGCCCTCTCCTACGATAGCCTTACCGCGGATAAATGCACACTGTCTTACTTCTGTATCTTTTCCTATGATGCAGGGACCTGTGATACTTGCGGTAGGAGCTATTTTTGCGGACTTGGCAATCCAGATGTTTTCACCTTTCTTCTCATATTCTTCGGGATCAAGTGTTGCTCCGAGCTTTAATATAAAGTCTCCTATCTCGGGAAGTACTTCCCAGGGATATGTTTTTCCTTCAAAAAGTTCAGCTGCTATGGTATTTGAAAGATCATACATCTCAGCTATAGTCATCTCATTGTAATCAGCCATGATTGCCTCCTAATATAATTATGATAATAGTCGTAAGCCGACACTACTATCTTAATATATTATGAGAAAATGTCAATAATGTTATATGACGTTATAAACGTTACTTTAACAAAGGCAATCCGCACTTCTTACATCTGTCGGCTTCTTTAGGATTTTTGGTAATACAGCTTACACATGCAATATATGGAGCTTTTGATTTGTCATACAGCTCATATGGGAAATGAAACTCAGGATGGTACCTGAACTTATCTCCCACCTCAAGATAATTGTATGCCCATATCTGTGAACCTTCGTGCTCCAGTATTTTCTTTTTCTTACCGTCGGACCTGGTGATATATGTCGTATACTCTGTATACATTTCCTTGCTGGCATTATCATTCTTATGGCGGTAAGTCCGCTCCTGCTTTTTATCCGTTACTACCGCATCATAAGTATTTTTTGCTCTTTCTTTTATAATACTGAAGAGCATGAACAACAGGAAAACTCCAGATACTATTCCGCCGTACAGAAGAGACTGGCTCATCTCAAGCTCCCCGCTTGCTTTCCCGTAAATGATAAAGCCCAATAACGGGAGCGGTATAATGAACAGACCAATTATCAAGCCGCGTCTCCGATTCTTTTTCATGGCCGCCACTATCTCGGGGTCATTTATACGGTCTGAATACCCGGGTGCAGGTATCCCGTTACGCACCTGACCGTTTCCTGCATACGTTAAAGGCTGTTGCATGGGCGGAGCCTGCTGATACACTGGCTGCGCTTGTATAGGTTGCTGGTATACTGGTTGCTGCGGTGCCCCGCACTTGTTACAAAACTTTGCGTCATCATTCAACATCGTACCGCATTGATCACAATACTTTGCCATATAACACGTATAATCCAATTGTCAGTTGATGATTGGATTAATTCCTTTCTCCCAGCTACCACTGGGTTTTTCTTTCCATCTCTGATATATTTTGAAAAGGCACTGTGGATCTGTACCTATATAATTACAGCTTTGACTGGTACG
>JAIKXA010000028.1 GCA_024684355.1 Lachnospiraceae bacterium
GATATCAATCCGTCAGGCTTGACACTTTTACGGAGAATCCCTTTGCACAAAGATTATATTTACATAATGGATATGAGTCCAGAGGATATGCAAGCTGGCGCAAGGGTAAGTTTGATTTGATGGAGAAGAAATTGTAACTTATTTTTCGGTAATTGTACCAAATCGAAATTGTAGTGACACGTTATATCGGAATAAGATATTCTTTTGGATTTCGTGAGAACCGGAAGAGGAGAGAGTATGGACAAACCGAAGGTTGTATACCATGGAAGTAAAGATCCTGCAGGTTCATGCCGTAAAGCGGCATAACAGCCCCATCCGACATGGTCGGTTGAGGATGGTTCATATTGAAGAAAAATGCGGAAATCCGCAGATGTGGGAAGTCATATCTGCTTTTTAATCTATTTCGGGATCAGCTTGAATCAGATGGCGTTTCTGATGACCATATCATTGAGATGGCATTTGGATTATCGAAAAAAGCAAGGATGATTATTGAGGTTATTTCAAGCTTTAGAAATGCAAATGTCTATTTATAATGTTTATTACACAATTGCCGCATTCATATAAAATCAGCTATAGAACATATTGGAACGAGCCGGAGATCAACCCCGGCCCGTTTTGTTATCCGAAGAGCAGTTCCCTGATCTCTTCAAAGGCAGTTGTGATGAAGTCAGCAGTAAAATGAACAGCATTGGCAACATATGATTCTTCGCCTTCTCTTTCGAGTGAATCTGCAATACAAGTAAGAGCGTCTGCCGCCTGACTTACATTATGGAGTTTTAAGTCAGCTTCGTTGTACTTTTCGAAATCAATCTGAATCATCTTTTGATCACCTCCTTTCCGGGGAGAGTATATGACAGAAGAAGCGGGAGGTGATATATCCTTATATGGGAACAGGTTTGTCTATCTATAATGTTTATTACACATTTGCGCAGGTATATCATCGATACTCTTCGGACGGAGCTACAGACGGATGTCTTGGCTTGAGCCATAATATTAGATATATATATCTAATATTTGGGGGCAAAATCATAAGAATATATTTATAAGGATTTTGTGTGTAATTACAGGTGTTTTCAGGGGGGATCGATTAAGAGGGGTTGGTATAAAGCGGCGAAGATGATCCTTTTTGTATATTATTTTAGAGAATGTCTATTTATAAATGTTTATTACACAATTGCAGTATAAAAATGATTATCTGGTCCGGGCGGAGCCGTAATCTTATGCTTGGCTTACAAGATACACAGATATATGTTTATGAGATTTTTGTATACAGTTACAGAAATACGTATATAGGTGTTTGGTCAGTCTGTACCATAATAAGAAGCGGATTTGTGTAAAATGACAAGAACTAATAGGCGCTTACGGTATTATATCCATTACGCTATCGAATGCGCTGTGAAACATGGAAAAACACGACGTTTTGTGCTACAATATCTGCGGTGTTAGTCAAGTCCATAGAATACGAAATTAAGATAAAGGTAAAGTAGTGTTTCAAAGATAATAATGTATTATGTGAAAAACATACTATAAAAGAAAGATGAGAGGAGAGGTAAGATGAAACACAAAAAGATGAAGCAGCTGACAAAGATGATGCTGACGTTTGTACTGGCATTATCGATGATATTGGGAGTCATTCCTGTATCTGATATGACAGAGGTATATGCTGAGTCGAGCGGAACCTGTGGAGATGACCTGACTTGGACGCTTGATGACGAAGGAGTGCTTACCATCAGCGGAACGGGGCGGATGACGAGCAATCCATGGAATGACGGATACTATAATGAAGATGAGTATTGTCAAGAAGATAACCCAACGATCAAGAGTGTTGTGATAGAAGAAGGTGTGGAAAGTATATGTGAGTATGCTTTTAAAGAGTGTATAAATCTTGCAAGTATAACTATTCCGAAAAGCTTGGAGATAATACGCGAATATGCTTTTTGTGGGTGTAGCAGTTTAGAAAGCATAACAATCCCTTCCACAGTGTACATTTGTGAAAATGCATTTTGGGATTGTAACAATCTGACAGCTATAAATGTATCAGATGATGGTGCAGATCATGCCCTGTTTTCAGAGAATGGTATTTTATATGGGTATTTTTCGTTTTCGGAAACGTCAGGAGAGACAGTTACGTATAAAAAATAATTGAAGATTTGCCCGGCGGGAAAAACTGGAAGCATTACAATTCCCAATGATGTTTTCGAAACAGCTGACTATGCCTTTGCAGGATGTAGTAAATTGACAAATATCATATTTCCAGACAATGAAATTACTATAGGAAAGCATTGTTTTGAGGGTTGTAGCAGTTTAGCATCTATCAGCATTCCAAATCCTAAATATATAGGAATCAGGGCATTTGGTTATTGTGATAGTTTGGAAGAAATAATTGTTTCCGATGATAATGATAATTATACTTCGGTTAATGGTGTTTTATTCAGTAAAGCAAAAACAACGCTTATTGCATATGCCGGAAAAGACGCAAACTATACTATTCCGGAAGGTGTAAAATATATAGATGATTCTGCTTTTAAAGGCTGCATCAGATTAACAAGCGTTACAATTCCGCAAAGTGTTACCAGCATTGGTTATGAAGCTTTTGATGGGTGTGAGGATAGCCTTAAAGATATATATTATTGCGGTACAAAAGATGAATGGGAAAAAATAAATAAGGAGTGGTATGGTAGTCTGTATTATACTAATTATCATTATAGGACTGTTTCTGTTAACGAAATCTCAATCAGTCCTTCTTCACTTGAATTAAAAGTCGGACAGAGTCAAAACTTGTCTATTACCATTGCTCCGGAAAATGCAACAAATAAGGAAGTGACCTGGACGAGCAATAATCCGAATGTAGCAACGGTAGTTGATGGTAAAGTAACCGCTGTAGCTCCCGGAGAAGCAATCATAGCGGTTAAAACCGTTGACGGGGAGAAGACTGCAAGCTGTACTGTTACGGTAACGGAGGTCAGGTTAACAGGGATCACTCTGGATAAGACAGAAGCAACTCTTGCGGAAGGTGAGAAGCTTAAGCTTAATGTAACGTATACACCTGCGGATGCAAGTTATAGAAATATAATCTGGTCCAGTTCCGATGAGGCTGTGGCAAAGGTTGCTAATGGAGAAGTGACTGCCGTAAAGGCTGGCAAGGCAACTATCAAGGCAGTTGCAGAGGACGGCGGCTTTGAGGCTAAATGCGAGGTTACAGTAAAGGAAAAAGAAACGAATCCTGATAACCCTTCTGATCCGGACAACCCTGCAAATCCGGAAAGCCATCTTGGCCCTGATAAGCCGGATCTGTCACAGTATACCGCATCTGCGAATGAGATAGCTGTAAAGTCTATCAATTTGAAGAAAACCGTATTCTCTGATGTGAAGGGTATTAAGAAATTTGAAGTGACTTCCGGGGATGCTGCCGCTGTGAAGATCAAGGGAAGTACACTTACGGTATTACAGAACGGTACAGTTACAATTGCAGCGAAAAACAAAGCAGGAGAGAAACTTGCGGAAAAAACAGTAAAAGTGGTGCTGCCTGTTGTGAAGACTACGGAGACGACTGAGATCAACCGCAGAGGTAACCTTGATATGAACAAGTACATTACCTCTATAGTCAAGCCGTCTAAATGGAAGAGCAGCAGTAAGAAGATAGCCGAAGTAAGCCAGGATGGCCTGCTTACGATGAAGAAATCCGGTAAGGTTAAGATCACGGTAACCTTCCCTGCAGAGAAAGGCATGAAAGCCAAGACGCTTACCATCAAGCTCAACATAAAGATGCCGCAGTTTAAGAAGACTACATACACAGTCAAGGTCGGAAAGTTCGTTCAGACTGCTGTGAAGAATGCGGATACAGCAGGCATAACATACAAGACAGAGAATCCGGCCATTGCTACTGTTGATGCGGCCGGTAAG
>JAIKXA010000063.1 GCA_024684355.1 Lachnospiraceae bacterium
AAGGCATCTATGTGTAATTACAAATTTGAATATCCCATCAGATACTCGTCTACTTCCTTGGCAGCGGCTTTACCTTCCGCTATGGCACGTACTACCAGTGACTGTCCGATATGCATATCACCTGCGGTAAATACCTTTGCTACCGAAGCAGCATGCTTATCAGCATCCGTCTTAACATTGGTCCTGCCGTCAACCTCTACTTTAAAGGAATCGGTAACATAACTCTCGCTTCCGAGGAAACCTGCTGCGATAAGTACCAGCTGTGCCGGCACTTCCTTTTCGGTACCTTCAACGGGAACCATGCTCATACGGCCTGTCTTTTCATCCTTCTTTGATTCAAGCGAAACAAGAACAACACTCTTAAGCTTGCCATCCTTATCCTTCTTGAATTCTTTTACGGTAGTCTTATATATTCTGGGATCGGAACCGAACCTGTCGATCGCTTCTTCCTGTCCGTAATCCACTTTTAATACCTTGGGCCATTCGGGCCAGGGATTTGATTCAAGCCTTTCCTTCGGAGGCTCCGGCATCATCTCCAACTGTGTAACGCTCTTGGCATGCAGCCTTATACAGGTACCTACGCAGTCATTGCCAGTATCACCGCCGCCGATAACTATTACATCCTTGCCCTCTGCAAGGTCAAAAGGAAATTCTTTCATTTCCGAATCAAGCAGCCTTTTTGTTACCGACTTAAGGAAATCAACTGCGAAGTATATGCCTTCCGCATCCCTGCCGGGTGCATTAATATCTCTCGGATGTGAAGCTCCGCATGCAAGCACTATTGCATCATATGTTTTTAAGAGTTCTTCTCCTGTGATATCTTTTCCTATATCGGTACTTACCTTAAAGGTAATACCTGCTTTTTCCATGAGCGATACTCTTCTGTCTATAACGGATTTATCCAGCTTCATGTTGGGGATACCATATCTTAGCAGTCCGCCCACACGGTCGCTTCTTTCATATACCGTGACCGAATGTCCTCTGCGGTTAAGCATCAATGCTGCCGCAAGTCCTGAAGGACCGCTTCCGATGACCGCTACCTTTTTCCCTGTCCTGACCTTCGGTTCGGGTTCGTCCACCAGACCGTTTGCAAAAGCATATTCTATAACCGCTTTCTCGTTTTCCTTGGTGGAAACAGGAGCCTGATGAAGTCCGCATGTACATGCATGCTCACACAGTGCCGGGCAGACTCTTGAAGTAAACTCGGGGAAACAATGTGTAATGGAAAGTCTTCTGTATGCTTCTGCAAATCTACCTCTGTAAACAAGATCGTTTACTTCAGGTACCAGATTGTTCAAAGGACATCCCGAGATCATCCCGGATATCTTTACGCCTGCCTGACAGAAAGGAACGCCGCACTCCATACATCTTGCTGCCTGCTTCCTCTGCTCTTCCAGTGACAGAGCAGAATGAAACTCATTAAAGTTTTTAATCCTTTCCTTCTCCGGAACAACTGCTCCGTCCTTTCTTTCATACTCTAAAAAACCTGTAGGCTTTCCCATTTTCTTACTTCCTTTCTGTAACAGACTGACTGCAGTCATACTTTTTAGGCTGCGATAAATGAAAAAGGGTGTCGGAAATAAATCCAGACACCCTTGCCTTGATACTCTATAACACCTATTTTTCTGTAACTGTAAAAAAAGGCACCTTTGGAGTATACCAAAGGCGCCATTGTCTTTCTTTGTCGCATTATAAAACCTTAGTCCTTATTTGTCAAGCATAAATTTCAAATTTTTCAAAATTACTTTTCACTAAGATAAGAACGCTCGCAATTGACCTATATATATTATATATGTTATACTGATCTTCAGATTAATAAATATTTCATCATCAGTAATAAAGGAACAGGAAATGGAAGAATTAAAAAATGTTCATTATGATGCCTTTATCAGCTACAGACATCGCGAATCAGACAGCTTTGTAGCCGAAAAAATACATAAAAAGCTCGAAGCCTTCAAGCTTCCGAGATCCGTCAGACCAAAAGCCAAAAACGGCAAATGCAGGATAGAAAGGATCTTCAGGGATTTAGAGGAACTGCCTTTATCCGACAATCTGATGGATCCCATCACCAACGCCCTTAATAATTCCGATTATCTGATCACCATATGTTCCCCAAGCTACTTAGGATCGATATGGTGCATGAAGGAGATCGAGGTGTTCCTGCAGACCCACGACAGGGAACATATCCTTGTAATACTCGCAGAGGGAGAACCTTCAGAAAGCTTCCCCGAGATCCTGACCTATGAGGAACTGACCACTGTCGATGAAAACGGCAATACCGTGATCACACGCCGTGAGCTGGAACCTCTTGCTGCCGATGTAAGAGCCAGTGACAAAAAAAGCCGCCTAAAGGCAATAGATAATGCTGTAATAAAACTCGGAGCGGAAATATTCGGGCTTAATTACGATGACTTAAAGCGCCGACACAGAGCTCAGAAGATCCGCCGCCTGGCCATCATATTCGGAAGTATCTTTGCCGCCCAGCTCATATTTGCCATTGTCGTTTCGATCATGCTGATAAAGATATCCAACCAGAACGACCTTATTTCTGAACAAAACGACCGGATGGCGGAACAAAACCAAAAGATCACCGAACAGAACATGGAGATCCAGGATCAGTATAAAGAGCTCCAGGATAAATATGCCTCTTCCATGGCCACGGTCTCAAAAACGCTCATGGGTGAAGGTAAGCGCAAGGATGCTGCAGCCGTCTTACGAGCTGTACTTCCCGATAACGAAGCGGACGGTTATAATGTCGAAGCCCTGCAAAGCCTTTACTCCGTCATGGATCCTTATGATATCTCCGGTAAGACCACTCCGAACAGCATGTATGCCATGGAAGGTGAAATAGAGTCCTACAGCGTATCCTATGACGGGAAATACATATTAATAAATGATACTCAGAATATATGTATATTCGATGTCATATCCGGAGAAATGCTTAAAAAGATTGAACGGAACAGTGACAAAGAGAGTGAAGAAAACAACTTCGGTTACGGACCTCAGTTTACGGCAGATTTTTGCGGAGATGATGGTCTCATAGTAATCAATGAAGATAAAGTATCCTATGTATCTCTTTTGGATGACAGCTCTAAAAGTATTGATCAGATCAGCCTGTACTCTTCCTTTATACACTCTAAAGACGGTAAGGTCACTTTTGCGATCTCGGACAGTACGATCACCGGTATTGATAGTCAGGGAGAACTTTTATACAGCATCGACTTGGAAGATATATTTGATGAATCTTATTATGATCTATCCAATGCAAGTTTTTATAACGACCGTGCGATGCTGAGCTTTACCGGTTTTGAGGACAGCTACATTGTGATCTTTAACGAGCAGACAGGTGAAATACTCTATACCATATCCGATAATAATTCATACAGGGTCTACGGACTGCTCGAAGAAGACAATTTATACTATTTCCATGCTTCGATGCCCGACAACATGGGGTATAACACTCTCATTATTTCTGCAATAAACTATATGGAAGACAGCGATATATGGGCAATGTATTATGTCAATACATCGGCCGCCGAACTTATGATGACGGATGAAAGCATATTTCTGGTCGATCAGAACATGGTCACAGTAGCCAGCAAGTATAACGGAGCTCATGAAAACTACTTTTATCTTGAAACCCCGCTAATAAAAGGATGGACCAAAGACGGTTCCATGTATTACATAAATTATGACAGTACCATCCACTGCTGTGACAAATACAGGATATATGATTATACGGATTATTTCTTCGTTAATCCTCCCACTTCAAAAATCCTGTCTGCAGAATACAATAATGACTGCCTGTTCTGTAATTTTAACGAAAAGAATTATATAACCTATTATTCATCCGAACCAAAACCCGGTATTACAGAGATCGATCATGAACATACAGATGTTTACGGAAGCGAAAGTGTCGGTGTTGAGATTTTTGAAAACGCACCGGATATGGATTACAGACTGATCACGGAATCTTTTTATTCCGAAGACCGCAAATACTATTTTGCCCACTATGCCGATCATACGGCAAGGATATATGATGCGGCCACCTTTAAGGAGCTATACTCTTTTGACGGAAAGAATGGTCACTTTGTAAATCTTATATATTCAGAGTTAACACACAGCTACATACTGAGCGGCAAGTACGAATCGTTTATCCTTAACGGCAAGATGGAAGTAGTGAGTAAAACAGACCGTATCATTGATGAGGCGGATGGGAAGCTTATCATGATGACCATCAAAAAACAATGCTATGAAGTACCGTTTGTAAGTTATGAAGACCTGATAAAACGCACCGATACATATCTTCAGGGCTACGAGCCGAGTGATGCGGTAAGGCAGAAATACAAGCTAAAAT
Organism: Lachnospiraceae bacterium; assembly: GCA_024684355.1. Taxonomy (GTDB): domain Bacteria; phylum Bacillota; class Clostridia; order Lachnospirales; family Lachnospiraceae; genus RUG11977. The sequence goes on from JAIKXA010000063.1 coordinate 4,358, forward strand.
AAATTTTTTCGAAAAATTTTCAAAAAAGGTATTGACAAATGCAAACGGCAGGATTATAATGCGCAACATAAAGACAAGGGCGCCTTTGGAGATTCCAAAGACGCTTTTCTGTTTTTATAAACTTCATTTTATCAACGTATGGCAGGGCAAGGGCGTCTGAGCATTAATGTTCGGACGCCCTTCTCTTTGCCAGGAAAGATTAATACTTAATGAGGAATGAAGCACTTCTGAATAATTGAGACTGATTCGGCCGGTCATCTCCCTGTGTTTAGAAGTGAAAAAAATAATTGGGAGGAATTGGTTATGAATGAAGAAATCAGAAGTCTTATCTCTGAAGCAACGCAGGGCGAGGTCTTTGCGGTATGGTTTTTAATTGGAGCTGCTCTTGTTTTCTGGATGCAGGCAGGTTTTGCAATGGTAGAGGCTGGCTTTACCAGAGCTAAGAATACAGGAAATATCATTATGAAAAACTTAATGGATTTCTGTATCGGTACTGTAGTATTTATCCTTATCGGATTCAGCTTACTGTTAGGTGAGGATGCATTAGGTCTTATCGGTAAACCCGGATTTGATCTTTTTACCTCATATGAAAGCTTTGATTTTTCAAGCTTCGTATTCAACCTTGTATTCTGTGCTACGACAGCTACTATCGTATCAGGTGCCATGGCTGAAAGAACCAAGTTTTTATCATATTGCATATATTCAGGCGTTATCTCAGCACTTATCTACCCTATCGAGGCTCACTGGATCTGGGGTGGCGGCTGGCTCAGCAGCATGGGCTTCCACGATTTTGCAGGTTCAACAGCCATCCATATGGTAGGCGGTATCTCAGCTCTCATCGGTGCTAAGATGGAAGGTCCCCGTATCGGTAAGTTCATAAGAGATGCTAAAGGAAAAGTTACAAAGGTTAACGCATTCCCCGGTCACAACATCTGTATCGGTGCACTCGGCGTATTCATCCTTTGGTTCGGTTGGTATGGATTTAACGGTGCCGCTGCTACATCACTTGAGCAGTTAGGTTCTATATTCCTAACAACTACCGTAGCTCCGGCAGTTGCAACAGTAGTATGTATGATATTTACATGGATCAAATACGGTAAGCCCGATGTTTCCATGTGTCTGAACGCATCTTTAGCAGGCCTTGTAGGTATCACTGCTCCCTGTGATGTAACGGATTGTTTCGGTGCCATCATGGTAGGTACCGTAAGCGGACTTTTAGTTGTATTCGGTGTATGGTTGCTTGATCATAAGCTTCATATCGACGACCCTGTCGGTGCTGTAGCAGTTCACTGTATGAACGGTATCTGGGGTACGATCGCTGTTGGTCTGTTTGCTACTTCTTCCGCACCCGGATATTCCATCGCAGATGCGGACGGTGTTATGATGGAAGGTCTCTTTTACGGCGGCGGATTTAAGCTTTTAGGGATCCAGCTTACAGGCTTTGTTGCAGTAGCAGCTTGGACAGCAATTACCATTACGATCGCATTCGCTATTATAAAGAAAGTTATCGGACTTCGTGTTACCCGTGAAGAAGAAATGACAGGTCTTGATGCTACAGAGCATGGTCTTCCTTCAGCTTACGCAGGCTTTGCTATGAGCCCTGAGTACATTGAAGAAGGCGGCGCACCCGTTGTTGTAGACGGTGACGTTCCCGTGGCAGAAGCAGTTCAGGTAAAGAAGGTTCCTTCATTTGAGGAAGGTGACCACAAGTTTACAAAGATTGAGATCGTATGTAAGGAATCTCGTTTCGAGTCTTTAAAGTCTGCCTTAATGAACGTAGGTATCACCGGTATGACGGTATCACACGTATTAGGCTGCGGCTTACAGAAAGGCAAGCCTGAGTATTACCGTGGAGTACAGGTTGAAGCTACGCTGCTTCCTAAGGTACAGGTTGATATCGTAGTCAGCAAGGTACCTGTAAGAACAGTTATCGAGACAGCTAAAAAAGTTCTTTATACCGGACATATCGGCGATGGCAAGATCTTCGTATATGATGTAGAGAATGTAGTTAAGGTCAGAACCGGTGAAGAAGGCTACGACGCTTTACAGGATGTTGAATAATTCTTTTATAGATTAATTGATCATAAAAACCGGCAGACTCATAAAGAGCCTGCCGGTTTTTATATTACGGTTTAATATCAAGTTTTACAGCTATCTTACGTAATGTGACCAGATCCTTGTTCTTATATGCCGATATGGTATTTATCAGCATCTCGCTTTCCGCTTTTGTAATATCCTGATTTACATCGGGATGCAATTCCTTAACTATATCCCTATACAGCCCCTTTAGCTCCTTGGAAGGATTTTTATATTTGTTCTGATATATGGTGTAATCAGGCTGGATATCGGTTGTTCCGGTGTTTTCCTCCTCAGTCCCCGTTTTTATGGTCCCGTAATGCGGTATATTTTTATAATTCGGTGAGTGATCATATCCGATGTTTTTTCTCCAGGGTTCCTGCTCAATCTGTTCTGCATCATTACGCATCCGATTACTGGTTGAATCGGAACTTCTTTTTACAAGCTTTACAAAAATACACGCGACAATAAAAACGATAATATAAAGCCCAATATTATCCGGATTAAACTCAAACAAAAAATACATTTCCCCATCTCCCATACCGTTTGTTATGAAGCTTCTTAACTGTACTGTACATTATTTCCGGTTCATTTGCAAGAAAAAAATACCCTGCCAATTGACAGGGTACCTGTATTAGATGTCATGAATATGTATTGATTATCTCTTTTGCTATCTGTCCTTTGGATATGCAGCGGTCCATGGCCTGCTTTTCTATATATCTGTGTGCTTCCGGCTCTGACATTGAAAGCTCATTTATCAGTATCCACTTAGCACGGTTAACGATCCTTATCTCCTCCATCTTTTCATCAATAGAGAGGTTTTTCTTCTGGGTCCTTCTGACTATCTCTCTGGCACTGGCCATCCATCTGAGTGCCGTAGTGATCATTACTTTTGAAAAAGGCTTTTGCAGTGTGAACACACCGTTTTCAGATGCTATGCTGTTAACCGATGCATATAACTCGGAATCGGCTATGAGCAATACCACCGAATTGGCACTTGCATCAATGGCAAATCTGGTGCCGACATCATCAGGCAACGGTGCATTGATGATCACAAAATCATAGGATTTATCCATCGTTTTGCGTCTGGCAGAACTTATACTCGGAACGGTATGTATCGGAGAATAACCGGCTTCGGGAAGGTTAGAGAGCATGAGTTCTATAAAGCTTCTTGATGCCGAAACTATAAGCACGCTATATATGCGTTCCTCATTCATATGCTCTCACTCCCTTCTTTTGTATATTATCCGATCAAATACAATACAGATCGAGTATTTCCTTTGGAACGTATTTGTTTATAAAATCACTGTTTGAAGCTATCTGTCTTGCAAGCTCCAGCGAATCCGGAAGCTGCTGGTATTTAACCAAAGTACTCTTATCTGCCTTAAAGAAATTGACATCTGCGCTCTCAGGTAATTCAAGCTTTTTCTCAAGCCCGTTAAGAGCGGCATATATCATAAGACCAAATGCAAGATAAGGATTAGCGAGCGGGTCGGGTGAACGCAGCTCTACACGCTTATTTTCATCCATAACTGCAGGAATACGTACAAGCTGTGAGCGGTTCTGATGTGACCACGAAATATACTTCGGTGCCCTGTTGTGACCGAGCCTCAAATATGACTCTCTTACCGGGTTCATGAAAAGTGTCATGTCCTCTATCTTATCCAGGATACCTGCAAGCATCTGACGTATTTTGGTATCTTCGGAATTATCCATAGATACATTGATATGGAAGCCGTTTCCGGGAGTGTCTTTTAAAGGAAGCGGTGAAAAATCTGCATATAATCCGTTTCTCTGGGCGATCGTCTTTACTACAGTCTTAAATGTCATGGCATTGTCCGCAGCATTGAGAGCATCCGAATGACGGAAATCTATCTCGTTCTGTCCGGGACCTATCTCGTGATGCGAACTTGTAGGACGTATACCCATCTGCTCCAATGTAAGGCAGATCTCACGACGTACGTTTTCACCCTTGTCCTCAGGTGCTATATCCATATAACCTGCATGATCGTGCGGTACAAGAGTAGGGTTCCCGTCGTCATCGAGTTTAAACAGGTAAAATTCCAGTTCGGAACCGAAATTAAAGCTGTAACCCTTTTCTTTGGCTGTATCAATGGCCTTCTTCAAGAAAGTCCTGGTATCGCACTCTATGGGTGTTCCGTCGGGACGGCTGATACCGCAGTACAGTCTGATAACACCGCCATGCTCAGGTCTCCAGGGAAGAAGCGCCAGTGTATCCGCATCGGGGTGCAGGAAAAGATCCGATTTCATCTCATCACCGAAACCGGTTATAGAAGAAGCATCTATACCTATACCGTGTTCAAAAGCCCTTTTAAGTTCGCACGGCATAATGGCTATGTTTTTCTGATGACCGAAAACATCACAGAAGGAAAGACGGATAAACTTGATATCCTCCTCCTGAACATATTGTATTATCTCGTTAGCTGAGTATTTCATAATTAATCTTTATACCTTCCTACAGGCTAAGCTTTTATCTGTAACATGCCTGTCATGTTGCAGACTTAAAAAGTTTCTTTTCATTGACACATCTCTATAGTATAGTAATAGTCGTATTCTTTTTTGTCAACCAAAAATTACTCTACCGTTACCGACTTAGCCAGATTCTTCGGCTTATCGATATCGCAGCCGTTCTTTTTAGCTACATAGTAAGCAAAAAGCTGCATGGGGATTATTTCTATAACAGGTACAAGCAGCGGATCGGTCACGGGTACAAAAAGCACATCATCCGCTTCCGTAACTATGGCCCTGTTCCCTTCATGTGCCACTGCCAGTACTCTTGCTCCTCTGGCTTTAACCTGCTGGATATTTGAAATAGTCTTATCAAGCAGTTTTTCATAACAGCAAAGTGCCACTACAAGTCTGCCGGGCTCGATAAGAGCGATGGTACCGTGCTTTAACTCACCAGCAGCATATGCCTCAGAATGAAGATACGAAATCTCCTTCAGTTTCAGAGAACCCTCCAATGCCACAGCATAGTCCATATTTCTTCCGATGAAGAACAATGACTGGTTATCATAGTATTTATCAGCCATCTTCATGACTCTGGAGTTAAGGTCAAGTGCACGCTGTGCACGTTCGGGAAGACGCATGATATCTTTAACCATTGATGTATAAGCACCGTGTGAAATGGTTTTAAGCTCTCCTGCTGCCCATACGGCAAACATGGCAAGCAGTACCACCTGAGTGGTATATCCCTTAGTGGTGGCTACAGCTATCTCGGGACCTGCCCATGTGTAGAGACAATGATCTGCAAGCTTTGCGATACTTGAACCTACAACATTTACTATGGCCAGGACCGTAGCACCCTTATACTTACATTCCTTCATGGCAGCTATGGTATCTGCTGTCTCACCTGACTGGCTTATAACTATCACGAGTGTTTTATCATCCATTATGGGATCCCTGTATCTGAGCTCACTTGCGACCTCAGCCTCAACAGGTATCCTGCACAGTGCCTCTATGATACCGCGTCCCACACAGCCTGCATGATAAGCCGAACCGCATGCCGTAATGTGTACGCGGTTAAATTTCTTCATGTCAAGCTTCAGCTCGTCAAATACTATCTCTTCGTCCTTTACTCTGGGCTCAATGGTAGCTTTAAGCGCCTGCGGCTGTTCCATGATCTCCTTCATCATGAAATGCTCATAGCCGCTCTTTTCAGCCGAGGCTATATCCCATGTTATATGTCTTACCGCTTTATTTATCTCACGGCCTGCATGGTCATATATCTTAACTCCTTCGGGAGTAAGCTCAGCCACCTCGCCGTCATCCATATCTATTACATCCTTGGTATTGCTTACAAGGGCGGTAATGTCCGATGCAAAATAGTTTTCTTCAAGTCCGAGTCCGATGATCAGAGGGCTTGAAAGTCTGGCACAAAATATGGTCCCGGGATGATCTGCCGAAATAACGCCTATAGCATATGAGCCTTCAAGCTTAGCTATAGTCTTCATTAAGGCCATCTTGAAATTACCCTTGTAGTTATGTGCAAGAAGCTGTACTATAACCTCGGTATCCGTTTCACTCTTAAACTCTATACCGTATTTCTCAAGCTCAGCTCTTATCTCTGCGAAATTCTCTATAATACCGTTATGAACTACCGCAAACTTTCCGTCAGCCGAAAGATGGGGATGTGCGTTTGTATCACTTGGGATACCGTGTGTAGCCCAGCGTGTGTGTCCTATTCCGCATACACCCTTAAAATCAGGAGTATCATTATATTTGTCCACCAGATGGCTGACCTTACCGGTAGCCTTTAACATCATGATCTCTTCTTCACCCTGAACAGCTATACCGGCAGAGTCATATCCTCTGTATTCCAGTCTTTTAAGTCCGTCAAGAAGTATCGGACCGGCCTGATTAAAACCGGTGTATCCTGTAATTCCGCACATAATAATTATTTCCTTTCCAAGTTTCTTAGTTGATCTGTTCGGTTTTTTATCCTTATTATCCTGAACTATAGTGGTTGATCTTTTCCGAAAAAAAAGCAAAGTATTCCTACATAGATAGAAACTCCTTTGCTTCTCAACTTTTAAAAATATACTACTCTTTACCTGTTATGTCAAAAAGGCAATAATACATTATATAACATCTTAAATTAGCCCCGGTATGAGCGATACCAGAAATACCGTGATACTGGCCGCCAGAGCAACCGTCATAAGGCCTTTTCCCTTAAGTGCCAGTATTATCGCCACTATCACTCCCGCTATAGCGGCAAGCATGGAAGAAGCACTGAAAAACACTGCCGGGAAGGTCATAGCCATAAGACAGGCATAAGGTACATAATATAAAAACGATCTGATAAATCTGCTTTTGATCTTTCCTCTTATAAGTGTGAGCGGGAGCATACGGATAAGGTAAGTCACCACCGCCATCACGAGGATGTATATGTATATATTCATCTGTTTGTCCTTTATTTTTCTTCAGCATTATCCTTTATAGGGAACAATACCGCTCCGATGCTTGCAGCCGCTATGGTACATATGATGATAGATAAACCTGCCGATATCTCCTTAAGGAAAGGCACAAAATAAAACAGGCTGCTAAGACCCACAGCAATGCTTGCCACTATCATGACCGGCTTCGCCTTTTTTGCCACCGGTACAACTATCGCTATAAACATACCGTACAGCATAACATTCATTGCTATGCTTACTCTCTCCGGCATGAGACCGGAAGCTACGGCTCCCAAAAAAGTACCTGCCGTCCAGCCCACTATCGGAAGACTCTGAAGTCCGACCATGTATGGAAGTGTAAGGCTTTTCTGATGATTCATCGCCACGGCGAATATCTCATCCGTATTGCCAAACGCTATGATCAGTTTTTTCCAAAAAGTCACACTCTCGTCAAGCTTCTGGGAAAGTGACAGACTCATCAGGGAATATCTTAAGTTTATGATAAACTGCGTCAGCACCATTTCTATCAAAGTGCCGCCTGCCGCAATAATACGTACCCCGGCAAATTCGCCTGCACTGGTAAGATTGGTAAGGCTCATCACAGCGCCGTCCACAGCACTGATATTGGCTGCCACCATCACGATACCCAGGCTGAAGCTCACCGCAAAATATCCGAGAGCTATCGGGATGCCGTCTTTAAGGCCCGTACGAAATTCACTTTTATTTGTCTTCATCGCTACTGCTTTCTAAATCAAAGTTTTATAGTCACACTTTTCACATTATAATTCGAAGACCTCAATGCGTCAAGCAAAACTAAAAGACGATCAACCCACAATCTGGAAGCAAGCTTCCATTGTGGGCATTCACTTATCGCACAAAAAAAGAACCAATCGTTAAGATCAGTCCTTTTTGAGATTTCACTTATTTTTTAAGCAGATACTTGATCCTCTCCGCAGCCTCTTTTGTATCCTCGGGACTTCCAAAGGATGAGAACCTAAAGTAACCTTCACCGCATTTACCGAAGCCCTCACCGGGTGTACCGATAACCTGGATATTCTCCAAAAGATAATCAAAGAACTCCCAGCTGCCCATGCCATCGGGACACTTCATCCATACATAAGGCGCATTCTTGCCGCCGCAGTACCAGATACCTACTTCATCAAGTGCCTGCATGATAACCTTGGCATTGTTCTTATAAATATT
>JAIKXA010000069.1 GCA_024684355.1 Lachnospiraceae bacterium
CCTTTTACCTGCCTTCCCAGGTGCTGATCGTTCTGTCGGTACTTTTATAATTTGCTTTTACTCAAATAACATTATTAATAAACCAGCCTTATAATAAACGACACTGCTCCAAATAAACTGTAAGTATAATAATAAAATATCAGTATAATAAATTGTCATCCTGAGCGTAGCGAAGGATCTAGAAAGATTCTTCACTGCGTTCAGAATGACATTTTTTTAATAACTTTATTTTTTCATGACATTACTTTTTAAGTTTAATCCACAAATTATTTACATCTGAATAAGGCTTTCTACATTATCTCTGTCAACTACGTTTACTCTGAGCTTCATATTATCAGTGGGCAGAGGCTCGCCGGTCACAATACAGTTGTACATATATATGATGGGATCGTGGCCCTGTCCGAAAGGATCCTGCCCCAAAGCAGCTGATATAATACCCTTCCTGATGTATCTGAATATCTCTTGTGAATGATCGAATACAACCAGGGAAATAGACCTTCCGCTGTCTTCTATAGCACGTGCTGCAGCCAAAGGTGTACCGGTGGTAATGAAAATACCGTTTACTTCAGGATGTCTGTTTATTGCCTCAACAGCCTTATTGTAGGTATCATCTTCGTTATCCTCAATAAATACTGTCTCTACAATATCCATACCCTTTTGCTGGGATGCCTGCTTTAAGAAGCTGTCACGTCTTATTTTATTAACAAGTATCTTTTCATCACCGCACAGGATTATTATCTTGCCGTCATTATGTACTGCCTTAGCCATTTCCTTTGCAGCTGTGATACCTGCATCATAAGTATCCGGCTGGAATACAGCGTCTCTGCAGCTCTCATCGGGTGAATCACAGTTAAATACAAATACTTTCTTTCCCTGCGCACGAGCCAGGCTTAAGTCCGCACCTCTGTCGGTCATGAAACCGGGACATATATATCCGTCAAAGCCTTCATCCTGCATCTTTTTAAATTCCGCAGGAAGATTGGCTACCAGATCCCAATTTTCAAAAGGAATATATCTTACTTCGGCACCTATAGCCTCAAGTACGTTCTTGGCATAGATGATGCCACGTCTTACTTCATGCCAGAAATCATTATCCAGAATACAGTAGATACCGATCTTCACCTTCTTCATAGGCGTCTGTTTTACAGGCACAACAGAAGTATTATACTGCTGAAGCAGATTCTTGATGCTCATAAGCATGGAATCGAGCGAGTCGATGTTTTCACTCATCTGCTTTGAAGCAGCTGCCGTCTCGTCAGAAACTCGTGCAATATCCTGTGTACCGATAACTACCTGCTCGGAAGCCTTGAAAGCACGGTCCGCCTGTATACGGCTTTCCTTGGAATTAGAAGTGATATCCTCTATCTTCAGATAAATGCTCTTCATCATGTCATTGATGTGAGCTGACTGCTTATCTATGGATCTGAATGATGTACTTACCTGTTCGAAATCACGGCTGCTCTTTGCAAATACTTCTACGCTTTCCTGTATGCCTTCTTTTACAGCTTCGCTGCTGGATATGATGCTGTCCAGGATACTGTTGATACTGCTGATACTTTCAGAAGTCTTATCAGCCATCTTTGAAACTTCACCGGCTACAACTACGAAACCCTTACCTGCTTCGCCGGCTCTGGCTGCTTCTATGGATGCATTGAGTGAAAGAAGCTCCAGTGAATCGCTTATTTCGGTAATAAATGCACCAATCTCATTTATCTCATGTATACGGGAAGTGAAATCAAGAAGTATCTGCTCGCTCTCTGCAAGCTTTTCAGATACGGAACTCATGTTCTTTTCGCATCTGATAATGGAATCAAGACCGGACTTGCTGTCCTGTACGGTATCGTTTATACGTTCGCCTATCTCACGGGCAGCTTCATCTATAGCCAGGATCTTGGTCGCATTATCCTCGATAAGAGCCAGATTTGAACGTACTATCTCGAGCTGCTCTTCAACCTTTTCCGCTACTACCGAAAGGCTGTCAGCTATTTTCCTGCTGCCCAAACGGTTATTGTCAGCATTTGAATTAATGACTTCTATCGCATCAGACAGTACTACCACGTTTTCCTTAGTGGCCTCCAGGAATGTCTGCATGTTGTTTTTTATCGAATTGACTGCTTCGGCAAGTATCTTTTGACTGCGTATCGAAAGATCTGCTGTTTCTATATCATCAAAATCAATGCACCTGTCTTTTAACAGCTGCGCTTTCTTTATGAACTTCGAGGTATATCTGTAAGACCTGAACAACAGCCATAATAATACGCCGATCGTCAAGGTCTCAATTATTATCATTATCAAAAATATCAGTTTTAAATCCATGTGTTCTCCCCCAACATTTATAGTTTAAGTTCGATACTACATAAGTTTACTATTATATTATACCATATTAAGTTTACAATTCAAGCATGTTTTTTAGCTAAGAGTAACTTCCACCTATACCGGATATCTAAACAATTAAGATCAATATCACAACAACAAAGGCAAGCACTAAACAATCAGCCACTATCAAAGGTACGATCTGTTTTATATCTCTTTCTTTTTTAGCCTTGTGAATAGTTATGCAAAGTAATATCAAAAACACAAAAGTAAAAATTATTGCTTTAATAATAGTAAAAAAGGTTATTTCATACTCGCTTAGACCTATCGGATTAAGGAAAAACTTCATAATTATCACACCCCATAAAAATATTAATATTTTTCTCCGTCAAATGTATCATCAGCACTTGATCATGAATACATACAACTTATAACTGTAGTCCCCATATTTATTACCGCACCAGTAGATGGTCCCATCGGAATATACCGGAGTCTCGCATGAATTAAGATAAGCGGTCTTGGATACCCTTTTAGCTTTTGCAGTAACTTCACCCTTAGCATTAACAATTATACGATATACTCCGAGATATTTGTTGTTCTTATCATATCTCTCATACAGCACTATAGTGTTTCCGTCTTCATCTGCAACTGCCTGAGGATTAGCTATCTACCATTTTCATCTGTAAACTGGCATACGCTCGGCACTCCGTCCCAGTTTATATACTGGCCTATTGCTTTCACCCTAACCTCAAGCCCTGTGCTCTTTTCTTTTGCACCCGCTGCCTGTACACCAACAGGTGCGAGCAAGCATAATACTAATACTGTTATCAGAACTAATGCTGTTTTTCTCATGACGGAACCTACCTCCTGTAATTATATAATCATATCAGTTCTGTATAAAAGTCCTATAAATTAACGCATACTGGCTTCTTCCTTCAGATGCTCAATCAGATAATACAACGTCCAGACCACATTATAAGGTGTAACCATGGCTTTCAATGCTACCTTCTCAATGCCTGCATTTTTATACTCGGATAAAAAGCTTTTTAGCTCCGTTTCATCGAACCCCCGAAAAATCATAACATCAGGCATATTGTACATAAGCGGGATATCAATTTTAGCAGGAAGCTTTTCATCCCCTGAAATAATACTAAGGATGGATCTGCCAAGATCCTTATTCCCAATAGTCTCGATCTGTATGCCAAGTTTTGAGCATAAGTCTTTTATTGAATTAAGCTTGTTAGTATCATTTATATGAATAAATATAGTTCTCATATGCTATTTCCTACATCCTTTACAATCTTAAAAAAACAGCCGTTAAGATTACAAAGAACAAACAATCAAGTATTATCAGCACCTTCAACTTAACATCGCTTCTTTTTTTACCAGATTCATCGTCGCTTGGTCCATATGTTTTTTTAACCGCCAAATTCTATCATGAGCACTCCCGATATTTATATGTAAAGTATAACAAAAAAACCTGTTGCTGACAACAGGT
>JAIKXA010000071.1 GCA_024684355.1 Lachnospiraceae bacterium
TGGCTGCTTTGTCCGGTGTACCAAAGTCTGAACATCCTTATCAGACTTTAGGTGATCTTAGGATATATATGAAGCATGATATGACCGGAGTGATGATAAATGCATACGGGCAGTCTGAGCCTGAGGATTACGTAAGGGAACTGGATATATCCGATGCTGTGTACAAGTGTTCATATACTTTGGGCGGTAACAGGTATCACAGAGAGGCTTTTATCAGTGCTCCGGATGACTGTCTGGTGGTGAGGATCACTTCGGAAGGTAATGCCAAGATCAGTTTTGACTGCGATATATCAAGGGAGCCGTATGAGACTACAATAAAGAAGACTGGTAATATTACGGCTTGTACTGCTAATGTTAACACAATTTATGAATCAATAGAATATGACAAAGGAGCAGAACTTAGTAGTTGGTCATATTCCGACGAAAAATATCAAAAATCCCACGGTCTTATATGCATGGGCAATACCGGTGGCGGTGGAGTGGACTACGGATTTGAGGTTCGTGCATATGCCAAGAACGGTACAGTAAGGATCATCGGTGCTTCACTCGGTGTCAGGGATGCGGATGAAGCTGTACTTTTGCTTACTGCGGGAACGTCCTTCAGAATGAAAGATATTGAGAAGGAATGCGGTGAAATATTTGATAAGGCATTTATTTTTTCATACGATGAGCTGAAAGAGCGGCATATAGCTGACTATAAGAAGTATTATGACAGGGTATCATTTAATATAGAAGGCTCTGATAAATATGATGATGTGCCGACTGACGAGAGGCTGAAGAAACTGAAGGAGAGGATAGAAAAAGGCTGTAATTCTGAGCGGAGTGAAAATATCTGTCATTCTGAGAGCAGTGAAGAATCCGGAAAAGTTCCTTCGGGCATACGCCTTCAGGATGACAAAGCAAGCCGTAATGATGATATATATGATATAGGGCTGGACATACTTTATTTCAATTTCGGCCGCTATCTTATGATATCGGGCAGCCGTCCGGGTACTTTACCTTTGAACCTTCAGGGTATCTGGTGCAAGGATTACCAGTCTGCATGGGGCAGCAAGTTCACCATTAATATCAATACCGAGATGAACTACTGGCCGGCTGAGAGCTGCAACCTGTCCGAGCTTCATATGCCCTTGTTCGATCACATTGAACGCATGCTTCCGAACGGAAGGGTGACCGCAGAGAAGATGTACGGATGCAGAGGTTTTGTGGCACATCATAACACAGATATGTGGGGAGACTGTGCCGTACAGGATCAGTGGATACCCGGATCGTATTGGGTAATGGGTGCTGCTTGGCTTTGTACACATCAGTGGAAACACTACTTATATACAAAGGATACAGAGTTCTTAAAGAGATGTTTCCCGATAATGAGAGAGGCGGCTGAATTTTTTCTTGATTTCCTTATAGAATATAACGGATATCTTGTAACATGTCCTTCCGTATCGCCGGAGAATACATATATCCTGCCAAATGGAGAAAAGGAAGCAAACGGTATCGGCGTCACCATGGACAACCAGATATTACGCGATCTGTTCTCACAGTGTATAAAGGCTGCTGAGATACTTGATGTGGATGACGAACTGAATACTAAGATAAAAGAAGCTTTATCAAAGATCAAGCCTGACCGTATAGGAAAGCACGGCCAGATAATGGAATGGATAGAAGACTATGATGAGGATGAGCCGGGGCATAGGCATATATCCCATCTGTACGGGCTGCATCCTTCAAGCCAGATAACGCCCGACGGCACCCCTGAGCTTTGCGCTGCTGCCTCAAAGACTCTTGAGAGGCGTCTGGCTCACGGCGGCGGTCATACCGGTTGGAGCAGAGCATGGATAATAAATAATTATGCGAAACTCTGGAATGCGGAAAAAGCATATGAGAATTATGAACAGCTGCTTGTAAAGTCAACTTTACCCAATCTTTTTGATAACCATCCGCCTTTCCAGATAGACGGTAACTTCGGAGGCTGTGAGGGAGTGGCTGAAATGCTAGTGCAGAGTAATGAAGAGAGGACAGTACTTCTCCCGGCATTACCAGATGCATGGAAAACCGGCAGTGTTTCAGGCATATGCATTCAGGGCGGAGCAGAACTTGAGCTTGAGTGGAAGAATGAAAAGCTTATACGTTTCGTTGTGAATGCTAAAAAAGATATCAAGACGAAGATAGTATATAAAGATAAGATTTTCAATATCAATATGGATGAAGGGGAGACAAAAGTTTTTGCTTTTGATTAAAACTGATGCTTAGCGGATATATTTGCAAATGTTTTAGGTAAGGGGGTGATACTATGAAGTGGTTTAATGATCTTAGAAAAGGACAAAAAATACTGTTGCTGATCAATGTGGTTTTGATCATAGCATTACTTGTTCTTGCATTTTCGGGAGTAGGACTCAGTGATCTGTTTGCAATGGGTTTTATTATGGGATTCTTAAATATCATAAGTATTATCTTTGCAAGAGGTCTGTTTAAGTTCGGAATTGATTTGGATACTGAAAATGCAGGAGATAATGTAGAGCCCTCTGATTGGAAATATATGAAATGGTATTCGAGTTGGGGATGGATAACCGTTATTGAAGTTGCGATAATTATTTTGGGCTTAGTGATTAAGGAGTGATCGGTATGTATTATAGATGTCCTGAATGCAAAAAGATATATGATAGTTATATAGAAAAGTGTACTGAATGCGGCAGTAAGATCGAACTAAGTGATTCTGTATCAGAGGCACGTGTAAAAGATTATGAAGCCGAGGAAGATTTTGAAGAAAAAGTAAAGTTATTAAATAGAAGAGTAAGAAACGGATATATTTCGATTCCTATCTGTATGATATTGTGTGGTGTTCTTGGTTTTGTTGTAGCATCATTTGAATTATCCCGTATAGGCACAATTGTTGCGTTAGCTGTTTCATTTGTTGTTATACTTATAACATATGGTTTAATAATAGTTAAATGTCATTTTTGGGCATGCCCTTACTGTGATACAATCTTATCCAAAAGAACATCTTATATGGCATATAATTGTCCGCAGTGCGGAAAACGCCTAAGAAAATAATTTGATGAATAAAAAATAATGGGTTAGCTTTTAAAAGGCCAACCCATTGTTTTTATTTTAGGATATAACTATTGATTTAACTTTAGACCACTTTCCGTATGTTTTTGCTCCGTTATCATCGTAATATGCTCTGACTCTGATATAGTACTTTGTACCAAGTGTTAGCTTTTTAAATGAAACTTTGTTCTTTGCAGATGTTTTGGATTCGGACGATTTAAACTTTTTATCGGTGGAAATCTCGAATTCATAACCTGAGCAGTTCTTTGTTATCTTTTTGGCTTTAACTGTAAGAGTTTTACCGCTTACCGAAAGAGTCTTAACTGCAGCTTTTGAAGGTGTGATCGTTGAAACCATTGCACCTTCTTTAAATGTATATTCCCATGCATACATTCCGGCCCGACACTCAAAGTAGATGGTAATCGAGTCGCCATCAACAGGATTATCACGAATCACCTGAGAAACAGTACGTGTTCCGCCATATACCTTTTCACTAAGATGTGCTCTAAGACCGCCTTCTCCGGTTTCGTCAACAAAATATTTTTTGCCGCCGGAAGCGAAACCCTTATTTAAACCTGATGTATCAAATTTAACCGAGCACCATTCATCTATGCCCATCGGACCGCCTTCAAAGGAGACTGTTTCAAGTTTGATCTTTAAGGTAATAGTTTCTCCGGGGTTGATTGTTTCGGAGGGAACTTCACATGTTGAAACGAATTTACCATAGGTGGATGCAGGATAATCACCATACCAGCCGCCATCTTTTGTGAAACTGACGTAACTTGATCCACCTGAGACATCGATTCCGTTAAAAGAGTAGTCGTAAGAGTAGCCGCCATCTTTTACATCATCCGCTACTTCATATCTGGTGTTAGTCAAAAGCCATAATCCGGATGAAGCAGCTTTGACTTTGACATC
>JAIKXA010000101.1 GCA_024684355.1 Lachnospiraceae bacterium
GGCCGGTGATGCATATATCAGGAATTCATGTAAACTGATATGTGATACCTTTAAGCACAGCCCGGTATTCCGTATCGGCGGGGATGAATTCCTTTGCATCGTCATCAATGACGATTATAAAAATAAGGACCGGCTGCTTAAGTCCATGAGAGACGAGATGGAATTAAGAGAAAAGGATCCCGTTAAGTATTCTCCCGCAGCAAGAGTATCCGTTGCTTCGGGTATGGCTGTGTTTGACAAGGAAAAGGATACCGATGTCATATCGGTAGTAAACAGGGCTGATGTCCTTATGTATGAAAATAAGTTTAAAATGAAGAAGGGTAACGTTAGGTAATATAAATGAAAGTAACTGCAGTTAAAGGTATGAACGATTATCTGCCGTCAGAGGTGGAACTGAGGGATTATATACAGTCTGTGATCCTTAAAGTCTATGAAAGGAACGGATTCTTACGTATAATGACCCCGGCAGTCGAAGACGCCGAGAATATTGACAAGAGTGAAGGCGGAGATAATCTTAACCTTGTCTTTAAGATCATGAAGCGCGGGGATAAGCTGGAGAAGGCTCTTGCTTCGGGAAATGAAAAAGAGCTTTCGGATCTGGGTTTAAGGTACGACCTTACACTTCCTTTATCCAGATATTATGCGGGACATAAGGAACTGCTCCCCTCACCCATGAAATGTATCCAGATAGATAAGGTATACCGCGCCGAGCGTCCGCAGAAGGGCAGGGACAGGGAATTTGTACAGTGCGATATAGACATTCTCGGCTCCGATTCGCCGAACTGCGAAGTCGAGCTTATATGTGTTACCGCTGAAGCACTTCAGGCACTTTCTTTAAAGAATTTCAAGATCAAGATAAATGACAGAAGAATACTTAAATCCATGCTTTTAAAATGCGGTTTTGAGGCATCACAGCTTGACAGTGTATGTATTTCTTTTGACAAGCTTGATAAGATCGGAGCAGAGGGAGTAAACGCAGAGCTTACGGAAAAAGGTTTTTCGGCCGATGCGGTAAACAGTCTTAACAATATCCTTGAAAAGAGTCCTTTTACGCTCGATATGATGACTGAACTCTGTGATGATACGGACGCTGTACAGAATCTTAAATATATAATCGATACAGTAAAGGCTTCCGTAGGGGATGCATTTGACGTAGTATTTGATATTTCGCTCGTACGCGGACAGGGCTACTATACAGGTACGGTATTTGAAGTTGAGAGCACTGACTTTAGGGGAGCCATCAGCGGCGGCGGAAGGTATGATAACCTTATAGGCAAGTTTATAGGCCAGTCGGTACCTGCGGTCGGTTTTTCAATCGGTTTTGAACGTATATACTCCATCATGAAGGAGAGCGGGTTCAAGATCCCAGAAAAACGCTTAAAGGTGGCACTTTTATATAATGCCGACAGTTTTGCCGAGGCTCATAAAAAAGCATCGGAGTTAAGAGAAAAATATGATGTTTCCATGTTTGAGACTCCCAAGAAGACCGGAAAGTTTTTAAATAAGCTTCAGGAAAACGGTTACGGCGGATTTTTTATTATGGGACAGTCCGAAGAAGTGAACGAGCTTAAGTGATACGAAGCTCGCGGAAACAGTGAGGATCTAGAGAACAAAACGCCTTCAACAAGGCGTTTTTTCCTACGGGAGAGACTTATGCAGACCGAGATAAGAAGGATCTTTGAACTTAATAAGAGGCTGATCGGTGAGGTTGACAGAGCAGTGTGCATGTTCCGCATAGGAAGATATGACAAAGCTTTGGAGTATACTGCCGATACCGCAGACGAGATAAATGCCATAGCCGATGCGGTCATGCAGGACAGAGAATACTTTGAAAGCGTACCTACGGATTTTATAGAAGGTATGCTCGTGTCGATCGTGGACGCTACGGTGGCAAAGGATTACTGCTTACTGGCGGATATTTACGAGATGCAGCTTTCGACATTTGTATGCGGACTTCAGGAGCTTATTTTGGGCCGGGAGCAGTTTTTGGAATTTGACAACGAGCGATACAGGGAAAGCATTTCGGCTCTTAAATCCGTACTCAGGGAGATGATCGAGGAAAGAGACGATCTGACTGTTGATGAGCAGAAGCGTTTCAGGGTAAACCTTAATGCAAAGCTTGACGATATGTTCGATCCTGCCGAGCTTCTTAAAAAGGGATTCAATCTGGAGTTTACATCGAGCGGTCTTATGACAATAGCAGCACCGTACAGGGGAGGCAGGATATATCTGCATTCGAACGGCAGGATCATTAATGAGAGCCTTCAGCTGGCACTCAACTGGTATGATGCGATGGTCGATGAGTATGTGGTATACGGTTTTGGTATGGGATATCATGTTGAAGAACTTCACAGGCTTGCGCCCGATAAAAGGATTGTCGTATATGAAAGCGACCTTGATGTGCTGAAACTGTACTGTGCGTTCAGGGGAGATACAGCACTTCTTACCGAAGAAAACGTATTTATCGTTTATGACAGGGATATGAAACTGATATCCGGTAAGCTTAGGGGGACAGCTCCTGCAGCGGAAGGACCAAAATACATATTCGTGGGAGATGACGGAAGGATCGTCAAGGTCTGTATACATTATCCGTCATACCGCAGATCTGTCGGATGCAGGGAGATAGATGCGGCACTTCCGTGGAAAGCTGCCGTTGAAGGATTGTAATCAGTCAGTACCAAAGACAGCCGGACTTTTGCAAAGATAAGATGATAAAGGAGAGAAATACCGATGAATGATGAATATACAGTAGCATTGTCCAAGCTCGCTGAAAAGATGAAGCTTGAAAACTGTACACCCGAAATAGAGATGAACAATAAGTTTATCTCAAAACCCGATATCAACAGGCCGGCTCTGCAGCTTGCCGGATTCATGGAGGATTTCGATAACGAGAGAATACAGATCATAGGAAACGTTGAGCATTCCTATCTGCTCAGACAGACAAACAGGGATGAGATATATGAGCGCTTCCTTTCAAGCGGTATCCCCTGTATCATAATATGTAACGGTTTTGAGCTGGAGCCTTCGCTTATTGCTACGGCTACAAAATATCAGGTTCCGATCCTTCGGACGGGCAAGACTACATCCTCTCTTATGGCAGAGGTCATCAGATGGCTGAATGTCGAGCTGGCACCTACCATGACCATACACGGAGTATTGGTCGACGTATACGGCGAAGGAATCCTTATCACAGGTGAGAGCGGTATCGGTAAATCTGAGGCAGCGCTTGAGCTGATAAAAAGAGGACATCGTCTGATAAGTGATGATGTTGTGGAGATAAAGAAGGTAAGCGATGATACCCTGGTAGGTACATCACCCGAGATGACCAGACACTTTATAGAGCTCAGAGGTATAGGCATCATAGATGTAAAGACCCTGTTCGGTGTTGAAAGTGTTAAAAATACAGGTACCATCGATCTTGTTATAAATCTTGAGGACTGGGACAGAGAAAAGGAATATGACCGCATGGGTCTGGAGGAGCATTATGTTAATTACCTCGGAAACAACGTGGTATGCCACAATATCCCCATAAGACCCGGCCGTAACCTTGCCATCATATGTGAGGCGGCAGCGGTTAACTGCAGACAGAAGAAGATGGGTTACAACGCAGCACAGACTCTTTACGAAAGAGCGATAGCTAATATCAACGGTATTAAACCGGATATAAAATAGTCAGTTAAACGGAGGAAGATATGAGGTACTGTTTCGGAGTGGATATAGGCGGGACCACCATTAAAATGGGTCTTTTTACCGCAGAAGGCGAACTGCTTGATAAATGGGAGATCAAGACCGACCGTGAGAACGGCGGGGAAAATGTCCCTGCAGATATCGCTAAAGCAATAGATGGGAAGTGTACGGAGAAAGGCCTTGAGAAAGGCGATATAACAGGTGTCGGCATAGGAGTGCCCGGTCCGGTTACTCCTGACGGGACCGTTATGAAATGTGCAAATCTCGGCTGGGGCATCTTTAATGTAAATGAAAAGATGACGGCTCTTACGGGACTTAAGTGCAGTGCCGTAAACGACGCGAATGCGGCGGCACTCGGTGAGCTCTGGAGAGGCGGCGGAAAAGGATATAAAAATCTTGTATTTGTTACTCTGGGTACCGGTGTCGGAGGCGGCATCGTTATAGACGGCAAGGTTATAAGCGGTATCCACGGCGGCGGAGGAGAGATAGGCCATATCGTAGTCAATCCTTTGGAGAAAGATACATGCGGCTGCGGAGGACACGGACATCTTGAGCAGTACGCTTCTGCAACCGGTATCGTGAGACTGGCAAAAAAAGCACTTAATGCATCGGGTGTTGGCAGCGTGTTGAGAGATAAGGAAGAACTTACCTGCAAGGATATATTTGATGCCGCAAAGGCAGGCGACAGCCTTGCAAACGAACTGGTAGATACCATGTGTTCATATCTTGCGCAGGCTCTTTCGGGTGTGGCAGCAACGTGTGATCCGGAGGCATATGTTATCGGCGGCGGTGTTTCAAAGGCAGGTACCATCATCACGGATACTGTTAAAAAGCATTTTAACGGAAATAACATGAATGTACTTACCACCGCAGAGTTCAGGCTTGCAGAGCTCGGAAACGATGCCGGGATATACGGAGCGGCATATCTTACCATCGGGTGAGAGGTCCGGACGATCTGAATTTACTAAAAGGACATTATCAGGATAAAAGGAGAGCGGCAGCGGGAAACAGCTGTCGTATAGGGGAAATTGGATAAAAAGATCATAAATGATATAAAGAAGCTGTGCGGAGAGGATAAAGTCTTCGAAAGCGTTAAGCTTTCGGAATATACGTCTTTTAAGACCGGCGGCCCGGCCGACTGTCTGGTACGACCGGTCACGATAGAAGAGCTTAAAAGCATTACGGAATATGTCAGGAAAAATAATATCCCGTACTATGTTATCGGAAACGGCACAAACATGCTTGCAGCCGATGAGGGCTTCAGAGGTGTTATAATAGCCTTGAAGGATATGAGCGGCGAGATAAGCTTTTCCGACACAAAGGATGATGACACGGTCTGTGTTACGGCATATGCCGGCTGTACACTGGCAAGGCTTTCTGCGGAAGCGTCGGCAAAAGGACTTGCCGGGACCGAATTTGCATCGGGCATACCGGGAAGCATAGGCGGCGCGGTCGTTATGAACGCAGGTGCATACGGCGGAGAGATCAAGGATATCCTGGAATATGCGGATGTACTTGATGAGAGCGGGAATATCTTACGTTTAAAGAACGAGGATCTCGGATTCGGATACCGTAAGAGCATCATCCAGGAGAAAAACTATATAGTACTTATGGTGTCATTCCTGCTTAAGCGCGGGGATGAAAAGACCATAAAAGCCGAGATGCGTGAGCTTAATGAAAGGCGCCGTGAAAAACAGCCTTTGGAGTACCCGAGTGCGGGCAGCACTTTTAAACGTCCGGAGGGTCTTTTTGCAGGAAAGCTCATAGAGGATTCGGGACTTAAGGGTTACCGTGTGGGTGACGCACAGGTTTCCGAGAAACATTGCGGATTTGTTGTCAATAGGGGAAAAGCCACATCTTCCGATATATATAAGCTGATAAGCGATGTTATCGGTATAGTTTATGAAAAAACAGGTGTACAGCTTGATCCCGAGATTAAACTTCTGGGGTTTGATGAATGAATTTCACCGAAAAAGTAAAACAGGAGCTGGCAAATATATTGCCTAATCCACGTCATTGCAGGATGGCGGAACTTGGCGGCCTGATAGCGGGATCGGGAAGTATCGATGACAAGGAAAGAGAATTGGTTATATTTTCTGAAAACGAACTGGTCATTAAAACAACAGAAAAATTATTAAATAAAATTTTTTCTGTTGACAATTTCGGTCGGACAGTTTACGATATAAAGCGTTCGGGAAGAGAATGGGGAAAAATAACTCTTTCCGCACAGGAAACGAACAGGGTTGTTGAAACAGTCAAGCTGAATCGGGACGGACTCATATCCGATCCGGTGCTTTATACCATGACCTGTTGCAAGCGGGCATATCTAAGAGGCTTGTTCCTTGCTTCCGGTACACTGTCGGATCCGAAAAAGGATTATCATTTTGAGATAACCCATGAGGACGAACATTTTGCAGATGAGATCAGAAAACTCATATGCGGGTTCGGTGCCGACGCCAAGCTGGTAAAAAGAAAAAACAGATTTGTGGTATACGTTAAGGACAGCGGTATGATCTCTGAGCTGCTTAATGTCATGGGAGCACATGTAGCCATGATGGAGCTCGAGAACGTTAAGATATTAAAGGACTTAAGAAACCGCGTGAACAGGCAGGTTAACTGCGATCAGGCTAACATCAACAAAGCACTTTCTGCCTCAAGAAAACAGCTGGCTGATATCCGGTATATCAGGGAGAAGACCGGATTTAGCGGAGTAGCAAAGGATCTGATCGAAACGGCTGAGCTTAGGGAAAAATATCCCGAGGCAACACTTGCCGAACTGGTGATGTATAACGGGGACAGTGTTGGAAAATCAGGGCTTAATCACAGATTAAAGAAACTTTCGGACATAGCGGACAAGCTCCGCAGCGGGGATGCCTAAATAATATTGTTGTCAGGTATCCGGTCCCGGAAAAAACAGGAGAAAAAAGATGATCACAAAAAAGATGGCAATTGACATAACTGCCGACCTTGACAAGAGACCTATCGCAAAGCTGGTACAGGAAGCCAGCAAATTCAGCAGCTCGGTATTCTTTGAGTACAAAGACAAGAAAGTAAATGCAAAGAGCATCATGGGAATGATGACATTTATCAGCATCATGAATAAAGCATCGGCAGCAAAAGAGAAGATCGATATCAAGATCAACGGTACCGATGAAGGCGAGGCAATGGATGCCATCACCGCATTCTTCGCATAATTTTTATATCGAAATTTTTTATAAGGGAAACCTCATAAGGGGTTTTCTTTTTTTTTCTGATGTGATATAATAAAATCGATGGAATTTGGCCATTTCATTGATTTAAAGCGATTTACGGAGGCGCATTATGACAAGGGAACAGAGAAGAAAAGAAGTTAAGAAAAACAGGATTTCTCTTGCATTTATCATTATAGAGCTTATAGCAGTAGCAATTCTTATACCGTTGGCGATCTCGAGACTCGGAAATAAAGGAAATGAAGATACACCTGTGATACAGAACCCTCAGAATGGGGAAACTATAGTAAATGCAGGCACAGATGTTTCCGAAGGCAATACGGTGACAAAATCCAATGCCGGGGAAGAGGACGGCAGCACTACAGTGTCTAAGGAACCGACAGATAACGGGGAAACTGACGGAAAAGGCGGTACATCAGCATCTTCCGGGTCCGAAAGCGATACTCCGGACGGTTCCGGTACAGGTAATGGCACTTCTTCCGATATCACTCCTACCATAACTCCCATAGAAAAGGATAAACCGAAAGCCGGTACGATAGAGGCGGTTATAGCAGAGGCCGACATTAAGGCTGCAATGTATGATTACGATGCTGCCATAGAAATGGTAAAGGACCATGCTGATTTTGAAACCAGTGAGGCTGCCAAGAAAGCGGTGGAAGGTTATGAGGCCGACAAGGCAAAGCTTGTCAAGTGGTCTGACAACACACAGATCAGTCATATATTCGTACATTCTCTGATAGTTGATACTTCACGGGCTTTCGGTCCCAAGTCTTCGCAGCCGACAGGCTATAATAAGTACATGACTACCGTAAGCGAATTTAACAAGATGATCGAATCCATGTATGAAAGAGGCTATGTACTTGTCAGCATACATGACATCGCAAAGCGTGAGATCGATGCCGACGGCAATGAGAAACTGGTGGCTCAGCCCATCATGCTTCCGGAGGGTAAAGAGCCCTTTGTCCTTTCACAGGATGATGTAAATTATTATGAATATATGGACGGGGACGGATTTGCCGACAGGATCGTTATAGGCGAAGACGGAATACCTACCTGCCAGTATACCGATGTTGACGGAAATATATATTTCGGAGAGTATGACGTACTTCCGATCATAGACAGGTTTATTAATGAGCATCCCGATTTCTCATACCATGGAGCAAAGGGAATCCTTGCACTTACCGGATATGAGGGTGCACTGGGATACGATACCGGCCTTTCTATGAAGATATATGACGGCCTTTCGGAAGAAGAAAAGATGAAGAAGATAGAGGCCGAGCGTGTAAAGGCAAAGGCTGTGGCAGACGCCATAAAGGCTGACGGCTGGGAGTTCGCAAGCCACAGCTATACGCATTCGAACATGACAAATGCTACGCTTGAAAAAATGCAGTATGACTCAAAGCGCTGGCATGAAGAGGTAGAGATAATAACAGGACCTACGGATATATATATTTATCCGTACGGAGCCGACATCTGTGACTGGCACGCTTATAAGGGCGATAAATTCGAGCTTTTAAAGAGCTACGGTTTCTGGTATTTCTGTAACGTAGATGCTTCGAGGTACTGGATACAGCTCAGAAGCGACTATTTCAGAATGGGCCGTATAAATACGGACGGTGAGCGTATGCATATCACCATGAAGAACAGGAGCGACCCTTCGATCACGGATCGTCTGGGATATTTCTTCGTTACCGAAGACGTATATGATTACAGCAGACCTTCGTGGGATTAAAGACAGTATTCTGTAAACAGTTGTAAGAAAAGGAAACGACGGGAGGAAAACAGTATGGGATTTACACATTTGCACGTTCATACGGAATACAGCCTCCTTGACGGTTCCAGTAAGATAAAGGAGATCCTTAAAAGAGCGAAGGATCTCGGGCAGGATTCGCTTGCAATTACCGATCACGGCGTTATGTACGGTGTGATCGACTTTTATAAAGCCGCTCTTGATATCGGTGTAAAGCCCATTATCGGCTGCGAGGTGTATGTTGCACCGGGATCGCGTTTTGAAAAGGAAAATACGGTATCGGACGAAAGATACAGGCATCTGGTGCTGCTGGCCGAAAACAATACCGGTTATTCCAACCTTATGAAAATAGTATCCAAAGGATTTATAGAAGGCTTTTATTATAAACCCCGTGTGGATATGGAGGTCCTTAAGACTTATCACGAGGGCATCATAGCTCTTTCAGCCTGTCTGGCCGGTGAGATCCCCGGATATCTCGTAAGAGGGGATTATGAAGGGGCTAAAAAGGCCGCTCTTACATTTAGAGAGCTTTTCGGAGAAAACAATTTCTTCCTGGAGCTACAGGACCACGGCATACCGGAGCAGAAAACCGTTAATGCCGGACTGCTCAGACTTTCCGACGAGACCGGTATAAAGCTTGTATGCACCAATGACGTACATTACACTTTCGCAGAGGATGCCGAGGCACATGATATCCTGCTATGTATACAGACGCAGAAAAAAGTGCAGGATGTCGACAGGATGCGCTATGAAGGCGGACAGTACTATTTAAAGTCCGAAGAAGAGATGAGAACTCTTTTCCCATATGCGCAGGAAGCAGTGGAAAACACCGCGGATATAGCGGCAAGATGCAATGTTACCATAGAATTCAACCATTATAAACTGCCCAAATTTGATGTACCGGAAGGCTTTACGGCCAAGACATATCTTGACATGCTTTGCAGGGAAGGTCTTAAAAAAAGATATGCGGATGTTTCTGAGGACAGCTACGAAGAGCTTCAAAAGAGACTTGAATATGAGCTTGCTACCATAGAGAATATGGGATTCGTTGACTATTTCCTGATAGTCTGGGATTTTATAAAATACGGAAAGGATCACGGGATAGCCGTAGGTCCCGGACGTGGAAGCGCAGCGGGCTCGATAGTTGCATATTCACTTGGGATAACGGATATAGATCCCATTAAATACAGCCTGCTGTTTGAGAGGTTCCTTAACCCCGAACGAGTTACCATGCCCGATATAGACGTGGATTTCTGCTATGAAAGACGGCAGGAGGTTATAGATTACGTTGTACGTAAGTACGGCAAGGACAGAGTGGTACAGATAGTTACCTTCGGTACCCTTCAGGCCAGAGGAGTTTTAAGAGATGTCGGAAGAGCTCTGGACATGTCTTATGCAAAGGTGGACCAGATAGCAAAGATGGTGCCGGCCGAGCTTGGTATGACGCTTGATAAAGCACTTGAGACCAGCCCGGACTTTAGAAATGCTTACAGTTCCGATCCGGAGACACAGAAGCTGATAGATATGAGCCGCAGACTTGAGGGTCTGCCCAGGCACTGCTCGATGCATGCGGCAGGTGTTGTTATATCCAATGCACCGGCAGATGATTATGTGCCTTTGTCGCGTTCGGCAGATGACAGTATAACCACGCAGTATACCATGACCACTTTGGAGGAGCTGGGGCTTCTCAAGATGGACTTTCTGGGGCTCAGGACACTTACGGTTATACAGGATGCGGTCAAGTCCGTAAACGCAAGTCTGCTTGCCGACTACAGGGCTTCACATATGGGAAGCGAAGAGGGCTTTACTCCTCTTGACATCAATAAGATAGATTATGACGATAAAAAGGTATTTGAACTGATAGCATCCGGTAAGACCGAAGGCGTATTCCAGCTGGAAAGCACGGGCATGAAAAACTTCATGAAGGAGCTTAAACCTTCATCTATGGAGGATATCATAGCCGGTATTTCGCTTTACCGTCCCGGTCCAATGGATTTCATACCTAAGTACATAAAGGGTAAACAGGAACCGGAAAGCATTGTTTACGACTGCGAACAGTTAAAGCCAATCCTGGAGCCTACATACGGCTGTATAGTATACCAGGAACAGGTTATGCAGATAGTCCGGAGCCTTGCCGGGTACAGCTTCGGCAGGAGCGACCTGGTAAGAAGAGCCATGGCCAAAAAGAAACAAAGCGTCATGGAAAAGGAACGTGAGAACTTCGTACACGGAAACGAAGCGGAAAACGTACCCGGATGTGCAAAGCTCGGTATTTCCGAAAAGATTGCTAACAAGATATACGACGACATGACGGATTTTGCAAAATATGCATTTAACAAGTCCCATGCTGCAGCCTATGCAGTAGTGGCTTATCAGACGGCATATTTAAAGTGTTATTATCCGGTACATTTCATGGCGGCGCTGATCTCCAGCGTTATAGACAATTCCGGAAAAACCGCAGGATATATCAACATATGCAGAAAGATGGGCATACAGGTAATACCTCCCGATGTAAACGAGGGAAATGTAAGCTTTGCGGTATCGGGCAACTCCATAATGTATTCGCTTTCCGCAATAAAGGGAGTGGGCAGGCCGGTAGTAGAGGCTATAGCCGCCGAGAGACAGAAAAACGGACCGTATAAAGATTTCAGAGACTTTATAAAAAGGCTATCTTCAAAGGAAACAAACAAGAGAGTCGTGGAAAGTCTTATAAAAGCGGGAGCGTTCAATTCACTGCCCGGAAACAGAAGACAGCTGATGATAGCTGCTCCTTCCATAATAGAAAAAGTCAATGCCGAAAAGAAAAGCTCCATGGAAGGCCAGCTTACACTTTTTGAAGTATTCGGAAAAGAAAAGATCGGAGAAGTAAAAACCGACCTTCCGAACGTGGAAGATTACTCCCGTGACGAAATACTTGCTTTTGAAAAGGAAGTGCTGGGGCTGTATGTTTCCGGTCATCCGCTGGAAAACTATTCGGCGCTTCTGGAGAAAAACACGACCGTTACCACACTTGATTTCGTAACGGACGAAGAAGAAGGGGATTTAAACGTCAAGGATGATGACGTATGCGTTATCGGAGGTATCGTGGCTGCGCGTCAGCTTAAGACCACGCGTTCAAATTCCATGATGGCATTCCTTACGATAGAGGATATCTATGGGACTGTGGAAGTTCTTGTATTCCCTAAGGATTATGAGAGATACAGAGCCATGTGCGAACCTGATTCGAGAGTCCTTTTACGAGGCAGGGTCACCATAGAAGAGGAAAGAGGAGCAAAGCTTATATGCCAGAACATGGTATCGCTTGACGAAATCCCTTCCGAGCTGTGGATAAAATTTGAAGACAAGGACAGTTTCCTTACGGCAGAGGAAGATATAAAGAGCATCATATCGAAGTATGACGGAAAGGACAGCGTTGCAGTGTACTGTGCAAAAGAAAAGCTGATAAAGAAATATCCTCCGTCATTGTCGACATCGGTGTGCGCCGATCTTATAAAGGAATTAAAGGATAAGTACGGCGAGGCTTCTATAGCTGTCGTCCCGGTAAAATACGACTGGGGCAAAGAGATGCGTAAAGACCGCAGGATCTCGTAAGATTTAAAGTAAGAAGTTTGTAGTATAAACGACAATATAGCTGTAATTATACAGGGAAGAGAGGTTTTATATGGCTGCAAAAACAGAAGGAAAAACCAAGACTGCCAAAACAAAGGCAAAGGTACAGACGGCTGAAAATGCTGTTAAGACAGGTTCAAATATCAAGACCATCGGAGTACTTACCAGCGGCGGAGATGCACCCGGAATGAATGCTGCAGTACGTGCGGTAGTACGTACCGCCATAGCCAACGGTATAGCTGTAAAGGGTATAAAACGTGGCTTTTCGGGTCTTATAGATGAGGATATCATCGATCTTAATTCAAGAAGCGTTGCCGATACCATACAGAAGGGCGGCACATTCCTTCTTACCGCAAGATGCCCGGAGATGATCACTACCGAAGGCCAGGATATAGCTGCAGCCAACTGCAAAAAGCACGGGATCGATGCACTTGTCGTAATAGGCGGTGACGGCTCGTTTAAGGGCTGTCTTGCATTAAAGGACAGAGGCATCAACGTTATAGGTATACCCGGTACCATCGACCTTGATATAGCATGTACCGAATACACCATCGGTTTTGATACCGCGGTTAATACCGCTATGCATGCTATTGATAAGATAAGGGATACATCCACTTCCCAGGAAAGATGTTCTATCATAGAGGTTATGGGACGTCATGCAGGTTATATAGCACTCTGGTGCGGTCTTGCAAACGGAGCTGAGGCGGTACTTACCACAGAGCTGTACAACTATGAGGAACAGAAGCTCATAAACGATATAGAGAAAAAGCGTAAGAGCGGCAGAAAGCATTACATTATCATAAATGCCGAGGGCATAGGTGATTCCGAAGGCATGGCAAGACGTATAGAATATGCGACAGGTATGCCTACATCAGCCACTATACTCGGATACCTGCAAAGAGGCGGAAGCCCCACATGTAAGGACAGAGTTTTTGCATCCGCATTCGGTGCAAAAGCTGTTGATATCCTTATCAAAGGCGGAGAAAACAGGGTAGTCGCATTTAAAAACGGAGCATTTGTGGACTTCGATATGGATGAAGCCCTTTCCATGAAAAAGACTTTGGATCCTTTCCTGGTAGATATGCTCGGAAAACTAACCCGTAAGGGCGACAGCCGCTTAATGAAGAATGAAGGTCTGCTTGCCGTTGAAAACGAAGAGGATACCAACAAGAAGAAAGCTACGATCGGTGTGCTTACCAGCGGCATGGATGCTCCCGGTATGAACGCAGCCATTCGTGCGGTCGTACGTTCGGCGATCGGCTACAATATGAAGGTAATAGGCTTTAAGCGCGGTTACTCAGGTCTTATCGAAAAAGACTATATAGAGATGTCGAACAAGACCATGTCAGAGACGGTTCAGCGCGGCGGTACCCAGCTTTTGGCTTCCGACTGCCCTGAATTCATGACTGAGGAAGGTCAGAAAAAGGCTATTGAGACCTTAAAGGAATTAAAGATAGATACACTTGTTATAATCGGTGGAAACGGTACCATGAGGGGCGGTCTGGATCTGATCTCTAAGGGTATAAATGTGGTGGGAATACCTGCTACCATAGATCTGGATGTTGCCTGCACAGAGTATACCATCGGTTTCGATACTGCGGTCAATACAGCTATGGATGCTATTGATAAGATCCGTGATACATCTGCTTCACATGAGAGATGCAGTGTTATCGAGGTAGCCGGAAAGAGAAGCGGACATAATGCTCTCTGGTGCGGTATAGCTACGGGTGCGGAAGAGATCATCACCAACGAGTATCATGACCAGAACCAGCAGAGAATGATCTCGGAGATCATTAATAAGAAGAAGCTTGGCAAACGTCTGCATCTGATCGTTAATTCCGAAAGTGTCGGAAAGTCTGCAGGACTGGCTAAGAACATAGAGTTTGCTACAGGCCTTGAGACCAGAGCTACGGTACTCGGTATTCTCCAGTGCGGCGGAGCACCTTCATGCCAGGACCGTGTTTTTGCTTCGGCTATGGGCGGTAAGGCAGTGGAGATCATCAATGCCGGCAAGAAGAACAGGATTGTGGCTTACAAGAACGGAGAATTTGTTGACTTCGATCTTGAGAAGGCTTTACATCAGCAGAAGTTCCCGGATGCATATCTTGCGGAGATGTCGAAGAAGCTTTCGAGGTGAAGATATTAAAATGCCGGCTGTCACGCCGCCGGTATGGTATAAAACACAACATCGCTTAGCGGGATATGCTAGGCGGCTTCATACATATCTTCGCTTCGGACGCTTGCAATCGCACGTCCGCCTGATGCCGGACGTGCTTGTGCAGCGCTCAAAAATCGATTTGGATAATCGATTTTTGCCTTGCTGCGATATGTCTGCAACCGCAGCATATCGACCGCACGCTTATGGTTTTATACCATATCCGGCGGCGTGACAGCCTGGTGCAGGTAATAATTTTTAGTATATGTCATTCTGAGCGAAGCGAAGAATCTTATGATGTCTTGCAAAAATGCCCCGGAATGATATAATAAGCAATATCATGCAATAATAGTACAGGAGAAAAAGAAACACATGAACATCAATGAACAGCTTGCAAAAGAACTTGAAATCAAGGTTTCACAGGTGGATGCCACCGTACAGCTTATCGATGAGGGAAATACGATCCCTTTTATCGCCAGATATCGTAAGGAGGTTACGGGTTCACTTAATGATGAAGTCTTAAGAAATCTTTATGAAAGGCTTACATATCTCAGAAATCTTGAAGACAGAAAGAATTCGGTTTTGGCAAGCATTGAGGAACAGGGTAAGCTTACCGACGAGTTAAAGAAGCAGATTCTGGATGCTACTACACTTGTTGTAGTAGAGGATCTGTATCGTCCCTATAAGCAGAAAAGAAGGACCAGAGCTACTGTTGCTAAGGAGAAAGGCCTTGAGCCTCTGGCTGATATCATTGCAGCACAGGATGCGGTTAAACCTATTGCAGAGTATGCCGCTGATTTTATAAATGAAGAAAAAGAAGTTAAGAGTGCAGATGAGGCTATAGCAGGTGCATGCGATATCATCGCGGAGCGTATTTCGGATGAGGCCGACTACAGGATCTATATCCGTAAGCTGACCGGAGATGAGGGTCTTATCGTTTCCGAAGCCAAGGATGAAAAGGCACAGAGCGTTTATGAAAACTACTATAAGTTCTCAGAGAAGATCAGTACTATTTTAGGACACAGAGTTCTGGCTCTTAACCGCGGTGAGGATGAGAAGTTCCTGACTGTCAAGATCGAGGCTCCTGTAGACCAGATCCTTAAGTATCTTGAGATGCATACCATCAAGAAGGATAATGAGTATACCAACGATATTTTAAAGGCTGTTGTGGCTGATGCATATGACAGACTTATAGCACCCGCCATTGAAAGAGAGATCCGTTCGGATCTTACCGAAAAGGCTCAGGACAGCGCTATCAAGGTATTCGGAAAGAACCTGACCCAGCTGCTCATGCAGCCTCCTATCGCAGGTCATTTTGTTCTCGGATGGGACCCTGCATTCCGTACCGGCTGCAAGCTTGCGGTTGTTGATCCTACCGGTAAGGTGCTGGATACGGTTGTTATTTATCCCACAGCTCCTCAGTTTAAGGTGGATGAAGCTAAACGTATATTAAAGAGACTTATAGATAAATACAATATTACACTTATCTCTGTCGGAAACGGTACAGCTTCCAGGGAGTCTGAGCAGGTTATCGTGGAACTGCTCCATGAAGTAAATAAGCCGGATCTTTCATATATCATTACCAATGAGGCCGGTGCATCAGTTTATTCGGCAAGTAAGCTTGCTACTGAAGAATTCCCGAATTTTGATGTAGGACAGCGTAGTGCGGCTTCCATAGCGCGCCGTGTACAGGATCCTTTGGCAGAGCTCGTTAAGATCGATCCCAAGTCCATTGGTGTAGGTCAGTATCAGCATGATATGAACCAGAAGAAGCTCGGTGAGCAGCTTGAGGGTGTGGTTGAGGATTGTGTTAATAAGGTAGGTGTTGATGTTAATACAGCATCCGCATCTCTTCTTGAATATGTTTCAGGTATATCTAAGCCCATCGCAAAAAATATAGTAGCTTATCGTGAGGAAAACGGACGTTTCTTATCACGTGCAGAGCTGCTCAAGGTTCCGAAGTTAGGACCTAAGGCATTTGAGCAGTGCGCAGGTTTCTTACGTATACGCGGAGGAAAGAATCCTCTTGATAATACGAGCGTGCATCCCGAGTCATATGAGGCTGCAAAGAAACTTCTTGAGAGCCTTGGTTTCACTCCTCAGGATATCAAGACCTTACAGGCTGAGCAGGCTAAGGCGGTAAAAGAAGATGAAGCTAAGCGTAAGGAAGAGACAGAGAAGGCTGAAAAGGCTGCCAAGAGAGACGGAAGAGACCGCAGAAACAAAAACGAGATCCAGGTTAAGAATGCTGACTCGGCTATGGGCAAGCTTTTGGCTCAGGCACTTGCCAAATCAGGCAAGAATGTAGTTACACGTGATAACGAAGCAGGCAGTAAGGCAGATAATACCAAGGCAGTTAACAAACAGACCGGTATTATGAACGAGGAAGATACAGCTGCAACAGGAAAGAGCGCATCTTCACTTTCACATCTGTCAGGCATGATCAAGGATAAGAAGAAGCTTGCTGAAGAGCTCGGTATCGGAGAGATCACTCTTGACGATATCATAAAAGAGCTTGAAAAGCCCGGACGTGACCCTCGTAAAGATATGCCCGCACCTATCCTGCGCCAGGATGTACTGGAAATGAAGGATTTAAAGGAAGGCATGGTACTTAAGGGAACCGTAAGAAACGTTATCGATTTCGGAGTATTCGTTGATATCGGTGTTCATCAGGATGGTCTGGTACATATTTCACAGATCACCAACAAGAAGTTTATCAAACATCCTCTTGATGCTTTAAGCGTAGGAGATGTTGTAGATGTTAAGGTTATGAGTGTCGATCTTCAGAAGAAGAGGATACAGCTTACGATGATCATGTGATCGGAACAGCAGATGCAGGGCATGGCAAAAATATTTTAATTTATGCTTGCATTTTGGTTTTAGTTGTGATATTGTTTCATTCGGTGGGTAG
Source organism: Lachnospiraceae bacterium (assembly GCA_024684355.1). GTDB lineage: Bacteria > Bacillota > Clostridia > Lachnospirales > Lachnospiraceae > RUG11977. The sequence goes on from JAIKXA010000101.1 coordinate 17,322, forward strand.
ATATGCCCGATAATACAATAATATAATAAATCTTCAGGGTTGGGTGCGATCCCCTACTGGCGGTACAGTCCGCGAGCTTTTATAGCTGATTCGGTGAAACTCCGAAACCAACGGTATAGTCCGGATGAGAGAAGATGAGGCTGCTTTATGGCAGTCTGTTAACCAAGTATTTAACCCCGGAGAGTAATTTCCGGGGTATTTGTTTTGCGCCTTTGTGCAAGCCTACACTCGGTTACTTCATCTGAAGATTTGAATTAACAGGAGGAACAAAATGAAAAGTAACCTGATCTTAGCAACCCTTTGGGAAAATGTAGTCCAGAACACGCTTTATGTACTCGTGTTCTTTGGCATCATAGTAGCGATGTTCCTGATAGCATTCGCGTTGGAAAAGGTTTGCCAAAAGAATAACCAACAGGTAAAAAAAGAGAAGTTTTTTACCACCTACAAGATGGCAGTGATAGGTATCCTTACTGCCATGGCTACAGTACTCATGATCTTTGATTTCCCGCTTTGGTTCATTCCGTCATTTTACAAGCTGGATTTCAGTGAGCTTCCCGTACTTATCGGTTCGTTCGCGTTTGGTCCCGCTACAGGTGTAGTTATGGAATTCCTTAAGGTGTTCTTAAAGCTCCTTATTAAAGGTACCTCTACCGCATTCATCGGTGAACTTGCAAACTTTGTGGTAGGCTGCAGCTTTATCATTCCCGCAGCGACTATCTATGCATTTAAAAAGACCAAGAAGACAGCTATTCTTTCTTGCGTATTCGGTACTATTATCCTTGTGGTATTCGCTTCGATATTTAATGCATTATATCTCATACCTGCGTTCACGAAGTTTATGTCACTCGATAAGATACTTGCACAGGGTGCCGAGAAAAACTCGCTGGTAAGCAGTGACAGCATGACAAGTTTTGTTATATTTGCGGTAGCTCCCCTTAATATCATAAAGGGTGTGGCAGTATCCGTTGTGACAATGCTCATTTACAAGCCGTTAAGCCGTTTTATCAAGGGAAACAGGCAAACAAAAGCGTGATCTGTTAAATTACAAAAGTATGTTGAAAAGTGCACGGAAAGCCCTTCCGTGCATTTTTTTGTTGCATTTTTCCATAGGGTGTGGCAAAATGTGTTATAAGGGTAAATATGGACTTTAAGAAAGGATTATCAAATGGATCTTAAGTTAAAAGAGAAAAACGATGATGAGTCGGCAGTTAAAAAATCACAGCAGCCTGTAAGGACCGGAAGGTCCATAGCGGAACTGGCTTCTCTTTCAACTCTTTCGGAAGAAGAGCTTGAAGAAGCTAACGAAGAAGCAGAGGATGCAACCGCTTATGCAGAGGAATACGAAGAGGCGGATGATACAGAGGAGTATGAGGGCGAAGAAAACGAAGAGCCCGAGAGTGAGGAAGAACCTGAAGAAAAGCAGGAGCCTCCCTTGGAGCATTTCGGCAGAAAGTTTTCTTTTGAAGGAAAGCCCACTGCGGAAGATATCTTCAGATTTATGTTCTATCATACATATTGCAGCGTAGTAGGCGTTATCGCCATCCTTCTGATACTTGCATCTTTGGTTATGGCAGTATGGAGCTTTTCGGACGGAAATTATCTGCAGGGATGTATTTTTGCAGGAGTATTCCTGTTTATAGCTATCAACAGTCCTTTGAGCATAAAAAAGAGAGCAAAGAAGCAGTCGGAAAATATGTCAACCGGAGAAGGCGTTATTACCTATACCTTCAGTGATGCCGGTTTTGATATGAAGAGAATGCAGGAATATGCTCCTTACAAATATGAGAACATTATGAAGGTTGTAACCGGAAAGACCGCTTATTATGTATACCTGGGTAAGATGAGAGCATTTCTCGCCACTAAGGCTGATCTGGGAGCAAATGAGGAAACATTCCTTCAGCTTATTAGAGAAAACGTAAAGAATTTTAAAGGTTGATAAAAAGTTTTGACCGGGTTGCCGGTTGATCAGGTAAGTGATAATGTTAACAGAAACAAATTCAGATAAGGAAACCCTGGAGTTCGGAAAAAAACTCGGGGAAAATGCCGTCCCCGGTATGATCATCTGTCTTGATGGCGACCTGGGTACCGGGAAGACCGTTATCGCCAAGGGTATAGCCTTGGGACTCGGCATTACGGAACCCGTCAGCAGCCCTACTTTCACGGTGGTCAAAGAGTATCACGAGGGCAGACTACCGTTATATCATTTTGACGTATACAGGATCGAAGATCCTGCCGAAATGGAAGAGATAGGATATGAGGAGTATTTTTTCGGGAACGGCGTAACTGTAGTAGAATGGGCTGATATGATAAATGAACTCATACCTGCGGATGCGGTCAGGGTAAGGCTTAAAAAAGACGTGTCAAAGGGTTTTGATTACAGAAGTATACAGACAGAAAAATGTGACGGGATATGATAACGGCTTTAATGATACAGCCATATCCGTGTTACGGGAACAACGAATGAGAAAGGGTTCATTCAATATACATGAATATATTAGCAATAGACAGTTCCGGACTCACTGCTTCGGTGGCGGTGATGACGGATGGGATACTCGCTGCCGAGTATACGGTGAACAATAAAAAAACACATTCGCAGACCCTTCTCCCCATGATAGAAGAGATCATGAAGACAGAAGGGATGAAGCCCGAAGATCTGGATTGCATAGCTATCTCATGCGGACCGGGATCTTTTACGGGACTCCGTATCGGGTCAGCTACGGCCAAGGGATTGGGACTGGCACTTGATAAGCCTGTAGCCGAGGTATCCACTTTGCAGGCACTTGCGTATAACCTGTACGGAAATGAGGGCTGTGTGATCTGCCCTATAATGGATGCGAGAAGGCAGGAGGTTTATACCGGAGCCTACGAGTTTGTTAAGGATACAAACGGTGATAAAGAGCACTATGTAATGCGTACCGTAATAAGTGAGCGGGCAGTGTCTCTTAAAGAAATGCTTGCAATGCTTGAAGGTACAGGGAAAAAAGTGATCTTTAGCGGCGATGCGGTACCTGTATATAAGGATGTTATAGCTGAGAACTATACTAAGGAATATGCTTTTGCACCATCCACACTGCTCTTGCAGAGAGCTGCTTCGGTAGCGGCACTGGGGGAGATCATATATAAACAGGGTGATGCAAAGAACGCAGATGTACATACACCCGTGTATTTAAGAAAATCACAGGCGGAACGGGAAATGGAGGAGGGTAAGCTTTAAGCTCCCTTAAAAGAAATGACAGTCAGAGGTTTGGAACCTGAAGATGTGACAGCCGTATATGAGATAGAAAGGGATTGTTTTGGCGACCCCTGGATGGCTGATGCACTAAAACAGGCGGCACATGAAAAGGGACGTTCTGTTTTTGTGGCTGTTGAAGACGGATGCATAGTCGGATACGGGATAATACAGCAGGTTCTGGATGAATGCGAGATATTAAGGATCGCGGTAAAAACAGATTTCAGAAGAAACGGTGCAGGGAAAATGCTTTTGGAAGAGATGATAAAGGCAGCATTTGAAAAGGGCGCCAGGATATATTATCTGGAGGTAAGAGAAAGTAATACCGCTGCGATCGGCCTGTATAAAAAGTTAAAGTTTACAGAGTCAGGCATGAGAAACGGATATTACAGCAATCCGACAGAAAATGCCATTCTGATGAGCAGGGCTGTAACATGATAAAGAAAGGTTGTTATAATGCTTGATTTGTGTTTGCTTGGAACCGGAGGGATGATGCCGCTTCCGTACAGAAGGCTTACGGCACTCATGACGAGGTATAACGGCAGCAGTCTGCTTATAGACTGCGGTGAAGGTACCCAGGTGGCGATAAGAGAACGAGGCTGGAGTTTTCATGATATAGATGTGATACTCATTACCCATTTTCACGGTGACCATATAAGCGGGTTGCCGGGGCTGCTTCTTTCAATGGGCAACGCCGAGAGGTCGGAACCGGTCACCATCGCAGGGCCCAAGGGTTTGGAGAGGACGGTAAACGCTCTGAGGATCATAGCTCCTGAGCTTCCGTTTGAGATTAAATTCATAGAGCTTAACGATCCGGTATGCGAGATGACGCTTTTCGGATACAGGATTGAGGCATTTAAGGTAAATCACAGGGTTACCTGTTACGGTTACAGCATCAATATAGACCGTGCAGGAAAGTTTGATCCCGATAAGGCGGCGGCCAATAACGTGCCTATGCGTGCCTGGAGCAGGCTCCAAAAGGGTCAGACAGTGGAAATGGACGGTGTTACATATACACAGGACATGATACTGGGACCGCAGCGTCAGGGTATTAAGGTCACATACTGCACGGACACGCGTCCGGTGCCGGTCATATCGGAAAAAGCCGCAGGCGCTGATATATTTATATGCGAAGGTATGTATGGCGAGGATGATAAGGATAATAAGGCTGTTGATCATAAGCATATGACCTTTACAGAAGCAGCAAAGCTCGCAGCGGCAGCAGATCCGAAGCCGAAAGAGATGTGGCTTACACACTACAGTCCTTCGCTGGTCAACCCTGCAGAGTATGTGGGTAAGATCAAGAAGATATTCCCAAACAGTATTGCGGCAAAGGATCTTAGGACTCTGACGTTAAAATTTATTGATGAAGAAGGATCGTAATACAAATAAAACGGGAAAGGAGGGGCACCCGATAAGTGCAAAAGGTTATGAGTACAAAAAAGAAGAAAAACAGTCCTGTTGGGACGATCATATTCTGCGTACTCCTGGCAGGAGTCATAATCGGTCTGTACGTAATGCTTACACGTAATAACGAAGAGACCAAGGCTGAGATACCGGTCGAGAGCAGTGAAGCGGATACACTTATCAAAAGAGATCTTGATTGGGACTACCCCGCCACTCCCAGAGAAGTTGTTAAGCTTTATGCTCGTATTACAAAATGCCTTTACAATGATGAACTGACAGACGAGCAGATGGAAAAGCTGGTGAAACAGGTACGGAACCTTTATTCGTACGATCTGCTCGAAAACAATGCGGAAGACGAAATGCTTGCGTTTATAAAGGGGGAGATAGCCGAATACCGTAAGGAGGGTAAGGTTATTTATTCCTATACCATAGACAGTGCCAATAATGTTACAACGATAAAGACCAAGGCGGGTAATACTTCACTGATAAAGATGTATTTTACCTTGAAGGCCGGAGCCCGTATGGACAGGGCTTTCGAGGAGTTCAGCCTGATAGAGGAAGCAAGCGGAAGGTGGAAGATAGCAGGCTGGAGGCAGGCGGACGAAAAGAGCCTCGGTTAAAGTAAGAAAGAAAGAAAAAGCATATGGACGAGAAAAAAGATATATACATACTTGCGATAGAATCTTCCTGTGATGAGACTGCGGCAGCAGTAGTAAAGAATGGCAGGGAGGTTCTTTCTAATACCATTTATTCACAGATAGACCTGCATACTCTGTATGGCGGAGTAGTGCCTGAGATTGCCTCGAGAAAACATATTGAAAAGATCAACCAGGTGATAAAGACCGCATTAAAGGATGCGGGAGTCACATTGGATGATATTGATGCTATAGGTGTAACTTATGGTCCGGGACTTGTAGGTGCACTTTTAGTGGGAGTGGCTGAGGCAAAGGCGATAGCTTATGCCGCGGGAAAGCCGCTTGTCGGGGTGCACCATATTGAGGGGCATATTGCGGCCAATTATGTGGATCATAAGGATCTGGAGCCGCCTTATCTTTGTCTGGTGGTATCGGGAGGACATACGCATCTGGTTAAGGTAAACGGATATGCAGAATACGAGATAATCGGCAGGACTCACGATGATGCTGCCGGTGAGGCATTTGATAAAGTTGCACGTGCCATAGGACTCGGATATCCCGGAGGACCGAAGGTGGACAAGGTTTCCAAGACCGGCAGAAAGGATGTTTTAACTTTCCCCAGGGCTCATATTGAGGGATGCCCCTATGATTTCAGTTTCAGCGGATTGAAGTCAGCCGTACTGAACTATCTTAATTCTTGTAAGATGAAACAGGCGAACGAAGTTAGTCAAGGAAATACAAAAGCTGATGAGAGCATTAATGATAAGAAGAAAACAAACAGCGTATACGAGACGGTTTTCTCAGGAGATGATATGATTGACGCTGAGCAGGGCGTAACTGTAGCCGATGTAGCAGCATCATTCCAGGAGGCAGTGGTTGACGCTTTGGTCAGCAAGACCATGGCAGCAGCAAAGGATCTCGGATATACCAAAGTAGCAATGGCCGGCGGGGTTGCATCTAATTCCGCACTCAGGGCTGGGATGAAGGAAGCCTGCGAAAAGGCCGGATATACACTTTATTATCCTTCACCGATCCTGTGTACCGATAATGCGGCTATGATAGGCTGTGCCGCATACTATGAGTACATAGCAGGGACCAGGCACGGGTTTGATCTGAATGCGGTGCCTAATCTGAAACTTGGAGAAAGATGATCTGTATACTCATGATCCGAGATAAAATCAGGTTGATGTAAGACGGTATTTTAACTGATACAGATAGGGGAATAAAATGGAGAACAGGATATCGGCCGTTATTGTTGCTGCGGGTACAGGCAAGCGCATGAACAGTTCGGTGAAAAAACAGTATATGGAGATAAAAGGCGCCCCTGTTTTATACCATACACTGAAGGCTTTTGAAAAAAGTGATGTGGATGATATCGTGATCGTAACAGGAGAGGATGAGATACCTTACGTCAAGGAACAGATAGTGGATGGCTATGGTATAAAAAAGGTCGTGGCTGTATGTGCCGGCGGAAGGGAGCGCTGCGATTCGGTTTATGAAGGAATAAAGCAGATATTATCAAGTCAGGAAGCATCAGGCGGACTTGACGGATATATCCTGATCCATGACGGAGTAAGGCCTTTGGTAACACCTGAACTGATCAATTCCTGTATTGAAAGTGTTAAAAAATACGGAGCCTGCATACCTGGAGTACCTGAAAAGGACACCGTAAAGGAAGCTGATGATAATTTAGAGGTAGTACGGACTCCTGACAGAAAGAAGATGTTCAGGATCCAGACCCCGCAATGCTTCAGGCTTTCCCTGATAAAAGAAGCTTTTGAAAAGTATTACAGTGAAAACGGACCGGCAAAAGGACCCGGATCTTCTGCTATGACGGATGACGCCATGCTGGTAGAGAAATATACCGGACATAAGGTAAAGATCGTTGAAGGCGACTATAAGAACATTAAGATAACTACACCTGAAGATATAGGGTTGGCAGAATATTTCATGAGCCTGTAAATGAAGAAACAGGCAATTGATAAACACGGAGAAGATAATGGCGGATAAAGAAATATATTCAAAGTTTGAATTGGGCGATATGCTTGTGGTTTTCATAAAGGATAACAGAAGCGGGTGCGTGGGGTATACTCTTTTGCCCAAGGGTTATGAAGAAAGAATAGAGCTTGACGGATGGTGGAGCGTAGAGCCTGCGGTCCAGTGCAAGTTTATAGGCGATAACTATCCGGACGGTTTTATACATGGCCATTCCATGAAGAACGGTCAGTCAGTCGGTGATATGGTCTTTGTAGGGCAGAGGACAGAGGGAAGGCTTAATGATCCCGATGTACAGGAAGAACCTTACAAGATCATCACGGAATATGAGAGAAGGTTAGTTAAGATATCCTCTGTAATAGAGTATAAAGCTGATGATAAATATATAAAGACATATTCGGTATTTGAGTCGGCATCAAATGAAAAGCAGACGCTGGAAATGGCATCTTCTTTTAATATCTGCGCTTTTCCTGCGGTCGGAAAAGGACTGCGACAGAAAGATCTGGTCCTGCACAGGCTTAAAAGCAAATGGAGCATGGAAGGAAAGCTAGAGAGCAGAGGTTTCCTTGATATGGAGATGGAGCCTGCGTGGTTAAGAATAGGAGCAACATCGGAGAGATTCGGTGAAGTGGGTTCTATGCCGGTCCGCCGTTATTTCCCTTGGATGGCGGTTACCGATATCGGAGAGACCGTTGTATCGGATTCCGGGAAAAAGCATATGCCCGGATACTCGATAGGGGTACAGCTTTATATCAATTCTTCATGGCAGATGGAGGTTTACAATAAGGATGAAAAGAATTCCATCTCAGGCGGCATAGCTGACAGGGAGTTCGGGCACTGGCTTAAAGATCTGCTTCCGGGTGAAACATTTGTGACTCCGGAGGCTGTTGTTACAGTATGCGGAAATGACGGTATCAACATGGGAAATACCCCCGGATATGTGAATCCGGGCATGATGCAGAGTGTCATAGATGAGGTAAGCTGGCGCCTTACTTCCGCACAGCGCATTAACTTGGAAAATGCGCCGGAATCGGAAAAAGAGCTTCCTATAATATTTAATGAGTATTGTACAAGCTGGGGCAATCCGGATGAGAAGGAAATGGAGAAGATTGCCGAGCGTCTTAAGGGGCACGGCATTAAATACTGTGTTATAGATGCAGGATGGCATGTAAAGGACGGAAATGACTGGTCGGATATAGGCGACTGGATCACAAATCAAAATGAATTCCCCAACGGTCTAAAGTATACCGCCGATAAGATACGTGAGTGCGGCATGATCCCGGGGCTCTGGTATGAAATGGAAGTGGTCGGTAAGGATTCCGAAATGTTTAAAAAAGATGATATGCTGCTGAAGCGTGACGGCATACCAATCCAGACCATGTTCCGCCGTTTCCTTGATATGAGAAAACCGGAAGTGATTGATTATCTGAAAGAGCGTGTGATAGATAATCTTAAAGATAACGGGTTCGGATATCTGAAAGTGGATTACAATGACAACCTTGGTATAGGCTGTGACGGTGCAGAGTCACTCGGAGAGGGTATGAGACAGAGTCTTATACAGTCACGTAATTTCTTTAAAAAGATACGTGAAGAGATACCTGATATTGTCATAGAAAACTGTTCGTCGGGCGGGCACAGGCTGGAACCTTCCATGCAGGCAGTGACATCCATGGCTTCATTTTCGGATGCACATGAGTGGCAGGCTATCCCGGTCATAGCAGCCAATGTGGCAAGAGCCATACTTCCGGCACAGAGCCAGATATGGGCGGTACTGAGAGCCAAAGACGATGAGAAGAGGCTTTATTACTCACTTAGCAACACATTTTTGGGCAGGATGTGCTTATCCGGCGATATGAGTACTATTTCCAATGAACAGTTTAAGATCGTGGATGAGGCAATAGAATATTATAAGAAGTGCAGCGATATAATAAGATCCGGGCGCAATTTCCGATACGGACCTTACCAGAACAGCTATAATGCACTTAGCGGCTGGCAGGCAGTGGTAAGAGTTTCCGAAGACAGAAAAAAATGCATGGCGGTAGTCAATACTTTCGCATTGGACGGCGAACAAGGGATAGAGTTTGATATACCCGAGTTCTACAATCCGCAGGAGAAAGGTGAAAACCTTCGTTTTGACTGTTTTAAGAGAGACGGGATCAATATAGAGATGCGTAACGGAAGGATCGCGGTTACCGGTATTTCAGACTATGATGGACTTGTACTCAGGCTGTGGTAGGTTATATTTTGTGTCTGTAAAGAAGTTTTTTGAAAAAAGTTACGTTAAATTCAGAAAACATCTTGACATCCTTTAAAGAACGTGTTATTATTTTTGAGCGTTGTTCGGAGAGTTGGCCGAGTGGTTGAAGGCGCTGGTCTTGAAAACCAGTGATCCCGTAAGGGACCGTGGGTTCGAATCCCACATTCTCCGCGAGATTTCAACATCGAATGACCACCATTTTGGGTGGTCATTCTCATATAATCAAATAAATGTGGTTTTGGTGTTGAAGTTTTCTTTAATATGACCCGGTGACGGGGTGATTTAGGTTCTTTGGAGAAATACCCAAGAGGCTGAAGGGGCTCCCCTGGAAAGGGAGTAGAGCGTTAATAGCGCTGCATGGGTTCAAATCCCATTTTCTCCGTTAAAAATGCCGTATTTATGCGGGTTTCGGGACACTCATTTGATTACAGTAATCAAAGTGTAACCAAACAGGAGAGAGGAATGGCATATTTACAAGCCGTATGAAGGTTTCCTCTTGATT
>JAIKXA010000150.1 GCA_024684355.1 Lachnospiraceae bacterium
TCTTGTTATGGTGATGTAAGATATATCTACGATGATGATTATGCCAAAATGGTTGAGAGTCTTTGGGAAGGGTGGTATATGTACTGCGAGGAGGCATGAAATTTAACTAAAGTCAACAACAAAAGATAATGTTCTAGGAGGAACCGAAAATCGGTTCCTTTTTTATTTTGTACTTGACTCGTCCCTTGGGGCAGGGTTTATACTCTGCTCGAAAGGGAGGTTAAGGGGTTATGTCTGTATTAGCTAAACTTCTGAAAAGAAACCGGCTATGTGTAACTGTCGCGGTGTTTATAGCAATAATCGCCAATCTGTCGCAGATGATATATATAGTACATATCGGAGAACTGGTAAACAGGATAGAGAATCGGGAAAAGGTTACATCTTCTTTGGTGATAATCCTGGCATGTTTTCTGATATCCAATGTGTTAACGGTATATCTGAAACATTACTCCGGCAGATATGCGGCGGAAAAAATGGCACATTCATTAAGAATGGGCTTTATAGAACAGCTGTTATGCAAACAGAGGAAAAAAGCTGTACCGGGCAGTGCGGACGATGCAGGCTCTGTGATGTCAAAGGTTCAGAATGAGCTTTCGAGAGCGGATGAGTATCTCTCTACCACATTTTTTGACATTACCGATATGCTGCTTACATGTGTACTTGTATTTGTTTTTCTTATATTCCGGAATACTCTTCTCACTTTAGTGATATTTGTTCCTACGGTACTGATCCTGTTTTATGTAAAATGGTCAAGCAGGAAACTGTCCGGTATCGTGTCTTCTGCATTAAAAGAAAAAGAGAAAATGAACAGGGTTTCATACAGTCTGGTACATGCCTTTCCCGCGGTTAAGATATATAACGCGGATGAAATGTGCATAAGCACATATAAAAATAGTCTCGAGAACTGGGGAAAGCATGAAGCGGATATGGAGAAGCTAAATGCATTGTACAATTCTCTTTCGGGATTTCTTTCAAGAGTGCCGATGCTGTTGCTTATTACAATAGGCGGTTTTATGGTAATAAAAGGGAATATAATGCTCGGAACATTGATAGTATTTTTAAACATGCAGAGCAGCCTGACAAATTCGATCATGAACCTTCCGAGCTGGATATCCGGATTTAAGGTGTTCACAACTAATCTTGATAAATTAAAAATATAGCAGGCGGATGAGGTGGATAATGATAGACTTAAAAAACGTAACATTTTCATACGACAACAAAATGATAATCAACAATCTTTCTTTAAACATAAAAAAAGGAGATAAGATCGGTATAATGGGCGAGAGCGGCAGCGGGAAAAGTACGCTCCTAAAACTGCTGGCAGGTCTTTACCGGGCGGAAAGCGGAACCGTCACAGTGGACGGAGAGACAGAGCCTGAAGCAATAAGCAGAAAAGTGTCTGTAGTTATGCAGTCCCCCATGTTACTTCCGTTATCCATATATGACAATATCACTATGGGACATAAGTATCCGGACAGTCAGGTTGAAAGAGTTGTAAAAATGGCGAGACTTTCTAACTGGATAGAGACACTGCCGGACGGTCTTAATACCTATCTCGGAGACAGGGCTGATGAACTGTCGGGAGGGCAGGCACAGCGTATAGCTATAGCCAGGGCAATGTGTAAGGATTCAGAGGTGTTGTTGCTCGATGAGCCGGCATCGGCACTTGACAGTGAGAATTCCAAGTCGGTCCTGGAGGCAATCATGGATTATGCAGCGGATAAAACAGTGGTACATGTGACCCATCAGGCACAGCATCTGGAAGGGTATACAAGAATTTATTCATTAAGGGATGGGGAACTTATATAAAGCACTCAGGATGACAAAACATAAAGCTTACAGGATAGTGATTGGTTAGGGATTACAACCGGATAAGGGGAGTGGCCGTATGAACAGAAAAGTAAGAAAAATATTAGAAGAGACGGGAATGACAAAAGACTTTATCTTAGTGATGATCCTGCGTGCACCGTTCGATTTTATAAATGCAATACTTTCAGCCAATATGCTGGAAACATTTATACGTCTGGCCGAGAGAAGGGAAGAGGGAGAGCTTCTTCCGGCATTCGGTATGTTTCTTTTGTTTACGGTGATAATGTTTGGCTACAATATGTTTGTCTGGGCCTTTGTTACAATGAAGATAAATATCAGGTTTATCAAAAAGCTCAGGATGCGGGTATATAAGTCGCTTCTGAAACGGACCGGACAGGAGATGGAGGAACTGTCAGCAGGAGACTGGATCAGCAGACTGAACAGTGATATAGATAAGACAGATCTCTATCTTGTGGGACCGTTAAATTTTATGCATCTGCTTATCGCAGCAGTAAATATGACCTTATCGGCAGCAGTGCTTTTTATACTTAACAGGACCATGCTTGCAGCATCTCTTATCATGACGCTTCCGTTCTTTTTCTTAAGCAGTGTCGTGGTCATCAGGAAGATCCCGGTGTTTAAGAAAAATTCCAGAGAGCATTATGCCAAGTATACCAACTGGATGGAGCCTGTAATTGCTGCTTCCGAGTCTATAAGGATATTTGACGGAAGTGAAATAGTAAGAGCTAAGGTCGAAGAGGAAAGCCTAAAGATAATGAAAAATAACATGAAGGCCCACAAAAGGACGGCACTGGCTTCCGGGATAAATACTTTTTCGGGAATGACGGGATATCTCTTGCTTTTATTCCTTGGAAATAGTATGATGGGAAATGAGCTGGAAGATTTCGCAAGAATGATGAAGATAACCCAATACCGCGGTGAGATGATGAAGAGCGTGATGATGACAAACAACTGCATAGGCCGCATGAAAGGAAATCTGCCTTCTGCAGAGAGAGTCGAAGAAGTATTGTGAATCAATCGGAGGAAACAGGTATGGATAAGGATCCGAGATTTCAACTTTTAAAGATAGGCGAATTAGCTGATCTGGCCGGGGTATCGGTAAAAGCGCTCCGTGTATATGAAAAAAAGAAAGTGATAAAACCGGTAGAAGTGGATGAAGAAACCGGATACAGGTATTATTCCGCAGATCAGTTAAAACAGGTTGAGGCACTATTGGAACTTCAGGATATGGGTTTCTCTTTAAATGAGATATCAAAGCTTCTTTCGGGCAATTGCAGCAGGGATGAAATGCTTGCACTTTTTGAGATAAAAGAGAGTAATCTGAAGGAGATCATCTGGAAGACAGAATCAAAGATCAATGAACTTAATGACCTTAAAGCAAAAATGACTGAAGGCAGGGAAGCCGATAAAATGAAAGAAATGAGTGACGAAGAAAGAGCCTGGTATCTGGCAAAGCTCATTAAGGTCAGTGAGGAGAATGTACGACAGATACTGAGCGATGTATTGTGGCTTTAAAGTGCAAGATAATACTTCCTTTTTTTCTTGATACTACATATCCCTATATGATATCATTATAGAAGATTAGCAAGTGTAGTAATGGGGATGGAAAGGCCGGCCGCGCAGACCGGAAGGTAAAACAGATGGAATATACAGAATACAGGGAAAAAGTTTTTACTGAAGAAAGAGCACTCTTCGGGAGTAAGGATCTGAAGATCACGGACTGTGTGTTTGAGACGGGAGAATCCCCGTTAAAGGAGTGCCGGGATATTACTTTGGAGGGCTCGTTATTCAGGTACAAATACCCTTTATGGTATTGTAACAACGTAAGTGTGAAAAATTGCGAATGGTTTGAGATGGCCAGGGCGGGAGTGTGGTACACCAATAATATAAGTGTGGAAAATGCCATGATACAGGCACCGAAAAACTTTCGCCGCTGCAAGGGACTTAAGTTAAAGGATGTGGTCCTTTCGACCGCTGAGGAAACACTTTGGAGTTGTGAGGATATAGAATTAAATAACGTGACCGCCAAAGGACATTACTTTGCCATGAACTGTAAAAACATGGAAGTGGACGGACTTTCACTGGACGGAAATTATTCCTTTGACGGAGCGGAAAACGTAGTTATAAGAAACTCCAGACTGCTCACCAAGGATGCATTTTGGAACAGTAAAAACATTACGGTATATGATTCGTTTATATCGGGAGAGTATCTTGGCTGGAACTCGGAGAATCTGACACTTATAAACTGTACCATAGAAAGTCTTCAAGGCATGTGTTATATTGACGGACTTACCATGAAAAACTGCAAGCTCATCAATACTACCCTGGCATTTGAGTATTCTAAGGTTGATGCAGAGATCAACTCTAAAGTCGAAAGTGTATTTAACCCAGGGCAAGGCACCATAAAGGCAAAAGAAATAGGTGAACTTATAGTGGAAAAGGACAAGAGCGATCCGTCTAAGTTCACCATAATATGCGACAAAATAAATAAAACGTCTGATAAAGTGGTATGGTAATATCGAAAAACACAGTACAGCGAAAGTTTTCTATAATAAAAAATATGGGATCAAATGACAAGATCATTTGGTCCCATTTGTTTCATCAAACCATTTTTCTAAATCTTCCAGAGGCATAGGCTTCGCAAAGTGATAACCCTGGAACAGGCGGCATCCCATGTCAAGGAGCATGGAGTATTGTTCGTTGGTTTCCACGCCTTCCGTAAGGGATACGATACCGAGATCTCTGGTCATATTCATTATACTGTGAAGTATTTTCTGACCTCTTTCGTCCAGCACAGTCTTATTTAAGAAGCCCATATCTATCTTGATTACATCTACCGGCATATCCTGCAGCATATTGAGGGATGAATAACCGCTTCCGAAATCATCCATTTCCACGATGAATCCTACCTTCTTGAACTCGTTAAGTATGGCAAGCCTGCTGCCGGGGTTATCCATCATGACGCTTTCGGTTATCTCTATACGCAGTTTTTCGGGTTCTATTTCATATTTTTCTACCAGATTCGTTATGACGGAAACAACATCCATAAAGTAGAAGTCTTTTTGGGAGATGTTAATGGATATAAACTGGTCACGGCCTTCCTGCTTCCACTTTGCAAGTATCTCGCATGCACATTTCCACATATATCTGTCTACATCGGCTATCATGCCGTTACGTTCAAGTACAGGTATGAAACGGGCAGGAGAGAGGAAACCGTCCGTAGGGTGTATCCAGCGGGAAAGTGCTTCCGCACCGATCGGACGTCCGTTGTGATCGACTATCGGCTGCAGGAACGGTTTTATCTGACGCTGTGCTATGGCCTCGGAGAGCTGTGATGACAGATGCTGATCCCAAAGTACCTGTTCACGCATCGTATCATCGTAGTAAGCTAAGCATATCTGATAATCATCCTTTATCCGGCTTACGGCGATACGCGCACGGTCAAACATAACGGATATTTCTATGGACTTGTCGGGGATAAAATACACGCCCATGTGGATCAGAACATTGTGACTCATGTGCCCTTCAGTTACATTGAAGTGTCCCAGTGCTTCCTCTATCAGAGCATCGTCAAATTCATCCACCGGCATGAACATTCCGAAGATATCGCCGACTATACGTCCGTATATACAGTTTTCATGGCTGCATTCCCTTATTCTCTTGGCGATTTCCTTTAGTACATGGTCTCCGAAGCCGCTTCCGAAGACATCATTTATCATCTTGAAATTATTAACATTGGTATATACTACAGCGTAATGCTTGTCGTTGTCTTTTTTCAACTCCTTGGATATACAATCATAAAAATGTTCCTTGGTATAAAGACCGGTCAGCGCATCATGTGTAGCATTGTACATCTCTCTGTTAAGTGCCAGGCGCTCTTCGGTATTATCACGGATGCTCAAGAAAGAACCGGCTATCTTGCTTTGAGAGTAAGGTACGGTATGTTTTTCAAAAACATAATATCTTGTAGTGCCCAGTTCGGTTTTCAGTTCTTTTTCATCGCTCCAGTCATCGTTTTTGATGTTTAATTCTCCGAACATTTTTGAAAGAAGGCTTTCCGCCTGTGCGTAATCATCTTCGGTAATACCTGCGAGTTTAATACCGCTGTCATTTGCCCATATACACAGACCGCTGGCATCAAAAAAGTACAATGCTTCGGGCATTTCCGATGCCATGCCGGCAAGCATTCTGTCAAGAAGCCGCAGAGGTCTGTAATACAGTGCGAAAAAGTATACCAGTATCCCGACTACAGCAAAGCCGATCATGGAACGGTCTATAGGTGTACGGGAGAAGATATAGAAAGTTTCCCATACGCCTCCTATAATAAGTGCCAGCAGTATGATAAGGTATCTTTCGGCATATATACGTACCGAACGAATGCTTTTTACAAGGAATATTATAACTACAAGACCGAAGATAGCGTAATCTACGATACGGTGATAGGTCTGTCCAAGCTTGGGGATAAGACGGAAATATATGCTTCCTTCATACATGAAGGGTTCAGTATCAAATGCCTGACGGAATATGGGGTTAAATGCATACTGGACTACATCGGCTGCGAGCAAAGCGTATATACCGTATTCGAGTACTTTATTCAGGCGTCTTATGCGGCAGTAACGTAACGTGAAACGGAGCAGCGCATACATGATGATGTCCATGCCTAAGAAATAAATATAATAACCGACCATGGCAGGGAACTTGTCCCTGGAACATACAATGATAAGATTACCTATAACCGGAGGTATAATTGAACATACGAAAAAAGCAACAGACTTTCCGATTATCTTCTTGGAATTCATAGAAGATATCATACAGACTGTCAGGATTATAACAAGTATTGAAAAGATGATGGTAAACTCTATTCTCATGTCCCCGTTTCCTGCCTGCTCTTTTTTTGATGTCCATTGTGCCTTAAAAGACCATAATTTCTCATATAATTATATCGGATGATTTCTTCTTAAACTTAATACTTCCTATTTCCGTGACACCCTCAAAAAAGTCAAAAAAATTTTTAGTATTTAAGGATTGTTTAATAATTTGCCTCTAAAATGGAACTGACGAATATATATGCCTGTCTGTCTCCGGCCAAAACATGCAGGCTGTCATCCTGAGCGAAGCGAAGGATCTTATACAAAGAATGAGGAGTAAAAAAATGTTTTTTGAGATACTAAAAAGAGATCTGAAAAGAAAGAAGACGATGAATTTTATCATATTCATTTTTGTCATCATGTCGGTTACGTTTGTTTGTTCAAGCGTGACAAATCTATCGGGGACCTTTAATTCACTCGATAAGTATTTTGCAGATGCCGGAGTGGGTGATTTCATCGCATTGGAAAGAGCGCAGGGAGCAGAAAGATCTGCTGAAGAGATAGCGAGGGAGCTTCCTTATGTAAATGATATAAAAACAGAAAAGGTACTTTATAACGTAGAAGGAGTAAAGATTAAATCCGGAGAGTCTGTAAAAGTTGCTGAAATAGTAATGATCAGCTCTTTTGAAAGACGGATAAACAAGTTCTATTATTCGGAAAAAAATCTGGAGATAACCGAAATTCCAAAAGGCGGTGTATATCTTAGAAAAAGTGCTTTGGAAGCACTTAAGTCCGAGGTCGGCGATACGATAACGGTTACCATAGACGGTATAGGGAAAGATTTTGAGATACTGGGAGTACTTAAAGACGCTTTCTTTGGCGGTTCACTTATGGATACTCCGAGATTCTTGATATGCGAAGAGGATTTTAAAGAATATCTTAAAGCGGATAACATAGATCATTATCTTGGGAGTATTGATTATTTCTATACAGAGAATACGGATGATCTTCGAAAAGAACTTTCCGAATGTACCAATATCGCATTTATGGATACAAAGGGAACAATGATGATAAGACAGATACTTACTATCATGAGCAGTCCCGCAACTACCATTTCCATAAGATATGTTATCTTCATTGTTCCCTTTGTATCCATAAATGCGATATTGGTACATTCGGAAAGTTCTTTTCGAA
>JAIKXA010000158.1 GCA_024684355.1 Lachnospiraceae bacterium
CCTGAACAATATAGTTACCAAGAAGGGAACAGTGCTTACACAGATGAGTAAGTTCTGGTTTGATATGACAAAGGATATCATTCCCAACCATATGATCTCAGTTGATGTAAATGACATGCCTGAGTTCTTCAGAACTCCCGAGTTTGACGGAAAGAGCATGATGGTAAGAAAGCTTGAGATGCTGCCCGTTGAGTGCATCGTACGCGGCTATATCACAGGCAGCGGCTGGGCAAGCTATCAGAAGACAGGAGAGGTATGCGGTATTAAACTGCCTGAGGGCTTAAAGGAATCAGATAAGCTCCCTGAGCCTATTTATACTCCTTCCACCAAGGCAGAGATCGGTGATCATGATGAAAATATCAGCTTTGAGCAGAGCGTTGATTACTTAGAGAAGCGTTTCCCCGGAAAGGGCGCTGAGTACGCTCAGAAGCTTAAGGACTGTACTATAGCTCTTTACAAGACCTGTGCTGACTATGCCCTTTCAAAGGGTATCATCATTGCAGATACAAAGTTTGAGTTTGGTCTTGATGAGGACGGCAATATCGTACTCGGTGACGAGATGCTCACACCCGACAGCTCACGTTTCTGGCCGCTTGAGGGTTATGAGGCAGGTCATTCACAGCCTTCTTTCGATAAGCAGTTCGCACGTGACTGGCTTAAGGCTAACGAAGGTCATAATTGGACACTTCCGCAGGAAATAGTTGATAAGACAATAGAGAAATATCTTGATGGTTACAAGAGACTTACGGGGAAAGAGCTTTGAAAAAAGGGGATTGTATTACCAGAATGTATTGCGAGGTGATCAATTTTGAATAATAAAGGCAAAGGACCTTTAAGCATTATGATCATTGTGCTGTTGGTCCTGTTTGCATCACTTGCGGCGCTGCTCCTGTATTCTAAGCTGAGTACCGACGATGACCCCTATAATATAGGGAACGGCGTGATCGGTGTCTTGGGCAGCGACGGCAAGGTTGGCATATATGACAAGGACGGTAATTTTACCGAGCTTCCCGAGAATGTGGTGGTACCGGGAAGCAGTTCCATGCAGATGGGACTGATAGCGGAGACCCTGAAACAGAATCAGGAAAAGCTTGTAAGCAATAACGGCAATCCCGATTCGGGCGTTACCGATCCTGGCATAACCACTACTCCTGATGTGACTGATCCTGTCGTTACCGAGCCGGTTAAACCTACGGATGACCCGGCAGTTGTTACCGGTACTCCGGATGGTACAGATCCGGTTGATCCGGACGATCCTGACGGTATCGATAATTCGGATATAGAGACCGCAGCGGCACGAGCAGCAGAAAATGCCAGTCTACTTAAGGCATATCATGAAAATAAGAATAAGTATCTGGAATTATACGGATATAAACTTGAGAACGGTGAAGAGCCGGAGATCACGGAAGAGCCGGAACAGATAGAATTTTTACCTATATATACTCAGGGCACCGATGATAAGAGCGTTGCAGCCATCCAGGAAAGACTGATGCAGCTCGGTTTCATGGATTTCGCGGAGCCTACCGAACATTACGGACCTGTTACCATGGAGGCTGTTAAGCTGTTCCAGAGACAGAATGACTTAAAGCAGGACGGTATAATCGGTGAACAGACCATAGGTATCCTTTTTGAGGAAAATGCAAAGTCATACCTGTTAAAGAAGGGTATGGACGGTGATGATATCAGAAACGTACAGGATCGTCTTTACGAGCTTGGTTATCTGGCTAAAAAGGACCAGATAACAGGTCATTTCGGTGATGATACCGATACAGCCGTAAAACAGCTCCAGGCAGCAAATAACCTGACTGCTGACGGAAAGATCGGCATCATGACATTCGAGCTTTTATACAGTGAGGATGTAAAGGCCAATCTGATATCATTCGGTGATAAGAGCGATGTAGTACTTGAATGCCAGAAGAGGCTCAAGGAGCTTGGTTATCTTACCACGACTCCCGACGGTTACTACGGCGATGATACACTGGCTGCAGTTAAATTGTTCCAGTCCAGAAACGACTGTATCGTGGACGGTTACTTAGGACCCTCTACCAGGGCGATACTGATCAGCTCGAGTGCAAAGCCGAATGGTCTGGTACTTGGCGATCAGAACGATACGGTTAAAAAGGTACAAAAGCTTCTTATTAAATACGGATATCTTGCAAGCGGAAGCGACACCGGATATTTCGGTGACCAGACAGAAGCGGCAGTAAAGAAATTCCAAAAGAATAACGGTCTTTCTGCGGATGGTAACGTAGGACAGAAGACTATGGGCGTACTTACCGGAAGTAACGTAGTCAAAGCCAACGGCGGCGGAAGCGGCGGCAATGGCGGCGGAAACGGCGGCGGAAACGGTGGAGGAAACGACGGCGGCGATAATGGTGGCGGCGGTACAGTTTCATACAGCTGTTCACCCGACGACTTAATAGCTGTTGCAAGGACCAAGCTGGGCTGCAAGTACGTATACGGCAGCAAGGGTCCGAACACCTTTGACTGTTCAGGTTTTGTATACTGGTGTTTGAACCAGATAGGAGTAAACCAGAGCTACATCACTTCAGCAGGTTGGAGAACCGTAGGAAAGTATAAGAAGATCACTGATTTCTCAAAGATGAAGAAAGGCGATATCATAGTAGTTTACGGACATGTAGGTATTGCCATAAGCAACTCGAGAGTAATCGACGCATCATCCTCTAACGGCAAGATAGTTGAAAGAGACATGGGCGACTGGTGGAAGAGAAACTTCATCTGCGCATGGCGTATATTCGATGAATGATGCCATTGTACATCAATTGATATACAACTTTTATTATAAGACAGCCTTACACTTTAAGACGGTGTGAGGCTGTTTTGATAAAAAACACTTGACTAAATCGGTATTTTATGCTTTTTTAGAGTAGTATTGTTTTTGATACATAAACAAAAAAAGGAAGGAAAAGAAAATGAAGATTTACAACACACTTACAAAAAGAGTAGAAGAATTGGTTCCAAACGTTTAAGGTAAGGTGGCGATGTATACCTGTGGTCCCACCGTTTATCACTTTGCTCACATAGGAAACTTAAGAAGCTACATCTGTGAGGATGTGTTGGAAAAGACCCTAAGATATCTGGGATATGATGTAAAGAGAGTAATGAACATCACGGATGTAGGTCATCTTTCAAGTGACGGCGATACAGGTGAGGACAAGATGGTAAAGGGTGCCCAGCGTGAGCACAAGACAGTCATGGAAATAGCAAAGTACTATACTGATGCTTTTTTCGCTGACTGCAAAAAGCTTAACATCAAGACTCCCGATGTTGTAGAGCCTGCCACCAACTGCATTTCCGAGTTCATCCATATGATAAAAGTGCTCCTTGAGAAGGGCTATGCTTATAAAGCAGGAGAGAATATCTATTTTGATACAAGTAAGTTAAAGGATTACTACGTATTCGGCAAGCAGAGTGAGGACGAGCTCATGGTGGGCGTACGTGATGATGTTAGCGAAGATACCAATAAGAAGAATAAGAATGATTTCGTGCTCTGGTTTACAAAGTCGAAGTTTGAAGACCAGGCATTAAAGTGGGACAGTCCCTGGGGCGTAGGATATCCCGGATGGCACATTGAGTGCTCATGCATAAGCATGAAACATCTGGGCGAATATATGGATATCCACTGCGGCGGCGTTGACAATATATTCCCTCATCATACCAACGAGATAGCACAGAGCGAGTCCTACCTTGGACATAAGTGGTGCAATTACTGGTTCCATGTACATCACTTAAATGATGCCGGCGGCAAGATCAGTAAGTCAAAGGGAACAATCCTTACTGTTTCCGTAGTTGAGCAGGAAGGCTTTGATCCGCTTGTATACAGATTTTTCTGCTTACAGTCACATTACAGAAAGCCCCTGGAGTTTTCGTTTGACGCTTTAAGAAATGCAAATACTGCATATCAGAAGCTTAAGAAGAGATGCCTGGAGATTAAGGCAGAAGCTGAAAAGAGTGCAGATAAAACAGTAAATAAGGATGTATTTAACGAATTTGATTCTAAGTTCAAGGATGCTATAGGCAATGATATAAATACCTCCATGGCTACCACTCTTGTATATGACGTATTAAAGGCCGATATCAGTGTGGTGGATAAGTTCGCACTCATAGAAAGTTTTGACAAGGTGTTAAGCCTTGACCTTACAACAGAGAAAGAAACAGCTGCACCCGAGATCAATCCCGAGCTTGAGAAATATGTATTAGAGCAGATAGAGCTTCGTAAGGCAGCTAAGAAGGAAAAGAATTTCGCTGAGGCTGACAGGATCCGTGCAGAGCTTCTTGAAAAAGGAGTAGTACTTGAGGATACAAGGGAAGGCGTAAAGTGGCACTTAGCATAAGACAGCACTTGGCATAAGGCAGTATCTGGCATAAAGCAGTATCAAGCATGATCAAATATAGCCTTCCCCTTGAGGGGAAGGTGTCGCCGTAAGGCGACGGATGAGGTGTAATACATAACAATAATATGGACTTAGAGGAAAATATAAAACAAACAGATGTTATAATTGAAGGCATGACAGAGGATAGTGCACGTGACATCCGTCAGATCCCTGCGCTTACCCTAGCGTATCTGGGAGATGCGATATATGAGCTGATACTCAGGACCAGACTTGTGGAACAAGGTATGAGCCATGTGGACAGCCTGAACAAAAAGGCTTCAATGTATGCAAAGGCACCGACACAGGCTAAGATCTTCCATATCATAGAGGAAGGTCTGAGCGAGGAAGAGCTTTCTTATTATAAAAGGGGCAGGAATGCCAAGTCGGGCAGTGTGGCCAAGAGCGGTACGGTTATGGATTACCGTGTGGCTACAGGCTTTGAAGCGTTGCTTGGTTTTTTGTATCTGTCGGGAAAACAGGACAGAATACTGGAGCTGGTTAAACAGGGGATACAGGGGCTTGATGTTTCAAAGTAAAGCAAGCTGAGGACAACGGCATATGACTTGTATAACACAATTATGAGGATTTTGTAATGAGATTCGAAGAACTTACACTGGAAGGCAGGAATGCCGTACTTGAGGCCTTAAGGGCTAAAAAGACTATAGATAAGCTTTTTATACAAAAAGGACTTAATGACGGTCCGATCAATACCATCATAAGAGAAGCTAAAAAGACCGATGCCATTATAGAATATAAGGATAAAGAACGTCTTGACCAGATGTCACAGACCCACAATCATCAGGGTGTTATAGCTTTTTCGGCCGCATATGATTATGCCGATGTAAGCGAGATACTTGACAAGGCAAAGGAAAAAGGCGAGGCTCCGTTTATTTTCCTTTTGGACGGCATAGAGGATCCTCATAATCTGGGTGCTATTATAAGGACTGCTAATCTCTGCGGAGCTCACGGCGTTATCATCCCCAAGAGAAGGGCAGCAGGACTTACATCTACAGTAGCCAAGACCAGTGCGGGTGCGCTAAACTATACTCCGGTAGCCAAGGTCACCAACCTTACAGCTACTATGGAGGAGCTGAAAAAAGAAGGCCTTTGGTTTGTATGCGGAGACATGGGCGGAGAGAGCATGTACAAGTGTAATCTCAAAGGTCCCATAGGTCTTGTTATAGGTAATGAGGGTGAGGGTGTATCAAGGCTTGTAAAGGAGCACTGCGATATCATAGCCTCCATACCGATGAAGGGTGATATAGATTCCCTGAACGCTTCGGTAGCGGCAGGAGTACTTGCATACGAGATTGTAAGACAGCGTTCACTTACATAACATGATATAACTAAAAAAAACGGCATTTTAGTAAATATCTCCGTAACATGTTACGGAGATATTAAAGTTGAAATATAAAACGGGTTATGATATACTTTCTACATAATGGTTGCTGCTTATGTGACAACTAATTCAGTAAAAGGGACGGAGATTGGTCATGTATGTACTTAAAATAGACCTTCCTACCGGCATTGCGTATTTTACCGGAAAAAAGAAGGTCGTTCAGGGTTGTGAGTCACCGGGACTGACGGGGAATATAGAAGGAGCCAGATTCTTCATGGATGAAGAAGAGGCAGCGAAGTTCTGTAAGATGCTCGTTAAGAAGTATGACATGGAGTTTTACTATTCAATAGAGGAACAGAAAAATACAGAACAAGCAGAGGAGAAAAAGGATGAATTCTCCTTCCAGCTTGATAAAGATGCCATAGCCGATGTCATGGATGCGGAAGACGAGCACGGAAACAAGAGAAACTCATAAGCGGAAACTAAGTATTTTCAAGGGTTTTCGGGGTGTTTATCTAAATTTTGTAATTTTTTAAAAAAATACTTGCAATTTAAGAATGCATGTGTTATTATATCATTCGGACTTCAAAAGGGGTTCGTGATGCTGCTATAGCTCAGCAGGTAGAGCGCATCCTTGGTAAGGATGAGGTCACCAGTTCGAATCTGGTTAGCAGCTTAGC
>JAIKXA010000159.1 GCA_024684355.1 Lachnospiraceae bacterium
CTGCTGGATCAACCGTCATTACAAATTAAACGGTGAAAATTCCATAGACAAGAAGCATCCTGTTATTGCCAAGATCAAAGACTGGGTTGATGCGGAATATGCAGCCGGACGTATCACACTTATCAGTGATGAAGAACTTGAGACGCAGATAGCTCTTCACAAGGATGAGCTTGCGGCGGATGGGTATAATTTCGGGTGATTCTGATTCAGATAATTTCTGATCCAAGCGCAATCTGAATATCGCATATAGTAAAGTAAAGGGCTCTGTCCGGACAGCATCCCGGACGAGATTGCCACAAAAGGCAATTCGTCTCAGGAGCATGCCCGTCACGAGCCCTAAATTTATGTTCTTAAGCGATATTAAGATTGCGCTATACCCGGATTACTTTTACTAAGAATGCGCTTTTACTTCCGTTTCTTATACTAAAGATTCTTCGCTCAGAATGACAAAAAAGCCTTCCCCTTGAGGGGATATATCGAGCCACGCAGTGGCTTGATGCCGTCCCTGGCGAAGGGAAGGTGTCAGCTTTAGCTGACGGATGAGGTGTTATACCATAAAGTACCTCTTAGCGTTATAATATGCCAGATCAGCCGCGATACCTCCAAGTATCTCTTCGTCCCAAGCATACTCTCCGTTCACTACAAACTCTGAAAGTACATTGCACATGATACGTCTGAAGTATTCATGACGTGTGTATGAAAGAAAGCTTCTGGAATCGGTAAGCATGCCAACGAAATTTCCCAAAACTCCTTCATTGGCTAAGGATTTCATCTGTGCTTCCATGCCTGCTTTATTGTCATTGAACCACCATGCTGAACCGTGCTGGAGCTTGCAGGTCGAAGTACCGTCCTGGAAGCAGCCCATGATGGTCTCAATCACAGTATTTTCAGTAGGGTTAAGGCTATAGATGATGGTCTTCGGAAGCCCCGAAGCTTCTGTTCCTTTAAGTCCTTCAATGTTTTCCCCGTTTAGGTCACAGGCATCTAAAAAGTCAGCCAGGTTTGCTCCGTTATCCGCACCGAGTATTGCATCATATCCTTTATCAACACCGATCTTTCTGAACATTCTGGTATTGTTATTTCTTTTACATCCGTAGTGAAGCTGCATAACCCAGTTGTTTGCGGCATATTCTCCGGCTAAGAATACCTGAAGTGCAAAGCTGTATTTGTTTATATCTTCCGGTGTAACAATACGCCCTGAAAGTGCTGCTTTTAAGATCTCATCGATCTCTTTTTCCGTATATTCACATCTGTAGGGGATATTTGTAAGGCCGTGGTCTGCTATACAGCATCCGTGGTCAGCGAAATACTTTATCCTTATCCTTAGAGCTTTCTTTAATGAAGCAATATCTTTTATTTCTATGCCTGCTGCGTTTCCAAGTGTTTCCAGATAACTCTTAAATTCCGGTTTTTCTATACCGACGGCTTTATCCGGACGCCATGCAGGGAGTACCTTTGTATCAAAGCTGTTATCAGCCTTTATCTTTTCATGCCACTCAAGAGTATCTGCAGGATCGTCAGTCGTACAGATCAATTCAACATTGGAAGCCTTTATAAGACCGCGTGCACTCATCTTCTCAGGCTCTTCTTTTATCTTCTTGTTGCAAAGCTCCCAGACTTTCTCAGCTGTCTTTGAATTAAGAGGTCCGTCATATCCGAAATACCTTTTTAATTCAAGATGGCTCCACTGATGCACGGGATTACCGATACATCTTTCCAGAGTCTCCGCAAACTCTATAAACTTGTCATGATCGGATGCATTTCCCGTTACATACTCTTCCGTTACACCGTTAGCTCTGAGCAGCCTCCATTTATAGTGATCTCCGCCGAGCCAGATCTGTGTGATATTCTCAAACTTTCTGTCCTCATATATCTCCTGAGGGTTGATATGGCAATGGTAATCTATTATCGGAAGCTTTTCCGCATATTTGTGATACAGTACCTTTGCATACTCGTTTTTTAGGAGAAAATCCTCATCCATGAAGCTGTTCATTTTTACAGGATCACTGTTTAAAGCCTCGTTCATTCTATATCCTTCTTTCATGATTCAACCTTTAAGCTTACATTTCCGTCAAACTTTCAGCTGATACTTTATCTCTGAACTCTGCCCGATGCATCGCCGCCGGCCAGTTTCTTTACTTCATCAACAGTTACCATGTTATAATCGCCCTCGATACTGTGCTTTAAGCAGCTGGCTGCAACAGCAAAGTTAATGGTATCCTGTCCGCTGTAATCGTTAAGGCATGCATATATAAGGCCGCCTCCAAATGAATCGCCGCCGCCTACACGGTCAACGATGTGTACGGGATATGTACGGCTGAAGAAGAAATCGCTGCCGTCATAAAGCATACCTGCCCAGTCATTATCATTGGCTGAGATAGAACCTCTGAGTGTTATAGCCACTTTCTTAAACCCAAATCTTGAAGCGAGCTGAAGAGCCACATCCTTATAACCCTCATGGTCTACCTTACCTGAGGTAACATCTGTATTTCTTGCCTTGATACCGAATACGTCATCGGCATCCTGCTCATTTGCTATACATACATCCACGTATTTGCAGAGCTCGCCCATAACCTCGCCGGCTTTCTCCTTTGACCAGAGCTTGTTACGGTAATTAAGGTCACAGCTTACCATGATACCTTTCTTCTTTGCAGCCTTTACTGCCTCCAGACAGATCTCAGCAACATTATCTCCTAATGCTGGAGTGATGCCTGTAAAATGGAACCAATCTGCACCCTCAAGGATATCATCCCAATCGAACTCATCCTTTGTTGCTTGAGAAATGGAAGAACCTGCTCTGTCATATATAACCTTGGAAGGTCTTTGGCTTGCACCCTTCTCCAGGTAGTAAATACCGAGTCTGTCACCGCCGCGTAATATCTCATCAGTATCAACACCGAAGCGTCTTAATGAGTTCACACATGCCTGTCCTATCTCATGCTTCGGAACCTTGCTTACAAAAACAGCATCCACACCGAAATTAGCCAAAGATACAGCTACATTTGCCTCTCCGCCTCCGAAGGTTGCTCCGTATTTTTCAGCCTGTACAAATCTGTAATATCCTTCAGGTGCAAGTCTCAACATTATCTCTCCGAATGTAATAACTCTCTTCATCTCATTTTTCAACCTCTCCCGATCACATTTGGTCTTGAGCGGTCATTCCTTTCATATATTTTTGTATCATAAGACCATTACGGTCATCTGTTCTTTACCGGATAACAATCATTTATTAATGTTTTTTACCAGATCTACAGCTTCCCTGCACATTCTCTCTATTTCATCAAATCTGCCTTCAGCTATAAGCTTCTTGTCCACCATCCAGCTGCCGCCGCATGCGATAACTTTGTTAAACGCAAGATAATCACATATGTTTTTTGCATTAATGCCACCTGTAGGCATGAACTTCACATTGCCGTAAGGAGCAGCCATAGCCTTTATGAGCTTAAGTCCGCCAAGTGCTTCTGCAGGGAAGAACTTAACCACTTCAAGATCAAACTCCAAAGCTGCCTCGATATCACTCGGATTTGCGCAGCCCGGTACCATGGGAATGCCTTTTTCCACACAGTATCCGACAACCTTAGGATTGAGTCCGGGACTTACTATAAACTTAGCTCCTGCCGCTATGGCTCTGTCCACCTGTTCTGTCTTAAGTACTGTGCCTGCTCCCACAAGCATCTGGGGGAACTCCTTTGACATTATCCTTATTGCTTCTTCAGCCGCATCAGTCCTAAATGTAACCTCTGCACAGGGTATCCCGCCGTTTATCAATGCCTGTCCGAGCTTAACGGCATCTTCTGCCCTGTCTATAGCTACTACCGGAACTATCTTTATCTCCGAGATCTTTTGTAATACTTCTTTCATTTCTGCCCTCCAAGTTTTTATGCAAGTCTTTTTATGTCCCGTTTCCGGGAAAGCGCAAACTTCGTCTTATAACAGTATACACTTAACGAAGATTAAATGCTATATATTTCTTGCTTTTTTTGTTTTCAAAAAATCAGATTCCTGTTAAGTAAATAAAAAAATATGCCGATATATTTTTACGGAATAATAAAGTATGGGGGATAACTATGTCCTCAAAGAGCAGTCTTCAGGCAAACTGCTCTTTTGTAAAGCCTGAGAAACGGATAATGATATGGCTAATTACCTTGAAATAAAAAATGTATCGGATGGTTACGTAGGAAAAGTAAGACAGGATCTCAAGTTCAAAACAGGAAATTTTGTCTGGAAGATTTTTTTCAATATCCCGTTAAATCCTTCCACCGTAAATAACCAAAACCTGACCGTGACAGATGCGTCAGGAAAACCCTTAAATACGCATATTACTTACAACTCTGAGCTTCATGCCATCGAAATAGCTCCAAAGCAGGCATACGCTCAGGGTGAATCCTATTTCCTGCATGTAGGAAAGCTCGTTGAGTCGCGTGGCGGGCAGAGATTGAAGGACGAAATCAGTATAGAATTTGCCGTATAAAGTTACTATCTGCGTAGCAAAAAAGAAGGAATAGTGCAAGCTTGCTTGTAACTATTCCTTTTATTTTTGCTACGGAGAGGCTGGACTAAGTGCACGAATAAACAAAAGCTGCGCCAGCAGCGTCCGACGGCATAGCCGGCGGGTTTATGAGTGCGGTTAGTCCGGCCGCAGATAGTAACTCATGCTTCGAACTCTTCCCCCTCATATGAAAACCCCGTGGTAAACACCACGGGGTTCTATAATTATCTATTAACCTACACTTTTTAATGCCATCTTTCTGCAATAGAGGTCTTCATCGACATCGTCATCTACTTTTTCTATCTCAGCGCCTAAGCTCTTAAGCTTAACCTCGAATTCCTCGTATCCACGCTCGATATACTCAACCTGTTCTACAACGCTGAATCCGTTTGCTACAAGGCCTGCGATAACGAGTGCTGCACCGGCTCTTAAGTCAGGTGAGCAGATGGTTGCACCGGTAAGTTTTTCTACGCCGTTGATAATGGCTATATTGCCTTCTACCCTGATGTTGGCTCCCATTCTGGCAAGCTCGTCAACATACTTAAATCTGTTATCGAAGATGTTTTCGGTAACGGTACTTGTACCGCGGCTGAGTGCCAAAAGTGTAGTCATCTGAGGCTGCATATCAGTAGGGAAACCGGGATATGCGAATGTCTTGATCTGTGCACTTGAAAGTCTGTCATTTGATACAACACGGATGGAGTCATCGTTTTCGATAACTTCCGCACCGATCTCCGAAAGCTTAGCTGAAATAGCTTCCATATGCTTAGGGATAACATTCTTTATAAGTACATCACCCTTTGTAGCTGCTGCTGCCAGCATGAATGTACCTGCTTCTATCTGATCCGGGATTACCGCATATGTACTTCCGTGAAGCTTCTCAACGCCCCTGATCTTTATAACATCGGTACCTGCACCTTTTATATTTGCACCCATACTGTTAAGGAAGTTGGCTACGTCAACAATGTGGGGTTCTTTTGCTACATTTTCAAGGATGGTCTGACCGGGAGTAAGTGCTGCAGCAAGCATAACATTGATAGTAGCACCAACAGAAACGATATCAAAGAAGATATGGCTGCCTCTAAGTGCTGTAGCTTCTGCTGAGAGTACTCCGCCGTAGGTGACCTCAACCTTAGCGCCTAACTGTTTGAAACCTTTTATGTGCTGTTCAACGGGACGGCTTCCGATATTGCATCCACCGGGAAGCGGAACCTGTGCACGTTTATATTTTCCTAAGAGTGCTCCGAGTAAATAGTAAGAGCCTCTCATCTTACGCATATTTTCATTATCTACTACAAAGCTGCACATAGAGCCGACAATCTTAACCGTATGTCTGTCAACTCTGTCAACTATGGCCCCCATATCGCGGATGGCATCAAGCAGAACGTTTATATCCCAAACATCAGGAAGGTTCTCTATGGTAACCATCTCGTCCGACATTATGGCTGCTGCAACAATACCGAGTGCTGCATTCTTTGCACCGTTTATTACGACATCACCGGCGAGGGACTTCCCGCCTCTAATAATATATTTGCTCATTTATGTATTGGTATTATGCCTGCTGGCAGGCATATCCTTTCTGTTTTCTGGTTACATTTCTAGTTCTATTTCTCCCTATTATAACCTTTTGTAACATTTTTGTAAACTCCTTTTTTGAAAAACTCTAAAAGTTTTATTAAAAACCCTTTGACAAACGCTATATATCAATTATAATTATATAAGATAAAGTATATTAACTTGGGAATTTTGTGTCGCAAAAAAAGTCGACAAATGTAGAAACACGGAGGTTTATATGGAGGTTAAGCGCATAGGGATAAACGAGGTCAAAAGCGGTATGCTGGTGGCATTTGACGTACTTAATGATTCCGGGCAGCTCCTTTTCCCGGCCGGTGCAAGGCTTACAGAAAAGGCTATCACCCGTATGCGTTTTCATGCCATTCCGTTTATACGCATTTATATAGAAGATCCGTCGGAAGTAGTGGATGACGGTGTTGACGAGCAGTCATTTTTTGAAAAGCTGCGCGAGACCGAAGAATATATTGAATTCAACGAAAAGTTTACCGATGTGGCTACCACTTTCGAACAGGAAATGTTAAGAGTCCTCCGTGAAGGCGGCGATACCGACAGTACTTCTCTTTCAAACGGCGTAAAGAAGATCCTCGGCTCATGCCGTTCCGGTATACAGGTATTCGATCTTCTGCACTGCTCCAGAACATATGATGAAGTAGTATTTGCGCACTCTCTTAATGTTGCCATCATCAGTGCGGTACTCGGAGGCTGGCTTAATTTCAGCCGCGAGGATATAGATACTCTTATCGTATGCGGTATTTACCACGATATAGGAAAGCTCGTTATCCCGAAAGAGATAATAGATAAACCCGGACCCTTAAGCCCCGATGAATATGATGTGGTTAAATCACATACCACAAAAGGATATGCTATCTTAAACAAGATGAACCTTGACAGGCGTGTAAAGCTTGCAGCACTTATGCATCACGAAAGATGTGACGGTTCGGGATATCCGTTCGGTGTTACCGGTGACCGTATGGATGAGCTTACCAAGGTAATAGCCATAGCGGATGTATATGAAGCTATGACGGCACCGAGAAAATACAGAAAAGCAAAGTGTCCGTTTGAAGCTGTAAGGATATTTGAATCAAGCGGTCTGGCACTTTATGATACCGCATATCTTATGACATTCCTTGAGCACATAACAATGTGCTACATGGGCTACAGAGTAAAATTAAATGACGGTACCATAGGTACTATCGTATATATGAACAAACAGGATGATACCAGACCTATGATAAAGGTTGGGTCGGATTATATAAACCTGTTTAAGAATCCTGAACTTTATATTGAAGAAATTCTGTGATGTGATTCACAGATGTCTACGGACTATCTGCGACCGGACATATCACTCATAAACCATCCGGCTTACGCCGTATGCCGCCGCTTCGCGGCTTATGTTTACTCGTGATTTTTGTCCAGCCTCCCCAGAATAACAAAAGAAAAGGCCTACCTGCAAGCGAGCTTGCGTTAGGCCTTATTTTTGTTATTCCGCGGATAGTCCTATTTATCAGATTGAGTTCGGAATATCCTTACTGATTATAACGTTGCTTCTTACATGTTTCTCATGCTCTAAGGTCTGGCGGATATATGCCTCGCCGTTCCTCTGCTCGGCGTTATCTAGGGTTTTTACCAGATATTTTTCGGTTCTGGCAAGAGCTCCCTCTTCCGTTGCACGCATGATGCCCTTTATTCTCTTTGAGATAAGATCATAAGCATCCGAGTCAAATACAAATCCTGCGTTTCCTATCTTATAGTCAACATAATCGAACAGGTCATCCTGGTTGAATGCAGGGATGATCACTCTTGGTCTGAACATATCCTCAAACTTTTCCCTGTTCTTAAACAGCTCGACCATGTTACGTCTGTAATCGGCTATAACGATCATGGTCTTTCTGCCAAGCTTTTTAACGATATCCGAGATATCCCATATTGCTTCATCGGAAAGATCGCCTGCCTGGTTGATCACCAGACATCTGCCTTTAAGCTTATCATCCTTTTCCTTAAGGTTAGTCATATTGACCTTGTTTGCGTCGGTCCATACGGTCTGGGATGATGCAAGTAATCCGCAGTCAGCCATAAACTTTGCAAATCCGTGTGCTATCGATTTCTTGCCGGTCCCTTTTTCGCCGATGATACAGTAATTCATCGTACCTTCCATGGGGTCCGCAAGAGCTTCCAGACATTTAAGTATCTGTGCATTCATATCCTTCTGACATGCAAAGAATCCGAAGTAATCTTCCAGGGTCTTGCCCGTCTTTTCAAGATATCCGTATATGGGACTGTTCTTAGGTACTTCAATACATTTAAGCTTCTTTGGTGTATATATGCCGTCCTCGGGTGTACGTACAACACCTATATCCTCAACTGTAAAGCTGTCGGAAATATCCACCTTAAAATCTTCCGCATCGTAAGCTTCATCGGCAGGCTTTTCTTTTTTAACACTGTTTTCCTGCTCTGCTTCAGCTTTAAGTGCTTTTTCATTGGCAAGCTTTGCCAACTGTTTCTGATGATCTAAGAACTTACGGCGGTCCTTCTTTCTCTCGCTTTCTATGAAACGCTGCTTTTCAAGTTCAGCCTCACATTCCTTTTTAAGCTTTTCGTCGTTTTCACTGTCCTTCTGTTTCTGGAGTTCGTCTTGTTTTCTTCTTTCTTTTTCCTGAAGCTTTTCTTTCCATCTGGATACCCAGCTCTTTTTGGCAGGAGCTTTTTCCTTGGGACTGTCCTCTACAAAACCGAGTTCTCTTTCTACAGCTTCCAACAGCTGCGACTTAGGTTCATCTTCCTTGATGTCTTCATAATCGTCAGCTGCTTTTTTTGCATTTTGTTTTTCCTTAACAGGAGGTATTACTATCGTACGGTTGGCGTCTTTTTCGCCCTCGCCCAAAGCATCTATCTCGGGTTTGTTCCAGACTCTGGTCATATCACCGGGGTTGGTAGGCTCTGGCCTTTCTTTGCTCTCAGTACTGTCCTCTATGAGTGCCTGCTCTACGGCTTTAGCTATCTCGTCTTCAAAATAGTCTGTCTCATGTACCGGACGTGTTATGGCCACCTTGATCGGACGCTCTTCCTCAACCTTTTTCTCGTCGGCGATCATCAGGTCTTCTTCGGTATACTCTTCTTCGATAACATCTTCTTCAGATGCTGTCTCTGCCATATATTCCGCAGGCTCTTCGGCAGCTACGGAAATCTCTGCTTCAGGACCGTTTTCTTCGGGTTCTTCGGATGCAAGGATAACTTCAGGCTCTTCTGTATAACCGGTGTTTCCGTTATCCTGCTCAGCCTCAGGAACAGCCTCTTCCACGGTTTCCTGCTGAACGTCACTGGTTTTCTCTGCTTCTTCAGTGTTATCTTCCGGTGCCTCTCCGTTCCATGTAGCTCTGTATTTCTTTATCGCGGAAATAGTGGCCTCATCGACTTCTTCATCGTTTTCGGCATTTTCGGCTGCTTTGGCCTTTTCTATAGCCGCATCAATGGCATCGGTATCATCCGTATCGGTACTTTCCTTGGGACTGTTCAGATCCTTAAGTGATATCTCGCCCAGATAATATGCCTTTAAAGCCTTTGCTTTTTCCACGGCATCACCGTCACCGAACCATACGATGATATCGTCACAGGTTCTGAGTACTTTATTGGTGTCGCCCATCTTGTGATAAAGCTTGGCAAGTTCATATCCCCAAGTATCGGTAAACTCAATCTTTTTAAGCTTTTCCAGGCTCGCTGCCTGCTCTTTTAAAGATTTTCCTCTTAATCTGTCGATCTTATATTGGAAAATATAATTGTAATAATCATTGGGTGCCATCTTTTTATAGTCGGCAAAATACTTTTCCGCCTCATCGGCTTTTTTAAGCCTTATGCAGATGTTCACCAGCTCCATGGCCACACGTCTGGTCTTTCTTCTGCCGTATACTATGGCATAGCATTCCTTTGCACGTCCAAGCATGCCGTTATTGAGATATACCTCGCCTATTATCATACAGTCAAGGTTATCCTTAAGTTTTGAAGGGTCTATACCGTCTGCCATCTCCAGTGCTTCTTCGTATTTCTCGCGTCTGAGCAGTCCTTTTATCTCTTCTATCTTTACAAAATTTTTATATCGGTCCATTTTGATGTCCTTCTTTAAATATTTGAGATCATTTTAAAACCAGGTCTGAAAGCGATCCGCTTCCGCTCTTCTTAAGTACTTCTTCCATCGTACCAAACGCCTTGCATACGCCGTGGTCGAGCAGACAGATGTGAGTACTTATTTTCTCCACTTCCTCCATGTAATGGCCGACATATATGATAGATGTCCCATGAACTTTAAGTTCTTCTATGGCTTTTAATATCTGCAGACCGGATTGAAGGTCTATACCGGTGGTCGGTTCATCCAGGATAACAAGCTCCGGCTTGTGCAGCAGTGCTACTCCGATGTTAAGCCTTCGTTTCATACCTCCGGAATAATTGCTTACTCTTTTCTTAAGTACGGAGCTGTCAAAAGAAATGATATCGCATACTCTTTTTATTTCCGCATCAAGCTGGTCGGACGGAACGCCGTAGCTTTTTCCCCAGAACTTCAGATTGTCGAGTCCGCTCAAGGTCTCATACAATGCTATATCCTGCGGTACGTAACCAAGCCTTCTTCTTATGGCATCCGGTTCCTTTACTATATCTTTTCCGTTAAAAAGGATCTGTCCGCTGTCCGGCTTGATCAACGTAGCTATCATACTCACGCACGTTGATTTTCCGGCTCCGTTGGCTCCCACCAGACCAAGGACCTGTCCACGGTCTAAGGTAAAGGATACTTCCGAAACAGCTTTCTGATCCTTATAATTTTTTGTGACATTAATCAGTTCTAACATTTGAGTCCCTTTTCTTCTTACTGAATTTGTTGTATATTATTATCCCGATCGCGCTTATGACCGCCGTGATCACAAACACGATCACGGCAAATCCGTATTCACCCGTACCCAGGGCATTTCCTCCTATAGTGGAAGTTATTATGGACGGAAAGCGGCATACCGTGCATATAAATATCAAGAGCGGCATGGATATATCCGTTAGTCCCCCGTAATAACAGAGCAGATCCTTGGGTGTACCCGGAACTATAAAAAGTATCAGGAATATTACTATCTTTTTCTCCGATGACTGTAAAAACTTTAAGCTTTCTATCTTTTCCTTATCGAAATAGATCTCAAGCAGTGCTTTTCCGAATTTTCTTACCAGTAAAAGCACTATTATGCTTCCAAGTGAAGCTGCCGTAATGCATAATA
This sequence comes from Lachnospiraceae bacterium, assembly GCA_024684355.1. Classification (GTDB taxonomy): domain Bacteria; phylum Bacillota; class Clostridia; order Lachnospirales; family Lachnospiraceae; genus RUG11977. Next base: position 11,311 of record JAIKXA010000159.1, read on the forward strand.
CGGTACCTTTAAATGTACCGAAAACATAACCGGCTACTATTTCAAGCGGTTCGCCCGGGATAAAAGCTATAAGTATCTGGAATATGACCAGGGCTACATATATTATGGGGCCCCATATACCTTTGGCTTCCACCCATGTTCTGAACTCATCCGGCTTTCCCGCCATCTTTATCAAAGGTATGCCGATGAATATACATACCAGGGCTATTATGATAACTGCCACTCCCATAAGACAGGAGGCAATGATCTTTTTCTTCTTTCTGTTTTCTTCCATTTCCTAAACTTAAAACCTATCGTTCTCTTTTATCTCACCCGTCGTTTGTCCCTGCCGTTTTTTGTAAAAACAGACTATGATCTACCTCCAAAAATATGGTTGACATCAGCGACAAAACAAAGTATACTATTGAAGTCGCACAGCCGGGGAGTTAGCGGTGCCCTGTACCTGCAATCCGCTATAGCAGGGGTGATGTCCGGTCCCGGGTAGCATATTGTCGGGCTGCCCTTCATAAGTGATGTTGACGTTTGGGTCTCGCGCAATGGCAGCCT
>JAIKXA010000080.1 GCA_024684355.1 Lachnospiraceae bacterium
CTGGGCTAAGTTCGGCTGGGGAAAGATATACGGACAGTGGATATGCGGAGCTACCGTATTCTGCTACGATATGCTTAAGTTCCATCCGGATAAACTCTTAGGAGTACTGCAGAAATATAAGGTTACCACTTTCTGTGCACCCCCTACCATGTACAGATTCATGCTCCAGGAGGATGTAGCATCCTACGACCTTTCAAGTGTACAGCGTTGGTGTACAGCCGGTGAACCTCTTAATCCTGAGGTAGTTAAGAAATGGAAGGAATTTACAGGATATACCATAGCAGAGGGCTTTGGACAGACAGAAAGCACAGTACTTCTGGCTAACTTCCCCTGGTATGAGCCGAAGCCCGGTTCGATGGGCAAGCCTTCACCTATTTACAACATTAAGCTTCTTAATAATGATGGAAACGAAGCTGAAGACGGTGAGGAAGGCGAGATAACGGTAGCGGTACCCAAGGATGATTATCCCATCGGTCTTTTTGTAGGCTATTATAAGAATGAAGAGCTTACAAATGAAGCTATCGGCAGCGGTGTATATAATCTGAAAGATGTAGCATGGCGTGATTCAGACGGATATTACTGGTTCGTTGGACGTCATGACGATGTTATAAAGTGTTCCGGATACAGGATCGGACCCTTCGAGGTTGAAAGTGCACTGATCACACATCCCGCAGTAGTAGAGTGTGCGATCACAGCGGCACCGGATCCCATAAGAGGCCAGGTAGTTAAGGCTACGGTAGTTCTGGCTAAAGGTTATACTCCTTCCGAGGAGCTTACCAAAGAGCTTCAGAACCATGTAAAGCATAATACCGCTCCTTATAAGTATCCCAGAATCGTTGAATATGTAGCAGAGCTTCCCAAGACCTTGGGCGGCAAGATCAAACGTGCACAGATCCGCAGGGAGGATGCAGAGAATGCTGCAAAGAAATAAAGGAAGATTATTTCTTGTCTGCGTGCTTATGGTACTTACTTTTGCGTTAACAGGATGCGCATCGGAACAGGTATATCTGAATGATGCGGCTGACGCATATGCGGCGGGTAACTATGACAACGCGGAAACATATTTCTTAAAAGCTATACGAAACGGTGAGAGATCACTGACCGTTTTTTCCGGTTATGCGTTTAACCAGCTCAAAAAAGGCGATATACAGGGGGCTAAGGCTCTCTTTGAGCTGATGATGAACCAGCAGAACACCTACGGCAACTATTTTGATAAGGAGCCGCAGACAGGTGAGGCCGTAAGAAAAGGGCTTTTGGAAATATATCTTTCTGAAAACGAATACGAAAAATCCATCAACCTTTTGAAAGAACTCGGGGAGACGGCCACGGATCCGGCAAAGAAAGCCGAATACAAAGCTTCCGCCGCAGCACTTGCATGGCGTGTAAGCTATGCGGAGCCGGATAAGGATGCCACACCGCTGTATGATCCGGATGAACTGATCAAGCTCATAACCGATTCGATCACGGCGGGCAATGCGGATGTTAAGAATTACCGCATGAGAGCGGATATGTACTGGATCAAGGAAGAGTGGGACCTTTGGGAAGATGACGAGAGGATGATCATCTCGCTTAAGGATTACGCGCTAGACGAGTATAGAGCCATATTCGGCATGACGCTTGAAAGAAAGAGCGTCACAGATGTTCTCAGGCTTGTTGATGAAGCAGTGGTATATTTTGACGGTCATTCGGCTTATGCCGATAATTATACCGATATCATTCCCATGGTGCTTAAGGGGGCCGAATATTCCAAGAGAACAGAATGGGAGCATGATGAGAATTATTACTTCGATCTTGCAGAAAAATACCTGAATACCGCACAGGATAAAAACCTTTCGGATAATGAGGTGCTCAGGTACCAGATAATCGTAGCCGAAAAGAAAGGGAAGATGGAGCTTGCATATAAGCTTCTGGGAGTGTATCTCTCTCCCGATCATTGCCCCGACGACCGTATGGCATACAAGGAGCAGAAATATCTTGAAAACAGGATAGGTATTTCGGTAGATTGAGAAAAAAGAGTAAAGATCTTAACCATGTTTTGATGGAAAAATACGCCGTACGCGGACAAATAAAAAGACTTAAAATTCTGACAATTTTCAGAGTGCCTAAAATAGGGGCAGACACAATATATAGTGTCTGCCCCTAAAAAAATACTCTTTATTTTGTATTTTTGCTATTGACTTCTAATATGCGTTCTGATACACTTATTTATGTCGGCGGGCAAAACAAAAGTATCCGCCAAGGGATAAAAGTGAGGATCTTACCGGAGGAGAAGGCAATGAACAATTTCAGTGTAACAAAAAGAGACGGCGAGGTTGCAGAGTTTAATCTGACCAAGATATCAAACGCCATCAAGAAAGCATTTAATGCTACAGAGCAGCTTTATAATGATGACATCATCAATCTGCTTGCATTAAGAGTTACATCGGCATTCCAGTCCAAGATCAAGGACGGATGTGTAAACGTAGAAGATATCCAGGACTGTGTAGAGGATGTTCTCAACCAGACAGGATATAATGAAGTAGCAAAAGCTTACATATTATATAGAAAGAATCGTGAGAAGATCAGAAAAATGAAGTCGACCATCCTTGACTACAAGGATCTGGTTAACAGTTATGTTAAGGAAGAGGACTGGCGTGTTAAGGAGAATTCCACAGTTACATATTCAGTCGGTGGACTTATCCTTCACAATTCAGGCTCTATCACAGCCAACTACTGGCTTTCTGAGATCTACGACCAGGAGATCGCAAACGCTCATCGTAATGCGGACATCCATATCCATGACCTTTCAATGCTTACCGGCTATTGTGCCGGCTGGTCATTAAAGCAGCTCATTAAAGAGGGTCTCGGCGGCATCCCCGGCAAGATCACATCTTCACCTGCTAAGCACCTTTCCACACTCTGCAACCAGATGGTTAATTTCTTAGGCATCATGCAGAATGAATGGGCAGGCGCACAGGCCTTCTCATCCTTTGATACATATCTTGCTCCTTTCGTAAAGCAGGATAATATGACATACCATGACGTTAAGCAGTGCATCCAGTGCTTCGTATACGGCGTAAATACACCCAGCCGTTGGGGCACACAGGCACCTTTCTCAAATATCACACTTGACTGGACAGTACCTAATGATTTGGCAGAGCTTCCCTGCATCATCGGCGGAAAAGAGATGGATTTCTGCTACAAGGACTGCAAGAAGGAAATGGATATGGTCAACAAGGCATTCCTTGAGATCATGATCGAGGGCGATGCAAACGGCCGCGGATTCCAGTATCCTATACCTACATACTCCATTACCAGAGATTTCGACTGGTCAGATACAGAGAACAACAGACTTCTCTTTGAAATGACCGCTAAGTACGGTACACCTTACTTCTCGAACTACATCAACTCCGATATGGAGCCTTCAGATGTACGTTCAATGTGCTGCAGACTTCGTCTTGACCTTCGTGAACTTCGTAAGAAGTCAGGCGGTTTCTTCGGTTCAGGCGAGTCCACAGGTTCCGTAGGCGTTGTTACCATCAATATGCCGAGAATTGCTTATCTTTCAGCTACTCCCGATGAGTTCTACAAGAGACTTGACAGAATGATGGATCTTGCTGCTCGTTCACTTAAGGTTAAGAGACAGATCATCACCAAGCTTCTTGATGAAGGTCTCTATCCTTACACCAAGAGATATCTCGGCACATTTGCTAACCACTTCTCAACCATCGGTCTCGTTGGTATGAATGAAGTAGGTCTTAATGCAAAGTGGCTCGGCAAGGATCTTACAGATAAGAAGACTCAGGACTTTACAGTGGAAGTTCTCAATCACATGAGAGAAAGACTTTCCGATTATCAGGAAGAGTACGGAGATCTGTACAACCTTGAGGCTACTCCTGCAGAGAGCACAAGTTATCGTCTTGCAAAGCATGACAGAAAGCGTTGGCCCGACATCAGGACAGCAGGTGCAAAGGGCGATACTCCTTACTATACCAACAGCTCACATCTTCCTGTTGAGTTTACAGAGGATATTTTCGCAGCTCTTGATATTCAGGACAGACTTCAAACACTTTACACCTCAGGTACCGTATTCCATGCATTTATAGGTGAGAAGCTTCCTTCGTGGGAGTCAGCTGCTAAGCTCGTTCGTACCATCGCTGAGAATTACAAGCTTCCTTACTATACAATGTCACCTACATATTCCATCTGCAAGAACCACGGTTATCTTACGGGTGAGCAGTTCAAGTGTCCTATCTGCGGCGAGAACGCAGAGGTTTACTCCAGGATCACAGGTTACTACAGACCTGTACAGAACTGGAATGCAGGAAAGACCCAGGAGTACAAGAACAGAACCGAGTACACTCTTGAAAAGTCAACCAGATTTTCACTTGGCGCAGGCTGCTGCAGCTACAATACAGACGATATAGCAGTTGATCTTGATAAGAATACTGAGCCCATCGATATGGAGAAGGTTGAGGATACTATGGCAGCTAAGGCTGCAGAGCTTACCGGTGACGGTCTCTACCTCTTCACTACCAAGACATGTCCTAACTGCAGGCTTGCAAAAGAGTATCTTGACGGAAAAGAGTACACCATCATTGATGCAGAAGAGAATCCCGAGCTTGCAAAGGAGTGGGGCATTATGGCAGCTCCTACTCTCGTAGTTCAGGCTGACGGACATCGTACTAAGTACGCTAATGCATCTAACATCAAGAGATTTACTGAGATATGAAGTGATCACGAAGTGATTACTTCAGTCGGTCCGCGCGACGCTTGGCGCGGTTAATTCAAAGAAAATCCGTAGCAGAGCGGAGGATTTTTACAATACCAGGTGCGGGCCGGCAGATCATTCCGCCGCACGCACTGGCTCCGGATTTGCGAGGTCCGGAGGGACTGAGTTTTTCGTATCGATATTATAGCATAATCATTACGCAAATCCTACGTTGACATTTTCGCAGCGTACAGAACCGGTACGCTAAGCGCGAAAACGTCAAAAGGAGAGCGTGCGGCGGAACAATCTGCCGTCCCGCACCTCGGTTCAATCGGAGAAATACAACTTTGCAGATGTGGTATTACGTATGTCATACCAGAGAATACACCTAATATTCAAAATACAGCAAAACGGAAAAGGGCTGTCGTAAAAAACGGCAGCCCTTTTCCAAATGAATTACAAAATCATATTACGGTATCAAAACAATTACGATTTGTCATCCTGAGCGGATGCGAAGGATATTTTAAAGGAAAGGAACATATTATGAGCTTAGCAGACGATCTGTTTATTAAAATGTGTACCGACATCTTGGAAAACGGTACAAGTACTGAAGATGAAAAGGTACGTCCTCATTGGGAGGACGGTACTCCGGCATATACCATCAAGAAGTTCGGCGTGGTTAACAGGTATGATCTTTCAAAAGAGTTCCCTGCCATGACTTTGAGAAAGGTGCCGATCAAGACGGCTACCGATGAGATTCTCTGGATATGGCAGAAAAAGTCAAATAAAGTTAGTGAGCTCGGCAGCCATATCTGGGACCAGTGGGTGGATGAGAACGGTACCATAGGTAAGGCATACGGATATCAGTTGGGCGTTAAGCACAAATATAAGGAAGGTATGTTCGATCAGGTTGACAGAGTTATCTACGATCTTAAGAATAATCCTTTCAGCCGCCGTATTATCACCAATATCTATGTCCATCAGGATCTGTCTGAGATGATGCTTTATCCTTGCGCTTACAGTATGACCTTTAATGTTACCAAGCCCAAGGATGGCGGAAAACTCGTGTTAAATGCCATACTTAACCAGCGCTCACAGGATATCCTCGCAGCAAACGCATTTAATGTATGCCAGTATTCTGTATTGGTACATATGCTTGCACGTGAATGTGATATGCAGGTCGGAGAGTTTGTACACGTTATAGCTGACGCTCATATATATGACAGACATGTGGAGATCATTAAAGAGCTAATCAAGCGTCCCACATATCCCGCACCCAAATTCTGGCTTAACCCGGATAAAAAGAATTTCTACTCTTTTACAAAGGACGATGTCCGTCTCGATGATTATACATTCGGTGAGCAGGTAACGAATATCCCGATAGCCATCTAAATATATACATATAAGGAGAAACAGTCAATGAAACTTATCGCAGCAGTAGATAAAAACTGGGCCATCGGCTTTAAGGGCAGGCTGCTTGCCAGCATCCGTGCCGATCAGATGAATTTTAAAAGGCTTACGCTGGGAAAGGTAGTTGTACTCGGCAGAAAGACCATGGATACATTTCCGGGCGGCAGACCTCTGGCGCAGAGAAGAAATATCATCCTTTCCAGAAATCCCGAATATAAGGTTAAGGATGCGGATGTGGTACACAGCAAGGAAGAACTGTTGGAGCTCATAGTTAAGGAAAAGATCAACTCTGATGACATCTTTATTATAGGCGGAGAAAGCCTTTATAAAGAGTTTCTGCCCCTGTGTGACACAGCTATCATAACCAAGATCAATTACAACTATGAAGCGGACGCATATTTCCCCAATCTGGATAAGGACGAGGAATGGGAGTGTGTCGAAGAAGGCGAGGAGCAGACCTGCTTTGATATGGAATTTGTGTTCACCAGGTATGAACGAAAGAAAAGCGTAGAAGAGACCGGGCAGGAAGAAGAGCAGTAAATAGCTGCGTGCCATAAAAAATAAATTTACAAGTACGTAAAGATGGAGTATAATATTAAAATCCGTATTTTGTACCTTGCACCGGGCAAGATACACTAAACTTTTCTCAAGGAGGAACTGTCAATGGGAGTAACAGTAGAAAGCTTCGGAATTACAAATAAAGGTGATAAGGTCAGCGTATACAAGCTTACCAATTCAAAGGGACTTATAGCTGAGGTTATCGATTACGGTGCGATCTTAAAGTCTCTTTTCGTACCTGACAGGAACGGTAAATTAGATGATGTGGTACTTGGTTTCGATAATATAGCAGCATATCAGGAGAATCCTTCATTCTTCGGAAGCACCATCGGAAGAAATGCAAACAGGATAGGCGGAGCTAAGTTTTATTTAAACGGCCAGCTTTATACTTTGGCAAAGAACGACAACGACCATAATAACCTTCACAGTGATTTCTATACATGCTTTAACAAAAAGATGTTTAATGCCGAAGTTATCGAAGAGGAAAATGCAGTAAAGCTTACTCTCGAAAGTCCCGATATGGATCAGGGCTTCCCCGGCAACCTGACCGCAACCGTTATTTACAGACTTACAGATAACAATGGTCTGGAGATCGAGTATTATGCAGTATCCGACAAGGATACTATATACAATCCTACCAACCACAGTTATTTTAACCTGGCAGGACATGATTCGGGCAGTGCTATGGATCATAAGCTCTGGCTCAATGCCAAAAACTTTACACCTGCAGATCATGAGAGTATTCCTACAGGCGAGATAGTTTCTGTAGCAGGTACACCGTTTGATTTTACCACACCCATGGTGATCGGCGAGAGGATCAATAACGATGACCGCAACCTTCGTTTCGGAGGCGGTTACGATCATAACTTTGCACTCGATATAAAGAAGGGCAAGCTTGAACAGGCAGCCATCCTTTCGGATGACAAGAGCGGAAGAAGAATGTCCGTATATACGGATCTTCCCGGAGTGCAGTTCTATGCAGGCAACTTTATTAAAAACCAGACCGGAAAGGGCGGCGTAAAGTATACCAAGAGATGCGGTGTATGTCTTGAGACACAGTTCTTCCCGGATGCTATAAACAAACCCAACTTTGATTCACCGGTACTTAAGGCCGGCGAGGAGTTCCACAGTATTACAAAATACGTATTCTCTGTTATGTAAAATAAAGAAAAACCGTAATAAGCGGTTTTTCTTTCATGAGGTATAGTATGGATTTTAACAAACCGGTAATGGAGATCCCGGAAGATTTTACCGATCCGGAAGTCCTATATGAAAAGCTGAAAAAAAGAATACTGGAGTATCATCCTTCTTCTGATCTTGAGATGGTAGAGAAGGCTTATAAGCTTGCCTACGAAGCACATAAGGATCAAAAGAGAAAATCGGGAGAACCCTATATCATCCATCCTGTATGCGTGGCACTTATCCTGGCTGATTTTGAACTTGATATAGAAAGTATCGTGGCAGGTATCCTGCATGACGTAGTTGAAGATACCATAGTTACCCAGGAGGAGCTTGAAGAACAGTTCGGTTCCGAAGTAGCTCTTTTGGTAGACGGCGTTACAAAGCTTACCAAACTCAATTATTCTGCCGATAAGGTGGAGCTTCAGGCTGAGAACTTAAGAAAAATGTTCCTTGCGATGGCAAAGGATATCCGTGTTATCCTGATCAAGCTTGCAGACCGTCTTCACAATATGCGTACGTTAAAATACCAGCCTCCTCACAAGCAGTATGAGAAGGCAAGGGAGACCATGGATATATATGCTCCCATAGCCCAGAGGCTCGGTATTTCCAGGATCAAGATAGAACTCGACGATCTTTCGCTCCAGTATATAGAGCCTGTGGTATATAAAGAGCTTTCCGAGAATGTGGCTAAGAAGCTTGCAGAGCAGGAAGATTTCATCCATGAGATCACCGAAGAAGTAAGCAATCACATTAAGGATGCCAATATCCCCGCTAAGGTTAACGGCAGGGTAAAGCATTTGTTCAGTATCTATAAAAAGATGGTAAACCAGAACAAGACTCTTGATCAGGTATACGATCTTTTTGCGGTACGTATTATAGTAAATGACATTAAAGACTGCTATGCGGCATTGGGCGTTATCCATGAAATGTACAAACCCATCCCGGGACGTTTCAAGGATTATATCGCTATGCCCAAACCCAACATGTACCAGTCTCTCCATACTACACTTATTTCGCACAGCGGCCAGCCCTTTGAGATCCAGATAAGGACATTTGACATGCACAGGACTGCTGAATATGGTATCGCTGCGCATTGGAAATATAAGGTTGATCCCGAAGGAAAGCTGAATCCAGACTCTGAAGAGGAGAAGCTTACATGGCTCCGACAGATATTGGAGTGGCAGCAGGATCTTTCCGATAATAAAGAATTCCTCATGCTCTTAAAGGATGACCTTAATCTGTTCTCGGACAGTGTATTCTGCTTTACGCCTACAGGTGAAGTAAAGAACCTTACCGTAGGTTCCACACCGATAGACTTCGCTTATAGCATTCATAGTGCGGTAGGCAATAAGATGGTCGGAGCACGTGTCAACAACAAAATGGTGCCGAATGACTATATCATTCAGAACGGCGACCAGATAGAGATCATAACTTCAGCCAACTCAAAAGGACCTTCACGAGACTGGCTTAAGATAGTAAAAACAACCCAGGCAAAAAATAAGATAAATCAGTGGTTTAAGTCGGAAAGTAAGGAAGACAATATACTTCGCGGCAAGGAAGTATTTTACGCTCTGTGTAAGCAGAAGGGCGTGGCTCCGGCTGACCTCTTAAAGACCGAATATATGGATGCCGTAATAAAGAAATACGGCTATAAAGACTGGGACAATATCTATGCTTCCATAGGCCACGGTGCCATAAAGGAAGGTCAGGTATTTTCAAGGCTTCAGGATGAATATGACAAGCATCATCCTAAGGAGATCACCGACGAAGAATACTTAGAGAGCTTAAAGGATCCTAAACGTGTAAAGAATATCCCTACCATGACAAAGGGCAGCATCATAGTACATGGTGCCGACGACCTCGCCGTGCATTTCTCAAAATGCTGTTCACCGGTACCGGGTGATGAGATAGTGGGATTTGTAACCAGAGGAAGAGGTATTTCCATACACAGGACCGACTGCAGCAACATACTTACACTTCCGGAGATAGACAGAAAACGTCTTCAGCCTGCAGAATGGAATACTGCTGTGGCACCTAAGGAAGAAAAGCTCTTCTTAGCCGAGGTAAGGATATTTGCAAGGAACCAGCCGGGTGTGCTTTTGGGCATATCAAAGGTACTTACTGAAAATAATATTACGATCATCTCCATGAACGCGAGAGCGGGCAAGCAGGAAACCGCTACCATTACGGTAAGCTTCAATATCAAGGATACCGAGACACTTAACACTATCATTGCCAAGCTCAGAAACGTTGAAAATATCATCAATGTTGAACGAGCTATGGGTGGCTGAGGTGTAAGCTTGATATATTTTGGAGACATGAAATGACAATAGAAAAAATATCAGTAGGAGCACTGCAGGTAAACTGCTACATACTCCTTGATGAAGAAACAAAAAAAGCAATAGTTATAGACCCGGGTGACGACGCAGACCGCATTTATAAAAAGCTTACTAGTGAGCTCAATGTGGAATGCGTTGCCATACTGTTAACCCATGGCCATTTTGATCATATACTCGGTGTAAAGGAACTTAAAGGACTTACCGGGGCACCCGTATGGGCGGGAGCCGACGAATACAGACTCCTGGGAGATGCTGATCTTAATGTCTCAAAAAGGATCAGAAGAGCAGAAGAGATCATACCGGACAGACTCTTAAAAGACGGGGAACGTGTAGATGTTTCCGGTTTAAGCTTCAAGGTAATATTCACCCCGGGACATACCGAGGGAAGCGTATGCTACTATTTTGACAAAGAGGGAGTGCTCATTACAGGGGACACCCTGTTCCGTTTCGGATATGGCAGGACAGACCTTCCTACCGGCAGTGAAGCGGCTCTTTTCTCATCCATAACCCAAAGACTTTTCAACTTACCTCCGGATACAAAATGTTATCCCGGACATGGGGAGGTTACCGACATTGCAACTGAACGTAATAATTTCGGGCTTTGATATGACACAGGAGGTCGGACCTCTTATAAAGTCATTTTATCCGGGGACTGAAGTGGTAATTAAGTTTTCGGGGGAAGTATCAAGTATTTTACCAAATATGCCGATAAATATTTTAGATAGTAAAATATCAGAAACCACTCGTGACAGTGAAAACGGTACGAAAGGATGTGCAGAAAGCGAACTCGGGGGAGACCTAGCAGAATGCCTGGAAATAAGTCTTGCTGACACATCCTTCACCATCACATTTAACGGGAAAAAAGAGAATACAGTACCGTTTAACTACGTGGATGTACCGGATGAGCACATGGTTTATGAAAAGCGCAGAAAAAGAGCATACAAGAACCTGCTCTTAAAGGAGCTTTACATAGTGCTTTCCAGAGAAACCGGACGTACGCTTCCGTGGGGGATACTCACCGGAGTCAGACCTACGAAGCTTTTGTTTGAGCGGCTTAAAAAGGGTACTGTCAGTAATATAACATATATGACTACAGAGTATCTCTGTTCGCCGAAAAAGGCAGGTCTTGCTCAGAAAACGGCAGCCAGAGAGCTTGAGATATTAAACAGATTCGATTATAAAAACGGCTACAGCCTATATGTGGGCTTTCCTTTCTGTCCGAGCATATGCAATTACTGCTCGTTCGGCTCGCACCCGATAGACAGGTACGGAGACCTTGTACAGGCTTATATAGACGCGCTTTTAAAGGAAATAGACAAAACCAGCGGCATATTGAAAAATAAAAAGCTGCAGACCATATATTTCGGCGGAGGCACGCCTACCGCGGTTTCGGCCGAACAGCTGAAAAGCGTTATCGGCCGCGTAAAGCAGTGCTTTGATATGAGTGATGTTTTAGAGTTCACCGTAGAAGCGGGACGT
>JAIKXA010000072.1 GCA_024684355.1 Lachnospiraceae bacterium
CGGGATACATCATACCGCAGGTAGGACAGTACTCGTCTTTTTCCTTCTCATCCTCTACGCCGTAGACCTTTAATTTCTTTATTCTTTCCTCTTTTGACTCAGGCTCCTTGTCACCGTCTTTTCCGCCTTCCCAAGGTCCCCTGCCGGGTCCGGGAAATTTGCCGGGTTCTCTGCCCTCTACTGCTTCTTTGCCTTCAAACTCCTTGTTAGCCTTGGTTTCCATACATATCTTGTCAAAGGTACGGACAAGCTTATGCATCTCCCTTTTATAGAGATTTGAAAATGCGGTAAGCCTGTAGGTGACACCGTCCACATCAGCTGTAAGTATACTGCAGGCTACCTGAGGCTCACCCTTTAAGTTCTCCGTGTTTTCGATGGGGTAAATCTTTACCGTCCATTCTTTTTCCGGAGTGTCAAAAGCCTTCTGCTTTGTCATATAACCTTTAAAGGAATGGATCTCTTTTTCGTCGGGAGCTGACATGACTACAGCCAGCTGTGTAAGAGTCAGCACAACAAAGCCGTCCGCGTACTCACATTCTGCATTCATGTCAGTAGCGGAAGCGGCAAATATGTCGTCCTCTTCTATTCCGTTTTCTTTAAGCAGCCTGAGCACTGCTTTCGGAAACAAATCTTTTTTCATACAAAAAACAAAATCCTTTCAAATAGTAAACGGATATTAAATTAAAAAGTTACTTAAGAATATAAATAATATACGATTAAAAATCAAGCAATTATTTAGTATAAAAAATGTCGAATATTGCTAAATAAGTTACTATCCGCGTTACTGCATTATAAACGCAAAGCGTAAGCTCGCTTACAGTAATAAAAAAAGGCACACATCCATACAGATATGTGCCCCTAAGCTTCAATTTACATCAGTTATTTGAAGTATCTGTTGTAAAGACCCAGGAAAGCCTTGCCGTGACGAGCCTCATCCCTTGCCATCTCATGTACTGTATCATGGATTGCATCAAGGTTGGCTGCCTTAGCACGCTTAGCCAGATCTGTCTTGCCGGCGGTAGCACCGTTCTCTGCTTCTATTCTCATTTCAAGGTTCTTCTTGGTAGAATCTGTAACAACCTCACCCAAAAGCTCAGCAAACTTAGCTGCATGCTCAGCCTCTTCATAAGCTGCCTTTTCCCAGTAAAGACCGATCTCGGGATAGCCCTCTCTGAAAGCTACTCTTGACATAGCAAGATACATACCGACCTCTGAACACTCTCCGTTGAAGTTTGCTCTTAAATCAGCCAGAATATCCTCGCTAACGCCCTTAGCAACACCTACCACATGCTCTGCTGCCCAGGTCATTTCACCTTCCTGCTTATTAAACTTAGATGCCGGTGCATTACAAACGGGACACTTCTCAGGTGCCGCATCTCCCTCATATACATAACCGCATACGCTGCATACAAATTTTGCCATAATATGTCTCCCTTCTTTTCTCCAATTTTTCAGTCCAATCCGGACATTACTGCTTAATTATATATCAATTTTATAAATAATGCAAGAGTATTCCAGCCACTTTTTTATCCCGAATAAAGTGATGGCGCTATAAATATTCTTCGCTGCGCTCAGAATGACAAGCCTAAAATACGGGCACTTAAGCTCACGGAATCTCAATGTGAAAACGGCGTAAGACCCAACAGTTTACCGTCACTGCAATCAACCAGATACACATCGTTTCTGCTTATGTAATTGTTCCATTCCTTACTGTTATAATAAATGATGGAACTGTTTATCCTGTTGTCATAGGTGTCATTTATCAGTTCTACGGCATAATCTTCAAAATCATCCCAGCTGCAGGGGATATCTGTGGTCTCTATAAGGAAATATTCTCCCGAGCCTTCCCATGTTTCAACAGCTACCTGGGCGTGTCCGGTAGGGAACACCAGATATGTATGCATTCCCGCACTTTGAAGTGCGCTTGCGATAACCAGCGATGTTTCGATGCAGAGGCCGCTCTTGTTTTCAAGCACCTGCTCCGGGAACATTATATGCTGGTCCGCTCCGTCTATGGAGAAGGGATCCATATTGTAACGTACACCGGTATCGGACATGGCGATCATCAGTGCCGCTGCCTGTATATATGTGTCAACATACTTGGTGTATACGGGTCCCTGATATCCGGTAAAGTAGTTGAAATCGCCGTCGGTGATCTCACTCAATATGTCTATGGCATCACGCTTGAGCTTGGTAATGGCATCCGATTCCGGTGCTAAGAAACAGAGGATGTTATCCTTGGAGCTCACACCGAATTCATCATCGTACCATTTAAAATCATTGATGCTCAGTATGTGTACCGGGAAAGATTTTGTATCAAGCAGGTTTCCCGAAAGATCTTTTACCATGATCTTTATATTTGAATCCCATGCAGTGCTGAGATTCATGGTCTCTGTCGAAACAGAAGGTTTGAGATATATGGGCATGGTATGCGAATTCAGGCTGTATTTCTGCTCATATTTCTGTGTCAGTCCCGGGATCTCACATTCTATGACCACATCCCTTTCTCCCGATATACAAGCTGCTTCAAGAAATACAAAGTGATCGTATGAATTATAAAGTGCGGGATATATGTTCTCTATAGTCTTGTAGTTTAAGCTCACTTCCCCGGCAAAAGAGTTGACAAATGTATAATTGCCCCGTTCTCCGTACGGCTGTTCCGCCGCTTTGGAGATTTCCTCGTATATCAGATCGGCTTTTGCCAGCTGTGTGTCGGTAAAAGCATCCTCATCATCTATTATATTTACCATCTCAGTATTAAGATTGTCGATGATCTTTATAATACGCATTATCAGGTTATACGCGGAATTGATCTTAAGGTAATCCTCCGTGTCTATGCCTTCAACTATACGGAATGTAAATGTATGAACCAGTTCAACTGTCTTTTTCCATCTGTCCCACAGCGGTTCAAAATAAGCCGGGCACTCCATTTCATCCAGTTTACCGATCAGTTCTTCTATCTTTCTGTAACACTTATTGGCCATTTCGGTTGTTGAACGTGCTTTTGACATGATATCCCAATAGTCACCAAACAGGTCTACCGCGTCCAGATAATTCATGACAAACTTTACAAGGTCACGGCATTCATATATATAATCCCCCGAAATATTCATTATTTCCGCTCCTGCGGCAAGTATGTTTTCGGGTACCCCTCTTAAAGCCGAAAAACCTTTTTTGCACTCCTCATATCTGGTACAGTATTGTTCAATGTCAATATCCAGTTCGCTGTCATCAAATTCAAAATCGGAAGTCTTAAGAACGTTTACCATGCTTCTTACGTCATCCAGAAGAAGCTGCATGTTGATTATGGCTCCTGCCTCAGCTTCATCGGCAGCAGTTGTATCCTGTTCTGCCTTTAAGCGTTCTTCCTCAGCGGCCAGCAATTCGTTTAATTCAGACAGATTATCATCATAATCCTTCTTAAGAGTTTCATATTCGGATATTTTGATATCCAATTCAGTCTTTTTGTCTGACAATTCACTGTCGCTTGCTTCCAGTTTTTTCTGACTGTCCTGTAATTTTTGCTCAGTTTCTTCAATTTCCCTGTTTTTTTCATTTATTGTTTTTATCCCGAAAAAACAAAGTCCGCCTATAATAAGAAGAAAGATTGCAGAAATAATGATTGCGGTTAAATTTATCTTTTTGTCTTTCAATTTTATTATCCTCCCAAAAAACAGATATTTGTTACCCGATATCGTAATTATGCTGAAATATTTACGTAATTTACAGGACTTTTCTTGTAAAATTCCGCCTTTGTTTGTCTGAATCAACAAAATTGTTGATGGTTATTTTTATAAAATTATAAAAATTTGCTTACTATTTTCAAAATTCGGTAAAAATTTCCCCTTGTAACAGCTTGAATTTTGTGTTACAATGCGATTATGGGAGATAAGGGCTCACTTTTTGAGCAGTTTTTGCATGTAACAATCGGCATAAACCAAATCTTTACATTATTATAGATTTTTTTTGATCATATTGCAATAAGTTGCGTATAAATAAATGCCAAATCCCCTTTGTGGCACGGCGATAAACGGAGTTACTTTGAACAGAACATGGAGGTTGCTATGAAACAACAAAACGGAATTATATATACAAACAACAAATGTATCGGCTGTAACCGGTGTATTATGTCCTGTCCTGTACCCGGTGCAAACAAATCAGTCGTCGAGGACGGGAAAAACAAGATCATAGTCGATCATGACAAATGTATCGGCTGCGGCAACTGTATCAGAGAATGCCGACATGAAGCCAGAGAATACCGTGACGATACCGAATGGTTCGTTGAAGCACTCGGAAATGAAAATCTGTCAGTTATACTTGATCCGGCCATATTCCTGTTATATCCTGATTTTGCAGGAAAATTTATCAATTTCCTGCTTGCTTCAGGTGTATCAAAGATCTACGATGCCGGCTTCGGTACAGATATATCCGTCTGGGCTTATTTAAAATACCTGGATGAACATCCCGAAGGAGGAGTCATACTTCAGACATGCCCTTCCTTTATCGACTTTGTTGAAAAGTATTCCCGTGAAATCCTTTCAAAGCTTATCCCGGTACAGTCTCCTGCAGTCTGCACCGCTATTTACGTGCATAAATATTTAAAAAGCACCGACAAACTTGCATATATCGGTCCCTGTATAGCAAAGAAAAAGGAGTTTGAATCTCCCGAAACCTTTGAAGAGATTTCCTATAACGTAACCTTTATGCATCTTGCACGTGCTTTTGCGAATGTTGATTTTTCTTCCTATTCAAACGATTTTCCAGAGAGGAATCTCACTTTTGGAAGCACGATCTCATTCAGACGCGGACTCAAGCACAATCTGACAAACTTTATTCCCGAAGACAAGTTTGTGCTGGCCGTTGACAATGCAATATATCATCTTCCTTATTATGAGTATTACGAGCACAGTGTATTTAATGATATAAATATCCCTTATGCTACAGATGTTACCACCTGTGAACACGGTTGTGTAGACAGTCCCGGCGTCGGTCACGGCGGCAGGAACCTCGTATCGGTTGTCCACGACTGTGTCCAGTTAGAGCTTGCTGCCAAGTCGACCTACCCGGATCTGTACTCTGGCAGCAAGACTGCCTCCGAAAGAAAAGCGGCACTTTACGAGCGTTTTAAAGAGCTTGATCCGGCTGACTTCAAAAGAGATTTTAAGGGCCGGTTCCTGCGCAAACCCATCGTTACCAACAGTGCTATTGAAGACATATATACTCAGCTGTACAAATTTACGGAACAGGACCGCTGCATAGACTGCGGTTCATGCGGATACGGTACATGTAAAGAGCTGGCCGAAGCCGTGGCTCTCGGCTATAACCGCAAGGAAAACTGCGTTTATTATGAAAAAGAGGAAAACCGCAGGCTGTACCTTACGGATATCATGACAGGTATCCCCAATATCAGTTACTTCAACAGCAAGCTGGCCGAGACCATCAACAGCGATGACGGCGGAAACTTTGCGGTTGTTGCCTTCTCTCTTCAGGGCTGGGAGCTTCTTAACGAGCGTTTCACCTACACAGAGGGTGACAAGTGCATCATAGAGTTTGCAAAGATCGTTGAAAAGCTTGCAGGTCTCGAAGAACTTGTGGCTCACCACGGCGGCGTTGATTTCCTGGCGGTCATTAAGAAAAAGAATCTTACCGGTTTTCTCAACACCATCCAGTCCATCGTTGTTCATCCCAATGACGGTCTGCAGGATGTCGAGTATCATGTTTCCATCATCGCCGGAATATATATGATGAACAATTACGAGCGTGCAGCCGAAACAGTGGTCGGCAGGACCAATATAGCCGCTGCCAATGCTAAGCTCGGTCCCAATAAGATCGTTTACTACGACCAGAGTATGAAGGAGCAGCTGATCGACTCCATACAGCTCACGAAATCCTTCCCCGATGCCATGGAAAACGAAGAATTTCTGGTATATTACCAGCCCAAGATCAATACCGAGACCCAGATCATGAAAGGTGCGGAGGCGCTGGTACGCTGGAAAACAAAGAAGGAGCTTATCTCTCCCGCCAGATTTATACCGTTGTTTGAAAAAAACGGCATGATCTGCCAGCTGGATTTTTATGTGCTTAACCGTGTATGCAGTGACTTAAGGAAATGGCTCGATGACGGACTTTCACCCGTATGTATCAGTGTAAACTTTTCAAAGCTTCACTTTAAGAATCCGGATTTTGTCCTCGAGATCGAGCGTCAGGTAGATAAATACAATATTCCTCACAACCTTATCGAGATAGAGATAACGGAAAGTGCATACGAAAAGACAAAGGAAAGACTGAAAGCAGTACTTAAGGATTTAAATATGAAGGGATTCTCCACCTCCATCGATGACTTCGGTGCCGGCTACTCCTCTCTCAACCTGCTTTCACAGCTTGATTTCCAGGTATTAAAGCTCGACAAGGCATTCCTTGATTCGGGTATTGAGGATATAAAGGTTAAAAACGTCGTTGATTCGGTTATCACCATGGCGAAAAAACTTAATATGAAAGTAGTGGCTGAAGGTGTTGAAAGAAAAGAGGAACTGGAACTCTTAAAGAATCTTTCCTGCGATCTTATCCAGGGTTATTATTTTGACCGACCCATCCCCAAGGCAGACTTCGAAAAGAGACTTGAGATACCTGATTATTACCAATACAGTGCCTGATCAGGTCAGGTTATATGAAATTGTTTGTTACACCGCCTTTCATTATAAAATGTCCGGAGTCTTTTACAGGCTTCGGATGTTTTTTTGTAGAGAAGGCATTTTAGTTTTATAACAGCTATAAGCGGAATAAATATATCTAATTTTCTCATAAAACACTTTTAAATTATCAGAAAATAGTATATAATCAAATCCGTAAACAGCAAATAAATGTATTGGCACACGGCGAAAATGACAAGCCGGTGCTTGAAAGGAGAGGAAAGTATGGATTGGCCGATTATTGCGATTATCGTAGTGGCTGCGTTGTTTATTTTATTTATTCTTATGTCCGGATATGTTAAGGCACCCCCGGATGTAGCCTACATTATATCAGGTCTTAAGAAAAACCCCAAGATCCTTATCGGACGTGCGGGTATCAAGATACCTTTCTTAGAGAGAAAAGATAACCTGATCGTAAAGCAGATAAGTGTAGATATCAAGACTAACGGATATGTACCTACACTTGATTTCATCGGTGTAGATATCGATGCTGTAGCAAAGATCAGAGTAAACACCGATCCCGAAGGCATCAAGCTTGCGATGAAGAACTTCCTTAATATGCATGAGGATCAGATCATCACAGCTCTTACCGATTCCCTTCAGGGTAACATGCGTGAGATCATCGGTACCGTTAAGCTGAAGGAACTTTGTACCGACCGTAAGAAATTCGGTGATGAGGTACAGGAGAAAGCTCAGAAGGATATGAACGCTCTCGGTATCGAGATCATATCCTGTAACATCCAGAGAATCGATGATGAGAAGGGTCTTATCGTTGCCCTCGGTCAGGACAACATGTCCCAGATCCAGAAGGATGCTTCCATTGCTAAGGCACAGGCTGAACGTGATGTTGCTATCGCAGAGGCTGAGGCAAGCAAGGCAGCTAACGAAGCAAGAGTATTAGCAAACACCGATATAGCTATCAAGCAGAACGAATTAAAGATCAAGCAGGCTGAATTAAAGCGCGAATCAGACTTAAAGCAGGCTGAAGCAGATGCAGCTTACAAGATCCAGGAAGAGGCACAGCGTAAAGTTATCGAGACCACAGCAGTTGAGGCTGATATCGCTCGTCAGCAGAAATCAGTCGAACTCCGTAAGCAGGAGGCTGAGGTTAAGGAGCAGGAGCTTGCTGCAACCATTAAGAAGCAGGCAGATGCAGATAAGTATCGTCAGCAGCAGATGGCTGATGTTGAGCTTTACAGACGTCAGAAGGACGCTGAAGCTAAGAAGTTCGAAATGGAACGTGAAGCTGAAGCAATGAGGATCAAGGCTGACGCTATCAAGTATCAGGCAGAACAGGACGCTGAAGCTATCAGAGCAAAAGGTATTGCAGAAGCTGAGGCTATCAAGGCTAAAGGTTTGGCAGAGGCTGAAGCTACCGAAAAGAAGGCAGAAGCTATGTCAAAGATGAAGGAAGCAGCTGTTTTGGAGATGTTCTTCAAGGTTCTTCCCGACATCGCAGCAAGTGTTGCAAAGCCTCTCGAGAATATCGACAAGATCACCATGTACGGCGAAGGCAATACTGCAAAATTGGTTGAGGATATTACAAAGAGTACTACACAGATCACTACCGGACTTACAGAAGGCTTAGGATTTGATTTAAAGAGCGTACTGGCCGGTGCATTAGGTTCAAAGGTGCTTTCAAATGCCGCCGAAGCTAAGAAGGAAGCCCCTGCAGAGACCAAAGTGGATGAGACTGAAGATTTTAAAGAGTAATTAAATTACGTCGAGGACAATGAGAGTATAAGAAACAGGCAGGAGCCATACGGTTCCTGCCCGTTTTGATTTCAAGATCCTTCGATTCCCTCAGGATGACACCACAGACAGCTTACTCCTTAACTACACCTATAGTGAAGACGCCGCCGGCATATTGAACTATTATCTCGTATCCGTCACTGCTTTGGGCGGTAAAGAACTTTAAGCCGTCATATTCATCTGAATCGGCTTCTATAGTAAAGCCTGCTTCCTTTACCTTTTTAATATATGGATTAAAATCTGATGCTTCGGCACCCAGTACATCTACAACGTACATTTCGTCATCGTAATCCTCAAGATAAAATCCGCTGCCGAAATCGGGCTCGGGAGCTCTTGCCGTAATAGGTGAAGAAGACCATTCAAAATTAGCTGTGGGTACTATAGGAACATAGTCTCCATAGTCATCATAATCGCCGTAGTCATAGTCACCATAATCACCATAGTCGCCGTAATCACCGTAATCACCATAGTCACCGTAATCGTAAGAGCCGTAATCGACATAGTTTTCAACGGATAATGCACAGCTTATTCCTGCAGCACCGCTGTTCATATAATTGAATTCTACAGCTATCCCATCAGCGTTATGGGCACTGTATCCGTAGAAACCGGTGTCCTTCATGTCTATTTCGTTCGGATCAAGAGTAAAGCCGGCTGCTGCAAGCTTAACTCCATAGGCTTTGGCTTCATCGTAGCTGACATTATTAAACATGATCATAAGAGCTTCATTGTCCTCATATTGCATCTGTATATCAAAGCCTGCTTCGGGAACTGCTTTTCCGAATGCTGATGTGGGCCAGTCCTTGCTGTTAAGACCGGTGGGAACGCCGAAGGAAAGCCCATCCTCATCGGTGCCGGAAACAGCACCGTCAGGAGTGATCACCAGACTGCTTTTCCCGTCGCCTGTGATATGTATGGTGCCGTCCGAATCCACCTTTAATGTTCCGCCTTCAGCTTCTACGCTGGCACGAAGTTCTGCTTCTTCTGCGGCAGTAAGCTTGTGGGGTGTAAAGAATGCTGTGCTTCCGGTCTCTGCATAAGCAAGAATGTTATTAAGTGTCAGACCGGGTGCGGTACTTATGCCCTGCGCATCTCCCGGATCGGAATCATCGTTATCCTGTGTCACCGGTACCTTTGTGGGAGCAGGAGTGTCATCATCGCGGCGCTGTAAAGGAGTGTCCGTACCGGAGCCGCCATTGTCAGAGTTTTTATCGCCATTATCACCGCTGTTTTCGGTATTGGTTTTTTTGTCATCGTCCTTTTTTCTTCCGTCATCACTGCTTCCGCATGCAGTGAATGAAAAGATGAATACTAAAGTAATAAGGAATATAAATAATCTTTTTTTCATGGTTTTGTTCTCCTTGAGATTATTCTTTTATTGTCAATGTTCCCTTGAAAACGCCTTTGGCATTTCCTCAGTAGCAAAATGATGCTTCGCATCTTCGTTTCAGGCGGTCAGTTGGGTACCGTTATCTGTATTTTCGGTGCATATTCCAACGGATACCATACGGTGCCTAAGTCGCTGGGGGTTAATATCATGTCCTGCCCGGAACCGCCATATACGACACATCCGACAGACTGATTATTATAGTAAAATTTATATGCTTCATTTGACGTAAAAGTTACATGAACGGAATCTATAAAAGTACCTCCGTGAACATATCCCTTAATGTTCCATTTGCTTTTAGCGTATCCCAGGTTTTTACCGTTATAATCATGTACTTCCCCTTTTTCTTCCTGCTCACACGCCATATCCATAAGAAAATCAATTTCATCGGAAATATTATTAAAGGCGCCGCTTAGTTTAGGAGTGATCGGTCCGGTTATCTCATGCTGGGAGATTGTCAATGTAAAATGTCCTTTTAATTTGCGCTTAAGGACGGAAGGATTGTTTATGTAAAAATAAAAGGTTCTTAAATCCGAACGTTTCAAAGGCACTCCGGGATATTTATACAGTATATAGCACCAGTCATTTTCTGACGGCTTGGTCCAGAGATCACATTTATCATCAAACACGAAGTCAAAGTCATTTTCCATATCGTAGGCTTCTATCTCCAAGGTGAGGTCTCCTTCGTATGTACCCGAATTATCACCCGGATCGATGAATTCATCAGAAGACACTTTGTTGTACAGCTTTCCACGCAGTTTATATTTCATTTTGACGCCGTCTACACCTAAAAATACTGCTTCGGTTGTAGCATTTGAGTATTCGTTAAATTCTATTGTACGTCTTCCGAGATTTTTTTCCGCTACTGCGGTATTCATCTTCTGGCTGCACTTAATATAGAACTCGGCTATTTTTTCGTATTGTTCTTCGAGCAGTTTACAAAACTCGTCATAATGGGTATCATCCAGCAGATCTTTTCCGGCATATACCGAATTGATAGCAAAACCGACCAAACCGATACCTTTGATTTTCGGAACATGTTTTTGTCCCGGTTTGGTAACAAAATTTATCAAAGCTCCTTCTACTGTGTCAGTTATATAGCTTTTTGAATATGTATTGACCACATCGGAAGCATATGTGAGATGGTCTGAACCTCCATATATAAGTTCGTTTGCTATGGTAGATGCGCCGGGTATATCTCCCGGAATGTAATTGGTGGCAGCCATGGCCAGTTTTTTTGCCAGTTCCTTATATTGTGATTTTGTGAGATTCCGGCCTACTGATGAAAGGATTTTAACATCTTCAAGGTATAATCCCATGGCAGACATCTGCTGTTCGATTATTTCGTTCATCTCTTCCATATCCAAGCCTTCGGTACCGACAAGCATACCTTTTAAATCTATAATATTACCCAATGAAAGGGTAACCTCATAGTAGGCACCATTTTTATTATATGCTTTTTGGGTAAGCCTTGTGTAATCTATCCCGTCAAGAGGCAGATTGGATGCGGCTTTTACAAAAAGCGGTTTTGAGAAGATGACAAGAAACAAAAAGAATGCCAAAACAAAAATACTTCTTTTCATTCTTCATTCACCTCCTTTGCTATTTCCGCATCAATATCTTTTATGGAATCAAGCAGTACAGTAAGTTTTTCACTTTCGGGGAAATATTTAAATCCTTCATCCAAAAAAGCTATGGCAAGATATGGCTCATCGGCGGATAAAGCCGCTATTACGGCAAGGATCCAGTATTCTTCGCTTTTTGGATTCTGACGTACGGCGTAGCGTGCCAAGATAAATGCATCACGGTATTTTTCCTGCTCCAGCTTTTCCATGGCATCGGCAAAAAGATATTCTGAAATGCCGTTATATACCGACCTTTCAAGTCCGTACAGGACAGGGGTGTATTGAGAATAAAGGTCTTCTTCTTTTTGCCTTAGTTCATCACGGAGTTTATACAGATCATCTATGGTCATGTCCTTTAGGAAATAAAAGTCAAGACCTTCTTCGGGAAAATTGGTCATAATTGAGGAGTAACTGTAGAGTTCGGAGGCCTTTTCCGTTTCACCCTGAACATCATATAAAAGCCCTTCAAAATAATAGGGATACGGTGAGGCATAACAAATCTCGGCTATCGTATCCCAGTCTGTATACCTGCTTCCCTCGGCTAACGATGCGAAGTTTTCGCCCTCGCCTTTAAGCCACAGTATACGTTCTGCAGCAAGCCGGAGGGAACTTAATACTGTTCCCGACATGCCATAAAAGTAAGCTGCTGTTTCATCCATCAAAAGATTTGTGAAACGGTCTCCCTCGGTTTTGCAGGCATCTGCGAGTCCGATAAGGGTCTTGGTATCAGAAACCGCACCTGTAGGTGATGACGGGTCAGATACTGTTGTCCCGGGATCACTTACATCACCGGATGTACCGGGGTCCGTTTTTTCAGAATTCCCGGAATCTGATCCATTCTGTCCGGAAGGAGATGCATCCGGTTCCGGGCTGTCGGTTTTGCCGCATCCGACAAGCAGCAGAGATAAAACTAAAAGTAACGGTACTATCCTTTTTAGTCGTAAAAACAACGCACAGTCACCTCCTGTATACAGCCTTAAGCTGAAAAGAATAAATAATATCCTATAATAAATTATACAAAAAACCCGACAAAAATAAATAGGACTTGAGCGTACCCAAGTCCTATTTAAGTCCTATTATTATGTAATTGACCAAAGAATAATATTAATAAAAAACTTACATACTTGCTCTGTAAATAGCCAACATGTCAGCCTCGTTAAGCAGCTTGGCCGATCCCATTTCTCCGCCTACGCCTACAGCACACTTGTGAGCCATGGTAACGAGGTCCTCTTCCGTGGCATTTACTCCCAGTTCTCTTAAATTGGTAGGCATCTTGATAGCACGGTAAAAATCTTCCACTGCTTCGATACCCTTTAATGCAGTCTCTTCATCGGAACCGGTATCAGCCACACCCATTACATTGATGGCAAATCTCTTAAATCTGGGCAGGCATTCTTTATAGACATATCTCGCCCAGCTGCCCCAGATAGCAGCAAGTCCTGCACCGTGTGCAACATCGTATAAACCGCCCAGCTCATGCTCAAGTTTGTGAGTCATCCAGTCACCGCCGTCATTTCCGCATCCGGTAAGTCCGTTATGTGCCAGACTTCCTGCCCACATAACCTCTGCACGTGCATCATAGTTTAAAGGATCCTTAGCCAGTATCAAAGCGTTCTCCTTAACGGTACGGAGTAAGCCCTCTGCCAGCGCATCGGTTATCTCCATATTTCCGCCGTTGGTGAAATACCTCTCCATGGTGTGCATCATGATATCGGTACATCCGCATGCCGTCTGATAATCCGGCAGAGTCTTGGTGAGCTCCGGATTCATAATGGCAAACTTAGGTCTGCAGTAATCACTGCTGTAGCCGCGCTTCACAAGACCTTCCTCTTTTGTGATAACGGAAGAATCACTCATCTCGCTGCCTGTAGCTGCCAAAGTAAGTATTACTCCCAAAGGAAGGCAGCCGGCAGCTTTTCTCTTATAATCATAGAAATCCCATACATCGCCTTCATTAGCCACACCATAACCTATAGCCTTTGCCGAATCTATGGCACTTCCGCCGCCTACGGCCAGAAGGAAATCCACTCCTTCTTTTTTGCAGAGCTCTATTCCTTCATAAACAAGGCTTAAATGAGGATTGGGAACAGCGCCGCCGAGCGTGATATAGGTTATCCCTGCCCCATCAAGAATATCGGTAACTTTCTTTAACAAACCTGTACGTATAACGCTTCCGCCGCCATAATGGATAAGTACCTTTTTACCGCCAAACTCTTTGATAAGATCGGCAACTTGCAGCTCGGTGTCTTTTCCGAATACAACTTTTGTAGGTGTAAAATACTTAAAATTAAACATATCTGCCTTCTCCTTTTCTTTTTTTACCATTATACTATGATTATCCTAAATATCAATGGATTATGCTGTTCGCGGCGTGAGTTTATTGCCGGCCGGTCCGCCATTAATACAAAATAATCCATTTCTATATTTTTTATTATTCTATATATTATATATAAGAAATAATAAACAGATCCTGCAAAAAACAGATCCCGATCAGAGTCCCGGTGCTCTGATCATCGAAGCATAGAGTACTCAAACGAAAGGAGTCCCGAATGAAAACACTCTGGGAACTTACCAAAGAAGCTGCCCGGTATAAAGGGCTTTATATCATCGCGATACTTTCCACATTCAGCTTGACGGTAGTCAATCTGTCTGCGCCAAAGGTCCTCTCCTCCATGACCGCACTGGTTGAAAACGGACTGGATGATGAAGGTCTTACCTCCGTTAAATGGCTTGCGCTCCTGCTGCTCGGATTATATCTGTTAAGAGTTCTTTTCAGATTTTTAAGCAACTATCTTGCACACAGAGCCGCATGGTATCTTGTAGGTGATTTAAGAAGCCGTTTGTACAACAAACTTCAGAGCCTTGATCTCGGATTTTTCCATGACAAACAGACCGGCGACCTTATGAGCAGAGTGGTAAACGATACCCGTGACTTCGAACTGCTCTATGCGCACATGATACCTGAACTTATCACTAACTTTGTCACCTTTTTAGGTGTACTCATAATATTGCTTTCCATTAACTGGAAACTGGCATTGGTCACCTGCTGCCCCATCCCGCTGATACTGATATCCGGCGTTATATTTGCTAAGATAGTACGTCCGTTTTTCAGAGCTTCGCAAAAAGTTATGGGCGACCTTAACGCCCAGCTTCAGGACAGTCTCTCCGGACTCCATGAGATACAGGCCTTCGGTCAGGAAGCTTATGAAGGTGAACGTGTACGTAAAAAAAGCTTCGAACAGGTAATCGCCATGCTGCGTGCATTAAAAGCCAGTGCGATCTTTCATCCCTGTGTCGAGCTGCTTTCCTCGATCGGTACCGTCATCGTCGTATTTTACGGCGGATACCTTGCATACAGCGGACAGATAAGCATAGCCGACATAGTGGCTTTCCTGCTTTACCTTTCACTTTTCTATGCGCCCGTATCCGGTCTTGCCAACCTGCTTGAAAGCCTTCAGCAGTCCTTAGCAGGTGCCGAGCGTGTAACCATGATCCTTTCGACTCCTTCTGCCATCCAAAATGAAAAAGACGCTAAAGAGCTTAAAAATGTCAAAGGTGCAGTCAGCTTTGAAAATGTATCATTTAATTATGAAAACAAGATCCCGGTACTGAAAAACATCTCGTTCTCCTGCGAACCCGGAATGATGGTAGCACTTGTAGGCCCCACAGGTGTCGGCAAAACCACCGCCACCCAGCTGATCTCACGTTTTTACGATCCTGTTGAGGGCCGTATTATGATTGACGGTCAGGACATAAAAAAGGTTACCTTGGAAAGCCTGCGTCATAACATTTCCCCCGTACTCCAGGACACCTTCCTGTTTAACGGGTCCATAGCCGAAAATATCGGATATGCACGCCCCGATGCAGACCGCTCGGAAATAGAAAAAGCGGCCAAAGCCGCTAATATACATGAAGATATCCTTGCCATGCCCGACGGATATGAAACCCAGGTCGGTGAACGTGGACTCAGACTGTCCGGAGGCCAGAAACAGCGTGTGGCCATAGCCCGTGCGATACTCCGCAACAGCCCTATTATTATACTTGATGAAGCAACAGCATCCGTCGATGTACAGACAGAACGTCAGATCCAGTCAGCCATAAACGAA
Source organism: Lachnospiraceae bacterium (assembly GCA_024684355.1). Classification (GTDB taxonomy): domain Bacteria; phylum Bacillota; class Clostridia; order Lachnospirales; family Lachnospiraceae; genus RUG11977. The sequence continues at coordinate 15,557 of JAIKXA010000072.1, forward strand.
CTGGCCGGAAAACGTACCATCATCGCCATAGCACACCGCCTCTCCACCATCATGAATGCCGATCTCATACTTGTCATCCACGAAGGTGAGATAGTAGAGCAGGGTACACATACGGATCTTATGGCTCAAAAAGGTTTCTATTACAGGATGCAGCAGGCAGGGCAATAATTGCTTAACACGGTGCCTGCTCTATAGCTTAGCACTTTACCTGTTTTGATAATAAAAAATCGCCAGATTTGTCCTGTCACGAAGGTCGAGTTTTCTTAGGATATTGCTAAGATAATTTCTTACCGTTCCTTCGGACAGGCACAAGGCGTCTGCTATTTCCTTGTTTGACAGACCCTTTGCCACTTCCTCTATTATTTCGTTTTCCTGGGGTGTGATCCCATATGCATCGGGGTCAAACCCCTTTTTCTTATTTATGATGCCCGGAAGCTTTTCGGTTATGGCATTCCCGAATACACTCTGTCCTTTATAAACCGTCTTTACCGCAGGGATAATACTTTCAAAATCCTGCTTGATGATATAGCCCTTGGCTCCGATGGATATAGCCTTTATGATATACTCGTCATCATTGAATGTGGTAAGGTACAGTATCCTTGCGTCCTTATGCTTGCCTAATATCTCAGCACCCGCATCAAGTCCCGACATGCCGCTCATCCTTATATCCATAAGCAGGACATCCGGATTCTGTTTCTCGTATAGCTTTATGGCATCAGCCCCGTCATTTCCGATACCTGTCACTTCTATCTCACTGTCCGACGAAAGGATTGTTTTAAGGCTTACTGCCACAAGATTATCATCATCTACGATCAAGACTTTCATCTATACTCTCCTTTTTACCTTAAGATTCTTCGCTCCGCTCAGAATGACATCGTTTATAAATTCTGCTTCGGTATCCTTACAAATACCCTGAAACCGTTATCCTTTGTAAATGTTGCATTCCCACCGAGCTTCTCGGCCCGGGTCTTTATATTTTCAAGACCCATTCCCTCTCCGGAACCGGCTTCCGTTTTTATCAAAGGTGATTCTTTTCGCTTCTTTTTCCCGGTATCTTTTTCATAGTTTTCCTGATCGGTCAGAGCAACGTCCCTGCGATCGGCATAGTCATGCACTATAATCTGATACATGGAAGGATGTTCGATAAATCTTACATCAACACATTCATTCCTGCTGTATTTAATGATGTTTGATACTGCTTCCTTTACTATATTTATTCCGGCATACTTTACATCTTTTGATATCTCAGCTTCATCAGCATCAAATTCAAAAGACACCTTATAGCTTTCCCTTAACGGTTCTACTATCTCTTCTAACGCCGAGCTCAATGAAATAGCTTCATCCCGTATGTCATGGACGCTCTCTCTGATATTGTTCATGGCAGTATCAAGAGTTTCCCTAAGTCCCTTAAGCTCTTCGCCCACCGGTTCATTCTTATGTACCACCATCATGGCGCCGACCTGCAGTATCGAACGGCTCAGCATATGACCTACATTATCATGTATCTCTCTTGCTATACGGTTGCGTTCCGCAAGCTGTGCAGCTGAGATGCTTTTGTCCTGTTCCTCCATCAGGTTTCTGTTCTGCTTTCTTAAGGTCTCCTTCTTTATCTCGCCTTCATCACGTATTTTCTTGTTTTCCGTCTCAAATTTTAATAACTGCTGTGTATTGTGTGCCAGATAAACCGCGAGCAGTGTCTCAGCCACCAGATACACGCATACCGACACCATAGAAAGATGCAGCAGATTTCCTTCAAACCCTTCTCCGGTACAAAATCTCAAAAAGCCCGCAACCAAAACAAGACCGGCTGGATAGAGTCGGTCTAAATACATTTCATAAGCTGCTATCGGTAAAAACACTATAGCATCCGTGAAAAACACAGTGCATATCCCGATAAGAACTGTCAGTATTCTGTTTGCAAGAATCCCTTTTCCTCCGAGCATCCTTAAGAAGCTTGTAAACGAAGCCGCCGTCACCAGTAAGAATAACATGATAACACGATAGCTTCCCGAGAAAACATTAAGGATCAGCAGGGAGGAAAAGAGCATTACTACTGCTTTGTCAATGAAATTCTTCATGTTAAGATTAAGCCGTTCTTTTTTCTATACATCTTCCTGCAACAAGTCCTACACCCATAACCATAACACCAAACAGTAACTGAATCAAGAGGCAATTTAAAATATCATTGAACCCGCCGCCTGTCTTTATCCTCGTCATAGCCTCGGAATACCAGTATGTGGGAAGGAACTGACCTATAACCTTGGCTCCGCTTCCCAAATACTCTATCGGAACAAATATACCGCCAAGAAATGAGAATGAAAGACCTACTACATTGGTGAATCCCGCTGACACCTCCGGCTTCATATTGAGATTCGATACTGCCACTACCAGCATTACAACCGTTAAGCTTAATGTTACCAGGTTAAGCACTATCAGCCACCATCTGCCTGTAAAGGCTTCTTCCGAAAGTACAGATGCAAGAGTTATCAATGCGATAACGATAAATACAGAAACCACTCCTGCTGCCAAAGCGATCGAAATCTGTCTTTTTAATACAGGTGTTGAAGAAATATCGGATCTTTTCTTGAGCAGCATGCTCCCGAATCTTAAGATCACGGGAAGTACCGCTGAAAAAAGCATGGTAAGTATGCCGTAAGGCAGCATCTGGAATATGGTAAATATCTTATCATCTTCCACCTTAACATCAGCTACCACACTGACCGCACTGTTATCCGCAAGAGCCTCCATGGTAAGCTTCTGAGCTTCTTCCACATTAAAACCTCCTGCGAGATATCCCGATAACAGATTCAGATAAGAATCTATCTCCGTTTCCACACTGTAACCCATTCTGGCTCCTGCTTCTTTGGTGCTTTCAATCTTTAAAGCAGCTGTATCCGCTCCGTTTAAATAAGCCTCTCCGAAGCCGGCAGGTATCAGAAGTCTGTTGGACAGCTTTGTATAATATATCATATCCGTTATTTGGTCATCCGTGTAATCAGCCGCATTTTTTATCCCGTTTATGGTTGAAAGATACTCTATAAGCCCTTTTGATATTTCCGACTTATCATTATCCTGTACTGCTATCCCCTGGCTTACTCTGTAATATGTAGCATTTCCCTTTGTGTTGAAACTTGAAAGAATATATATAACACCAAGAGATATCACCAGATACATGATCAGAGACATCTTATAATTTCTTAACACCTTAAAGAACGATTTAAATACTATCATAATGATTCCTCCTGCCCATGAACAGCCCCAGAGCGATAAGTACTGCCGAAAGTATCAGCATATACATCAATGTCATAAAATATCTTGAGCCGGCACCGAACATATTGAGGCAATAATATGAATCGCTTATCACGGCTGCCGGGTTGATCTTATTTATTATAGGAGCTTTTTCGGTGATGATCACTTTCATATCTCCGTACATAAGACCTGAAAGTGCACATCCTGTAAGAGTGATACCTACAAGTATGCTCTCTTTCTTTTCAATAGCAAAGCTTCCGAGGTTTCCTATTGCAAACCCGAGTGCAGTGCCTAAAAATGATGCCAAAGCTGTCGTAAAATATATAAGCGGAATATCGCCTCCGAAATTTATCTTTATTCCGAACAACATATATGTTAGACCCACAAATATGATAGCGGTTTGTACTATATATGCTGCGAAGAATCCCGCTGCCTGAAAAGTCATACGGCTTAGCGGCGAAGCATTGGTTCTGGCCCCGAGCGTCGACATATTGGCCTGGCAGTTATTACCGATCCTTACGCTATTGAGTGCCGCAAACAGTGCTGTCATGGCTAAAAGATTATAGAAATATGAAACAAACGGATCCTTATTGTCTCCTGCTAAGCTGTGAGCATTTATATACTCCGCTCTTCCTGATATAGTCTGTATCACTGCGGGTAAGTTCTCCGGATGCTCGGCAGCTACTTTCTCTATCAGACCGACATTTTGATTATATATGGTAGTGATGGTTTCCTGTATGGTCGAAAGCACGCCGTTGGAATTTATATCGAGTGAAAGCCTTCCGTCATCCTTAACACTTATGATGCCGTTTACCTGCTCGTCATCCTTAAGCAGTGCAACCGCACTGTCATAATCCATATATGAGATATCCAGCATCTTATGGCCATCCATCTCTAAGCCTTCAAGATAGGCTTTTGTAGTGCTCTTCACATCTTCGTTATCTGTTTCAAATACTACCGCTGTCTTAATGGATTCCGATTTGTATTCACTATAAATATTTCCAAATGTGATCTTAAACAATGTACCGAGTATTATAGGAAACATCAAAGTCCAGAAAACATTTGATTTATTTCTGAAGCCCAGCTTCAGCTGTGCCTTAAAAACATTAATAAACATAACTTTTTCCTTTCATTCTTTATCTCTCAGATTCTTGCCTGTTATCTCCAGGAACACATCATTAAGTGTAGGAAGTTCGGAATAAATCCTGTCATAATCAAGATTATTGTTTGCAAAATAATCGATAACATGCGAGATATTGTGCCTGCCGCCCGCGCACTTTATTTCAAGTCTTCCGGACATATATGATACATCATAAACATGATTGATATTATTAATAGCCTTCACATGTGCATCATCCAGATTCTTTATATATACTATGATGTTTTCCGTATTCTTGATGCTCCGTTTCAGCTCTTCGGCTGTACCTTCGGTCACATTCTTACCCTTATCCATTATGAGGATGTGCGTACATATCTGCTCAACCTCTTCCATATAATGGCTGGTATAAATGATCGTAGCACCCTTTTTATTTAACTCCGTGATACCTTCAAGTATCTTATTTCTGCTCTGCGGATCTACAGCTACCGTCGGCTCATCAAGTATTATCAGCTCAGGCTTATGTGCTATGCCACAGGCGATGTTAAGACGTCTCAAGAGTCCTCCAGAAAGCTTTTTGGGTTTAAACTTCCTGAAATCCTCAAGCCCTACAAAAGCGATCGCCTCATCAACATACTGCTTTCTCTTATTCTTATCATTGATATATAAGCCGCAAAAATAATCTATATTTTCTTCCACGTTAAGTTCATCAAATACCGCAACATCCTGCATAACTATACCGATGCGTTTCTTTAAGTCATATCTTGAGCTAGTCATCTTCTCGCCGAACACATCTATCTCACCGTTATCGAAATTCAGAAGTGACAGGATGCAGTTTATGGTCGTGGTCTTTCCGGAACCGTTCGGTCCGAGCAGTCCGAAAACCTCGCCTTTTTCTATCTTCATATTGAAATTATCCAGAGCTATAAGTTCCTTATATCTTTTTACCAGGTTTTTTACTTCTACTATTGTATCTGCCATTTTTATCCTCCTTAAAATCAGGTTATCTCTGTTTTCTGGCATTATAATATCATCTTGACAAAAATCAAGGTAGTGTTATATGTAACAAAAAAGGCATGACAAATGTCATGTCTTTTTATTATTTATTCTTGTTTCATATATTTTTATTATATAAGGTGTCCCATAGCTCTTTTATCTCGTTATCACCTATATATTTAAGCATCGTCTCTACGCTTTCCTTTGCACTGTCGCCTAGGATATCGCGAAATACCATAGACCAATCCTCCGGGATATCAAATATAAACTTACCGATATTATATTTCGGGGCAGAGTCAAATCTATTTACATGATAAACAGTTTTTTCTATCATGTCTATGGTCTTGTCTCTGTCCCCCTTCTTTAAATAAGTATAAGCAAGAAGTATATATGTATACGCATACTCTTTATCCGCAAAACTGACTTTTTCGTCCTCAATCAAAACTCCTTTCATCAGATCTAAGCCCAGATTAAGCATTTTGTTTGCTACCAAGAATTTATTTTCCGAGCACAATACAGCCGTATAACCAAGCATTGAGTTAAGCAGCGTATCAAATCCGTTAAGCATTCCATCCACAAGAAAAGGTGCGGCTTCTTTAGTTTTTTTAAGATACAATGCCTTTATCAGCCCGATATTATTACTGAATATACCTTTCGGATTACGCTCTTCCAATATCTTGACTGCCCTGTCATATTCCCCCGTAAGAATATATACCATTGACATATTTCCCAGGATAGTCGCTTCGCTTATCCGGGGATTTGTATTTTGATCTATAAGTATCCTTGCCTGTTCATATAATTCCAAAGCTCTTTTACATTCCTTCTCTTTCCCTTTTCCGACACCGAAGAAACCGTATACCCCCGCACAGTGATGTACCACTTTAAAGGAATTCGGATATTTCATAAGCAGCTTTTCCGCTTCGTTTATTGCCTCCGGATCCGAATTCCGGCACATCTCATCTATTCTGTCAATAGTGGACTTGATATTATTATCCTTCATCTTATAACCAAGCAGCACATCCACAGAAGTATTAAAGAAATCAGCCAGCTCCACGATGAGGCTTATATCCGGCACCGACAGGCCTGATTCCCATTTATGTACCGCACCCGTGGTAACTCCCATAACCTCTGCAAGCTGTTCCTGGGTAAGACGGCGCTCTTTTCTGAATTTTCGTATGTTTTCCGATAATGTTATCTCCATTCCGGTTTTTCCCTTCTCTAGTATATATTTCTACCCCTCAAGGGGTAGCCTTTGGCTTTATCCTACTGTGACACAGTATATAATGCATGGAAGTATCCGTTGGCATCCATCAGTTCATCAAACGTTCCGAATTCTTCCACTTTTCCTTCCTTTAATACAAGTATCCCGTCATATCTCTTAAGCAGCCCTTCCTCTAACGAATGCGTAACTACGATACGGGTGATGCCTTTTAAGTCGAGAATATC
>JAIKXA010000148.1 GCA_024684355.1 Lachnospiraceae bacterium
TAATCTGGACACATATGAGATACCTGATCCGGACCTACTCATACGTACAAGCGGAGAGCTTAGGATATCAAACTTTATGCTCTGGCAGCTTGCATATACCGAGATGTATTTTACGGATGTATACTGGCCTGATTTTGATAAGAAAGAGCTTGAGAAAGCATTAGAATATTACGCAAACCGTGACAGAAGATTCGGTGGAAGAAAGAGTTGATTACAATGGGAAAAGATATAAATAATGACAATTCATTTATGATCCGTTTCAGGAGCTCTATAATACTTATGGCTGTAGCTATCACTGCCATGGTACTCGGAAGTTATACTTTGTTCGGAGTGATCGTTCTTATCACAATGATCGGTCTTATGGAATTATACAGGGTTGTCGGCGTAAATAGATCTAAAGCCGGTGCAGTCGGGTATATTATTGCAGTTTTGTATTTTATACACCAGTTTTTTACTAACTTTTATATGCACAGTATTAATATTGGTGAGTTTATACAAAACCATAATCTGCTATTTAAAATATGGAACAATGCATTTGCTATAATAATTGCTCTTTTGATCATTTTAATATTGGCAGTATATGTACTTACTTTTCCTAAGTATAATTCAGAGCAGATAACGATGGTCGTCTTCGGATTTTTCTATGTCGTAATGCCGCTAATGTATATATTCCAGACCAGACAATTGTCAGGCGGAGAATATGCCGTATGGCTTATATTTATAGGCTCATGGGGATCGGATACCATGGCTTATGTTGTTGGACGTAAAATAGGAAAGACCAAGATCGCACCGAAGCTTTCACCTAAAAAATCACTTGAAGGATTGATCGGCGGTATTGTAGGAGCTGCTCTTATCGGTGTTATATTTGCAATTATCTTTAAGAGCCAGCTTGAAGAAAGCTTTTCAAATCCGATCCTGCTATTCGGACTTACAGGTGCTATCGGTTCTGTAGTATCACAGATCGGCGATATGGCGGCATCTGCAATAAAGAGAAATAAAGGTATCAAGGATTACGGAACACTTATCCCCGGTCACGGCGGTATATTAGACAGATTTGACAGTGTTATATTTATAGCGCCGATTGTTTACCTTATGATTACAGTATTTGCTTAAATAAAAGATATAGAACGACAAAAGATATAGAACGACAAAAGATTTAGAATGACATAAGATTTAGAATGACATAAGATTTTAGTATGAAAAAAAGATTTTAGAAAGGAAATGAAAGATGTACGCATGTCCCAATTGTTCGGGTAATCTGAAATTCAACATTGAGAAACAGGCGCTTTATTGCGATTTCTGTAATGCTGTAGTCGATCCTTATTCGGTAGTTAAGGAAAGAGATGCCGAAGAGGGAGATCTTAAGATAAAAGATAATGCTAACGTAGCTGCATTATACTATGACGAATGTCCCGGATGCGGTGCAAAAAGAGAAGGCGACGAGACTGTATGTTCATATTGCGGTACCAGTCTGGCTAAGCCTGTTGAGCAGGCTGTTATGGACGTTGGCAGCAATGCTGAGAATTATTATGATGTAACTTTCTTCAGATGTCCCCAGTGCGGCGGCGAGATCATTACCGAGGATAATGAAGCAGCTGCATTCTGCAGTTTCTGCGGTGCTTCTACCATACTTGACAGAAGGATCAGCAAGGCAAGAAGACCTAAATTCATAGTACCGTTTAAAAAGACCAAGAAGGACTGTATGTCTGCATATAATTCATTCATGAAGAGCGCATTCTTTGCTCCGAGTGAGATGAAAAGCGAGAAGTGCGTTGATTCGTTCCGTGGTATTTATATGCCTTTCTGGACATACCAGACCCATAAAAACGGCAATGTAACCGTAAACGGTACAAGAGTTTACCACAGAGGCGATTATAAGTATACCGAGAATCATGCATTAAGTGCAGATATCGATATGGAATACGATAATGTTTCGTTTGATGCATCAAGCAGCTTTGCAGATAACTTAAGCCAGGGCATTTCACCTTTTGATCAGTCGGTACAGCAGGATTTTGCTCCTTCATTCTTAAGCGGTTTTTATGCCGATACAAGTGATGTGGATGATATGGTGTACCAGTCGGATGCTCAGAAGCTGATAGCCAAGGATGCTTTTGATAAATTCAAAAAGATCCCGGGATTCGGCAGATACGGCATGACCGGAAACAACAATGTTGATAAGCTGACGCCCAACGTACATAATAAATTCCTTACTATGCTTCCGGTATGGTTTATGAGCATCAGGTCAAAGGATAAAAAGGGTAATGACAGAGTATCCTACACTGTAGTAAACGGACAGACAGGAAAGATAGCGGGAGATGTACCTATCGCTGTAAATAAATATATATTAGCTTCTACGGTCCTGTCACTTGGTCTTTTTGTGGTACTTAATTTCCTGCTCAACTTTACCATAGTACCAAAGACTGCGTTGCTTATTTCATGTATTGTAGCTTTTATCATGGCGGGTATTTTCTCAAGTCACGAATCGAAAATAGTGGATCGTGAACTTGGTGATGACGATAAGGGATTACAGCAGATTAAGAAATCAAAGGAAGGCCCTTCAAATAATATCGCATTGAAGAAAAAACAGGAACAGGCTGTTAAAAAATCAATGAAACAGAAGAGCTATTTCTGGATACCTCTTATCATAGGCGGTGTAATACTTGGTATCGAATATACCGTGGGCCTGGTTTCCGATATGTGGTTTTACGGTGGCGCGATGGCCATTATGGCGTACACGGTATGGTGTATAATAAGGATCGTAAGCCGTTACAATATGCTTACTACACGTAAACTTCCGCAGTTTGACAGAAAGGGAGGTGATGACAGTGCAAAGGTTTAAAAGATCATTCAGCTTTTTAGCTGTATTAGCATTTGTACTTATCGTCATTTCGCCTCTGAGCGTCAAGGCGGATAAATACGGCGAGTATGTAAAGACCAACGGTACTACCCAATATGAAGCAAGAGTCTTGGATGATGCAGGTCTCTTTAAGTCTTCGGAAGCTAAGGCAATCTTAGAAGAAGCTTATAACATTACAGACTATGCTGATATGTATGTAGTTACAGTACCTAAGAACGGAAACAGCTACGGAAGTACCGAAAGTGCTACCGACAGATATTGTGATGAAGTATACAAAACTGTAAGCGGCGCAAATAATTGTGTTATCTTTTGTATCGATATGGATACCAGATATCTGCTTGTTTATTCCAAGGGCCAAATAGAAAGTGACCTTAGCGGTTCAAAGGCTGATACCATTACCGATAATGTTTATTCATATGCTTCGGACGGTGATTATTACGGATGTTCCTTAAAGGCTATCGAGCAGATAGGTAAGGTACTTGCAGGTATGCACATCGCACAGCCGATGAAGGTTGCAAGTAACCTTTTCATAGCTTTTGTAGTAGGTTTTGTTATCATGTACCTTATAGCACTTGGTAAGTCTAAGGTTAGAAAGACAAGTGATTCCGAAATGCTTAAGTATGCAGCCATCAGATTCGCAGCAAATAACCCTAAGGACATTATCACAGGTACTACAAAGACTTACTGCCCGAGAAGTTCCGGAGGCGGCGGAGGACGCGGCGGCGGAGGTGGCGGCGGTCACAGCAGCGGCGGTCACAGATTCTGATATTGTATAAACGTTTGTAAATAATCTGTAAATCTTTGTCATCCTGAGCGTAAGCGATGGATCTTTATGAAAATTATAATCAGAGGTTTAGACATGAAAAACTTATGTCTGCTCGGGTCTACCGGCTCTATTGGCCGTCAGACCTTGGACATCATAAACAGACATGGCGGATTTAAGATCACATCTCTTGCAGCCAACACTAATATTGACCGTTTGGAACAGCAGATAGATGAGATCCATCCCCGAAAAGTCTGCGTATATGATAAAGAAAAAGCCGGAGTACTGGCTAACAGATTAAAAAACAGCACAACAGAGGTCCTTTCAGGAATGGAAGGACTTCTTGAAATAGCAGGGGACAGTACAAATGATTTAACCGTTACCGCTATCGTAGGTATGATAGGTATCAAGCCTACGCTTGCCGCCATAGAAGCCGGCTGTGACGTGGCACTCGCAAATAAAGAGACGCTGGTAACAGCAGGGCATATAGTGATGAAGGCGGTGGAAGAAAAGAAAGTTAACCTGCTGCCTATAGACAGCGAGCATTCAGCTATATTTCAGTGCCTGCAGGGGAAATACGGACCAGATGGAGATTATTCTTCATGGAGCGGAAGCCCTGTGCTTGAAAAGATACTTCTTACATGTTCGGGCGGTCCTTTCAGAGGCCTTAGCTATGAAGAGTTAAAGACAAAGACAGCTGCGGATGCGCTCAGACACCCTAACTGGTCCATGGGACCGAAGATAACTGTTGATTCTGCTACGTTGGTCAACAAAGCTTTGGAAGTAATGGAAGCCAAATGGCTTTTCAAGGTGGATGTGGATAAGATACAGGTAGTTATACA
>JAIKXA010000018.1 GCA_024684355.1 Lachnospiraceae bacterium
AGGCGAACCCGCACTCAATATACGTGACTGGCTGGCTACCGATTACAACGGCAAAGGTATGATCCAGATACTTGACTGTCAGAAGCTTATCCTTCATCCCAAGATGTATTCGACATTCCTTCTCTGGCTTATGTCCGAGCTCTATGAGACATTGCCCGAGGTTGGAGACCTTGACAGACCCAGAATGGTATTCTTCTTTGATGAAGCACATATGTTGTTTAATTCGGCATCAAAGGCACTGCTTGCAAAGATAGAACAGGTAGTAAAGCTTATCCGTTCAAAGGGTGTAGGCATTTACTTTATCACACAGAACCCGAAGGATATTCCGGACGGCGTGCTCGCACAGCTGGGTAACAAGGTACAGCATGCATTACGTGCTTATACACCTGCAGACCAGAAGGGATTAAAGGCAGCCGCTTCGTCCTTCAGGGAAAACCCCGAGTTTGATACCTATACCACACTTCAGGAGCTCGGTACCGGTGAGGCACTTGTATCCGTCCTTGATGAAAAGGGTATCCCTACCATAGTTAAGCGTGCGAAGATACTTCCTCCGCAGAGCTACATGGGCATGATAGATGACGGTGAACGTGACAGGCAGATCAATGCCTGCACATTGTTTATGAAGTATTCCGATACCTATGACAGGGATTCGGCATATGAGTTCTTCCAGAGGCTTAACATCGAACAGCAGGAAGCAGCAGAAGCAGCGCTTGCCGAGGCTGAAAAGGCAAAGGAAGAAGAGCTTGCACGCAAGCAGGCCGAAAAGGAAGCTGCACTTGCCGAAAAAGAAGAGGAACGTAAAGCAAAAGAACAGCAGAAGGCTGATGAACGTGCCGAACGGGAACAGCAGAGAGCGGAAGAAAGAGCAGCCAAGGAACAGGCAAAGCTTGAAGAAAGATATTATAAGGAACAGCTTAAGGCTCAGGAAAAGGCTTTAAAGGAACAGCAGAAAAAAGCCGAACAGGCATTGAAGGAGCAGCAGAAGCAAAAAGACAGACAGGACCGTGCGGTTAAGCAGGCGATAAAGGGCACTGCTTCAGCAGCTACAGGCACCATCGGACGTGAGATCGGTAACAGCTTAGGCTCCCAGTTCGGAAAATTCGGCAAGAAGCTCGGCGGAAATGTAGGCGCATCCTTAGGACGCGGTATCATCGGAACGCTTTTTGCTAAATGATAAAATTATAGATGATTTCAATATTGTCATCCTGAGGAGCAATAGCGACGGCTCAGAATGACAAAATGAAAATACCGGAGGATATCATGAATAAATTTGTTAAGAAGGCTTTATGCATTGTTTTGGCTTTAGTACTTACAATGTCACTTTGTGCATGCAGTGAAGATCCCAATTGCGGAAGCTATGTATGTAAGACCGTTACTGTAGGAGACATTACGGTTAACGTGAATGAAGCGTTTGTTAACGGTGCAAGCCTTGAACTTAAACAGGCAGGTGCATGTGACGTGCTGCTGGACGGGACCAAATATGAAGGTTCATGGAAGGGTGAAGGAAGTTCGGTAACGGTTACTCTTGAAGAAGAACCTTCCGTAGGTACTATCAGCGGCAATACTATCAGCATTGATCTGCTCAATGTCGGAATGACACTCAGCTTTGAGAAGAAGTGAGATTGAGGTGAGACACCTCATCAGTCTGCTAGCGCAGACAGCTTGTCTTCGCCAGACGGGCATCACTCGCCGTGACGGCATCAAACCGCTTTGCGGTTCGATCTGTCATAGCCACTTCGTGGCTCGATCAGCCCCTTCAAGGGGAAGCCTATAATAGTAATAAGGAGTAAAAAGAAATGGACAGAGTAAGAAGCAGATATGCACCTTCTCCTACAGGAAAGATGCATGTCGGGAATCTCCGTACCGCTTTGTATGAGTTTTTGATCGCAAAGCATGCGGGAGGAGATTTCATTTTAAGAATAGAGGACACCGACCAGGGAAGACTGGTTGAGGGTTCGGTAGATATTATCTACAAGACATTGGCTGAGGCCGGGATCATACATGATGAGGGCCCCGATAAGGACAAGGGCTACGGCCCTTATGTACAGAGCGAGAGAGTAAAATCGGGACTCTATATGGAGTACGCGAAGAAGTTGGTAGAGCAGGGAGATGCCTACTACTGCTTCTGTACAAAAGAGAGACTTGAGACACTTAAGACTGAGGTAAATGGCGAGACCATCACACATTATGACAAGCATTGCTTATCTCTCTCAAAAGAGGAGGTTGAGGCTAAGCTTGCAGCCGGTGAGCCTTTCGTTATCAGACAGAACATACCGAGAGAGGGCACCACTACATTTACCGATGCCAACTACGGAGAGGTTACGATCAATAACTCCGAGATGGACGATCAGATACTTATCAAGTCTGACGGCATCCCTACATACAATTTTGCTAACGTAGTGGATGACCATTTGATGAAGATAAGCCACGTGGTAAGAGGTAATGAGTATATTACATCCACTCCCAAGTACACGAGACTTTATAACGCATTCGGTTGGGAGGAGCCTACATATGTGCATCTGCCTCTCATCACCAACGAGGAGCATCAGAAGTTATCAAAGCGTTGCGGACATTCCTCATTTGAAGATCTGATCGAGCAGGGCTTTGTAGCAGAGGCAATAGTTAACTTTGTAGCGCTTCTTGGCTGGAGCGGCCCGGATAACCGCGAAATATTCTCACTGGATGAGCTTATAGAGCTTTTTGATTATACTCACATCAACAAGGCTCCTTCGGTATTTGACATGGTGAAGCTCCGCTGGATGAACGGTGAGTACTTAAAGGCCATGGACAACGAGAAGTACTACAAGCTTGCGCTTCCTTATATCGATAAGGTTATTACAAAGCCTTATGATAAGAAAAAGATTGCAGATCTTGTCAAGACCAGGATCGAGACTTTATGTGATATAGCAGAGAAGATAGACTTCTTTGAGGAGCTTCCCGAGTATGACATAGAGATGTATACTCACAAGAAAATGAAGACGAACTCTGAGAATTCGCTGGAGTCGCTAAAGGATCTTCTGCCTAAGTTAGAGGCACTTGATGACTTCACTATTGACGGTATCCAGGCTTTGGTACAGAAGTATGTGGAGGAGAAAGAGATCAAGAACGGCATAGCTCTCTGGCCGCTCCGTACCGCAGTATCGGGTAAGCAGATGACACCCGGCGGTGCATACGAGATCATGGAGATCCTGGGCAAGACAGAGTCGTTAGCCAGGATACGTAAGGGTATTTCCCTTCTTGAGAAATAAGGAGAGAAAGCCCATAGATGAATTTTAACAAAGAACAATCTTTAGCCGTAAGGCATTTTACCGGGCCCTGCATGGTACTTGCAGGGCCGGGTTCGGGAAAGACCACGGTTATCGCAAACCGTATCAGGTATCTCACGGAGGAATGTGAGGTTTCTCCGGAGAAGATACTGGTCATCACATTTACAAGGACCGCCGCAGAAGAGATGAGAGAAAGATACAGAGTTCTGACGGGCGGGGAGCAGGGAGTGACATTTTCAACATTCCATGCTTTATTCTTTAAGATACTTCGGTATGCTTATTCTTATGATTCTTCCAATATTTTAACTGAAGAGGAAAGAACACGGTTTTTAAGGGACGCGGCACAAAAGACAGGTGCGGCGAATTACCTTGACGGTGATCTTATTTTCGCGCTTTCTTCCGAGATAAGCTGTGTGAAAAACCGTAAAGGTCTGATGACAGCACGCCCCGGAAGAAGTGTCGGTACCGATAAAAAGCAGTTTGAAGAGATATACAATGAGTTTGAGAGGATCCTGCGAGACGAGAAAAAGATAGATTTTGATGATATGATGCTGCTGTGCGGAAGGCTTTTTGACGAGCATCCCGAAATACTGTCATATTGGCAGCAGGTATATGAGTATATACTTATTGATGAGTTTCAGGATATATGTCCCTTGCAGTATGAACTTATCAAAAGGCTTGCAGAACCTCATAATAACATATTTGTGGTGGGAGATGACGATCAGAGCATATATGCCTTCAGGGGTGCTTCTTCGGAGCTGATGTTTGAGTTTGAAAAGGATCATAAGAAGCTAAAGGAGTATGAGAGGATAACACTGGGGGTAAATTACAGGTGTTCGGAAAGTATAGTGGAATTCTCCTCCGATCTGATTGCCCATAATAAGAAACGCTTTAAGAAGACGCTTAAGTCGGGAAGAAAAGGTTTTTTAAAGACAGACACCGTAATGTATCGTGAGTTTCCCGATGTTGGTAAGGAAACCATGTATGTTGTAAATATGATAGAAAATCTTATAGCCCGCGGTATCGACCCTTGTGAGATAGCCGTGCTCTACCGTGTAAACACTCAGCCGGGTATGCTGGTCAGTAAGCTGAAGGAGCGTAATATCAGGTTTGTTATAAAAGATTCCGTACCCAACATATATGAGCACTGGGTAACAAAGAATATATTTGCTTATATGGAGCTTGCGGTAATGCAGCAGAATGACGGGAGCAACCGTTACGGAAGCGACGGACAAAAAGCAAATACAGGCAAATGGCGGGAACTCTTTTTACAGATAGTTAACAGGCCGTCACGTTATATAAGACGCGAATCCTTAAGAAGGCAGGATCTGTCATTGGATGTTTTATATGCTGAAAACAGGGATAAGGCATATGTAAGGGAAAAGCTTGATAAACTAAAGTATGACCTGACTATACTTGGTAAGCTGCCTCCGAAGGCAGCGGTCAGTTATATCCGGAAGGCAATAGGATATGACGGATTTATAAAGAAATATTCCGAAGAACGCATGCTTGATGCAGAAGGATTATTTGAGATACTTAACGAGCTTGAAGCTTCTGCTGCGGAGTTTTCGGCTTATGCCGATTGGAAAAAGCACATAGAAGAGTATTCGGAAGCGCTGCGAAAAAAGACAGCTGAACATAAGGAAAAAGAAAGCGGTGTGGGATTGCTGACATTCCATTCCGCAAAAGGTATGGAGTTTGATACTGTATTTATCATAGACGCAAGTGAGGATTATACACCGTATTGGCAGGCAGCCACGTCATCGGAGATAGAGGAAGAGCGGCGAATGTTTTATGTGGCTTTGACCCGTGCTAAAAACAGGCTTTTTGTGCTGCATGCGGCTGACAGGTTCGGAAAGAAAAGAGAGCCGTCAAGATTTTTACGAGAAGCGAAACTAAATATTAAATAATTATAAAAATTTGATTTACTTTTTCGCGAAATGTGCTATAATAAACTTGCAATTGTTTTTTTGTATAAAAAAATCAGAAATATTTACAGGAGGGTTTACAAATGGCTTTTTGTCCTTCATGCGGAAAAGCTCTTCCGCCTAACGGAGTTTGTGAATGCGGTTATAATGCAGCTGCAGCTCAAGCTCAGAACAGTGTAAAGCCGGCAGCAGGTGCTTCCGGAGCAGCAGGCTCGGGTGCATTTGGTGAGGCTATAAATGCTTTTGTGGGAGCATTTAAGAATCCTGCTACAAACAGTCAGGGTGTATTTACAGGAAAAATCTCAACTTCAGCAGGATTTATACTTGCCGGTGCATATTGCTTGATCACCTGGATCACACTTATGCTTATGTTCCTTGGCAAGGGTGCGATCATTAACGCTGGCGGAAATTCTATGGGTATGAAATTCCTTCCGTCATTCCTGTTTGGATTACTTGGAGCA
This sequence comes from Lachnospiraceae bacterium, assembly GCA_024684355.1. Taxonomy (GTDB): domain Bacteria; phylum Bacillota; class Clostridia; order Lachnospirales; family Lachnospiraceae; genus RUG11977. Next base: position 5,656 of record JAIKXA010000018.1, read on the forward strand.
GTGGTTTTCGTTATCGTAAGATTTATTTCTTCGATACTGATCTATGTATTCAGCAAGAATAATGCAGTTAATATCCCTCAGATATTTGCTGCACAGTGTGTAGATGTTGTTCTTCCCGCATGTATCATTCTGGTAGGATCATTCTTCACATTTATCGCAATATATTTTGCAGTATTTTTCTTTATACTGTATGGTTTTATCGTTGTATATCAGCAGATCGATCTGATCAAGAGACTTTCAGGCAATGTAAACAGCGATAAGTTATTTATCAGATATGTCATTTATATTTTATGCATGGCACTTATTTTAACCATTCTTTATCTTTGCTATACAAAGGTAACTACAGCAATGGGTAATTTTATTTAATCTGATCAATTGATTATTATGGAGGGATTAAACTATGAAAACTAAGATTGGTATTTCAGCCGGCGCATATGCAGCTATGATCTTCCTTTTGGCACTTTACGGAGGATATACTCCTCTTCTTATCGGTGTAGGCTTTGTACTTATTTTTGAAAGCAATGACTGGCTTAAGGCTACAGTTGTTAAGGCATTTGTTCTTGCACTTTGCTTCTCATTATGCAGCACAATATTGGATATCATTCCCGATCTGCTTGGAATTATCAACAGCTGGGCAAGAGTATTCAACGGCAACATTGATTTCAACAAGTTAAATCAGATCATCGATGCGATCTGGTCAATCATTTCATTCTGCAAGACCATCCTCTTCCTCATCCTTGCTCTTATGGCATTAAAGATGAAGACTATCGGTATCGGATTTGTTGATAAATTCGTTGATAAGCATCTTGCAGCAGGACAGGGACAGTAATTGTTACCGGTCATAACTAAATAAACCATAATAGTTCCGTATCGAATGGTTGTAAACTTTTCGATACGGAATTTTTATGCATTTATAGGGTATTCCGGGGTATTGACTGTGGGAAAAATCCTTCTTGCGTTTTTCGGGAATCTATGCTATACTTCTAAAGATTGTGAACATCTTTTTTAGATAAGAATTAGGAGGAACGACAATGAACGTAAAGACAGAGGATTTAGGAAAAAACAGTTTTAAGCTTACTATCGAGGTAGAGGCTGAGAAGTTTGCAGACGCATATAATCAGGCTTACCAGAAGAATAAGAATAAGATCCAGTTACAGGGCTTCAGAAAGGGTAAGGCTCCGCTTGCACTTATTGAGAAAGTATACGGACCTTCCGTATTTTATGAGGATGCGGCTGATATAGCCATTAATGATACATATGCAGAAGCAGCAGAAAAGAGCGGATTAGAGATCGTTTCCCGTCCTGAGATCGACCTGGTAAAGATCGAGAAAGGTTCAGAGTTTATCTATACAGCAGTTGTAGCAGTTAAGCCCGAAGTTAAGCTTGGTACCTACAAGGGCGTAGAGGTTGAAAAGCATGAGGCAGAAGTTACCGATGCCGAGATCGATGCTGAGATCGAGAAGTTCAGAGATCAGAACGCAAGAAGCATCACTATCGAGGACCAGCCCGTTCAGGATAAGGATATCATCAAGCTTGACTATGAAGGCAGCGTAGACGGTGTACCTTTCGAGGGCGGCAAGGCAGAGAACGCAGAGCTTGTTATCGGATCACACACATTTATTGACAACTTTGAAGAGCAGCTCATCGGTATGAATATCGGTGACGAGAAAGAGATCAACGTTACCTTTCCCGCAGAGTATCATGCAGAGAACTTAAAGGGTAAGGCAGCAGTATTCAAGTGCAAGATCAATGCCATCACACGTAAGGAGCTTCCTGAGGCTGATGACGAGTTTGCACAGGAGATCTCAGAGTTTGATACACTTGCAGATTTCAAAGAGGATATCAAGAAAAAGCTGTTAGAG